>NZ_JBVVPZ010000002.1:0-365712 GCF_055811415.1 Mesorhizobium sp. WSM4846
ACTCCCCCCACTCCGGCCAGTCCCGCCACCACCTCCCGAAGTCGGAATGATTACGGGAGCAGCCGGCTCGTCCGCGACCGGTTTAACCGCTTTCCTGGCGGCTACCGGTTTGGGAGCCGGGTTGACGACCTTCCGCGGCGCCGGGGCTCTGCGAACGACCTTCGGCGCCGGTGCTGGCGTCGCCACCAGCGGCGTCGGTTGAAGGGGTGGCCAGGATGTGCAGCCCGTGACCCCGGCCAAGGCGATGGACAGAGTTATCCCGAGTGTTGCCTGCTTTCGATTTCTGCCCACCATTGCCTCCTTGTTGATCAGAACAAATCCCGACGCGGATTGGCTTGTTCCCAGACCGCCCTTGCCACTTTGACCAGTTGCTTGTCGACAGAACCGCTCAACGGAATCTTCGACTTGAGTTCCCCACGCAGCTGCTTCAACGCCGCCGCTTTCGGCTTGGCCCCGAATTTCGCCAACGTCGCGCGGGCGTCAGGCAACTCATTGCGAAAATCGAGCGCTACTGTGAATGCCAGGAAACGCACGGCGACGGCCTGGTCGGCCTGGTCGCCCTTTTGCATCTCGAGAGCCGCGCGATCATAGGCGCCGGACTGGTCACCGCGCGAGGTTGCCAGTTCAAACAGGCGTTGGGCTTCATCAAGGTTCTGCTCGACGCCAACGCCATCACGGTACATGCGCGCAAGACTGGCCGGCGCATAGGGCTGGCCGAGGTCGACGGCCTTCTGAAAAAGCTCCAGCGCAGCCTTCGGATCCTTCTCGACGCCTCGACCGCTGAGGTAATTGCGACCGAGCAAGTTCATCGAATACATGTCCTGGCGCTGGACGCCGGCCTTCAGGAAGGCAACGGCACGGGCCTGGTCGGCGGGCACGCCGTTGCGGCCTTCGGTGAAGATCGCGCCGAGATCGTTCATGGCATAGGTGTGCCCCATCGATGCCGCCTTGAGCAGCAGATCCAGCCCCTTGCCGGTGTCGCGCTCGACGCCGTTTCCATGGAACAGGGCACGACCCCATGCCGTCATGCCGTAGGGGTCACCCTTGTCGGATGCCACCGCGTAGAAGGTGTTGGCCTGCTTGCGGTCGACAGCCTGGCCCGTTCCCGTCGCATGGAGGTAGCCGAGCTCGAACACCGCGCGCACGTGCCCCCTGTCGGCGGCCTGCTGGATCGCTTTCCTGGCCTGGTCCACCTTGCCGGCTGCAAGCAGCGCGCGCCCCAGTTCATAACGGAAGCGGGCGACATCGGGATACGCCTTCACCGCAGCCTCGCACAGCTTGACCGCGTCGGCGCCGATTTCATTCGGCAGCAGGCCGGGGACCACGCCTTGAAGGTCGAGAGGTTCGCCGGCAGCCAGGTCGCATGGATCGACGCTCGGCGACAGTTTCATTTTGGCGGGTTTGGCTGCTCCGCTGTCCGCCCGAATTTCGAAGGCGATCTCGACCGGTGCACTGGCTCCGATCTGGGGTTCATAGCGCAGCCCCTCGACTTCGCCGACCGTCAAGCTCGATTCGGGCGACAGGGTCCGATCCGGCAGGGAGAGCGTCCCCGTTGCCGGATAGTTTGTGACTTTCAGGCTGACCGCCGCATCGTCTGTCGGGACGTCGAGGTTCAGGGCAACGGCGCCGACGCCGACCGGAACGTCGACGTCCCGGTTCTCGATCGCCTCGGCCGCACCGGTGACATGAATGCCGCGCTGCAGCACCTGCTGCTTCTGCTCGGCTTCGAGCGAGGCCATCACCTGTTCGCCCTCGGCTCCTTCGCCGCTCTTGACCCGGAACACCAGCATGCCCTTGGCTTCGCCGCCCCAACTGTCGCGTGCGGCATAGGCCAGCATATCCATCTCTTCCGGCTCGCCAGTTCCCTTGGGGACATCCAACTGCAAACGCGGCAAATCCTTGCCCTGGATCGGTTCTCCCGCCTCGACGACCTTGCCGTCCAGCATCAGGCGTCCCAAGGCGGGTAGTCTTTCGATGCTGACGGTTATTGTCCCGCCATCGACCTGGACCGGTTCCGGGAGGTCCAGATCGACGGGGCCGGCCCCGGACAGCACGACCTTCTCCAATACCGGCGGCAGCGATGGGCGGCTGATGCGACGCATCAGAACGACTTCGTCAATCAGCGAAGAGTTCTCCCAGGGAACTTGCAGGCCCTTGGTCGCCTCAACCACATCCCGGCGGACGGCCGACATGACCGTGCGGATCTCCTGGTTTGGGGCGAGCGCGCGACGAGAAAACGCCGATGAAAAAGGACTGAGGTCGCCGGCGCCGTCATAGGCGACCGCGCCGGGTTCGGTGGCGAAAGCAATCAGTGTGTTCAGTGAGCTTCTTACTTGCGCAAGGCCGGTGCCGCTGGCGGTAAGAAGCTGGTCCCTGAGCCAATAGTCCTTGCGAGGGAATGGATTGTTGCGGCAGGCATCGAGGATGATCACCTGGATCTTCGATTTCGAACGCATCTGCTGCAGCACATCGTTCAGCTTGATTGCCTGGACCTCGACGTCCGCCGCATCCTTCAACGAGGCATCGACAGGGATCAGGAAATTTTCGCCGCCGATCTGAAAGCCGTGGCCGGAATAGTAGACGACAGCCACATCAGCGCCGTCCACGGCGGCAAGATAGTTGCGAAACTGATCTTCAAATTGCAGCTTCGTAAGATTGCTCGCGACGAAAACATCAAAACCAGCCGCTCGAAACGTGTTGGACACGTCCACCACATCCTTGGCCGGGTTCTTGAGGGCCGAGATTTCCTGGTAATCGGAGTTGCCGATTACAAAGGCGACCCTTCGTTCGACTGCAGAAGCATCGAAAGTCGCGACGCTTGCGAGCATCAAGGCCGCAACGAATCCGCAACGTCGGAGCATGGCAAATCCCTTAACCGTCGTTACCTGGCGACCACAAGAACACAGCTTGCAGTGCCAAGGTCCGTTAGAGAGCATGCTATCTGCCGAGACAGAAAAGAGAGAAAAGCCGTCGCGACAGCGGTATATTCCTCACTTGATCGATCCCTAAATTACATCAGAGGCCGAGTGTCCGCAATGATCGTCAATCGGATTCTCGACCTGGCTATTTTCCGTGGTCGATACGGTCCCCTCGGGCCGCGCGCGGCCGGCATAGCCTTGACTTGCGCATGCATCACGCGTCAGGGCGCCTGAGGTTTTCCACTGCTAATGTCGGCCTGCCCCTGATTTTTCCTAGCCACCATTTCCGCGACTCAATTAGCGTCTGCTTATGGAGCATCGGCACGCCATTCGACGGAACAAGGAAGGGCTTTGGGAGGTCTACGACATAGACGACGATAGGGTGGTCTTCGCAGAAGGGGTGGCTCTGACAGATTTGCTGGATGAGGAGGCGCTCGACGCCCTGGAGTTGCTAAAGGGTGGATTCCTGGTTCCGAGCAGCGCTCCTAAGGCCAGTTGACACTTCCCCAAGGGATACGCCGAGGCGCCGCGAGATGGGGCTGAAGGCGGATCGCCGACACGCAAAAGCGCCGCCGCCTGGCGGGCTCCTGGATGCGTTCGCTCGTCGAGATCTATTTTCGGCCACGTCGCAGCCGCGATACAGACGGTGTGGATCAATTTGCGAGGCTCAGCGCGCCGCAGCGTGGCAAAACGAAAAATTCTCCTTCGTTTGGTTGATGCCGGAACAGTGCTTCGTCCGTAAGTTCGTGCTATATATTAGCAGGAGCTGTTATGAGGTTTTTGCCGGTTCAGGAGCCTACCAACACATGGGCCGTGTTCGACACGACGGTGGATGTGCCGGCGCACTTCGCTGGTATTTGCCTTATCGGCTTGCCGCGGGAGCGGGCAGAGTGGCTCGCAGCAAGGGCCAACCAAGATGCGTTGGCAAGAAGCAGCAGGATCGGCCGGCTCTCGTCTCCGGAGACTGAGCACGCGGTGCTGCCGATACGCAAATGCCAGAAATCGCTTACATCAGCAGGAGGGATTTCAACGACGGGGGAAGAGGCCGCGGCGTTGGCAGCCGGGTACCAGCAGCCACCGTAAGTCCGATGCATTGGTTCTGGGCAAGACCATCCAGCTTGCCCGGTTCCTGCCCGACAGATCGCGGTTATTGCTGATCCGGCATCTCGGTATTCTCTTGGGGGTTCTTTTCGATGCCCGCGGCAGGCGAGGTGTCGGCCGGGGCGTTCCCACCCTGGTTTTGCTCCTGGGCTCTTTCGAGTGGCGAGGTGCGCCAGCCCATATCGGCATACAAAAAGCCGATGAGAAAGCCGACGATGATGATCGCTGCTATCACCAGCGAAAGTATGGCGTTACGTCGCTCCATGTCCCGCTCCTTCCTGCGAGCCGAACAGCCAGTATCGAAAATGGTTCCCATCCAGCGGCAGGTCATGGAACTTCGCACCGTGCCGGCGGTTGACACGCAGGGCTGCGAGCGGTGAACGAAGCCTCCGTTGTTTCCGTCGCAGCAGGAAGGAGACACCATGGCCAATAATGAAACCACATCGAAACCGGCAATCCGGCAGGCAAATGCCGCTGGCTTGCGACGTCCAAGGCGGGATGCTGACGATACGGATGCCGGAGCCAGGCCACCGACGCCGAAAAGCGCGGGAGCCTCGAAGCCCTCGACCGCTCCGCTGGACAATCCGGTGGCCAACCGCAATGCCGGCCGGCCGCGCCAGCAAGGCGCCACGCCGCGGCCGACCGAAAAGCCGCTGGACTGAAGGGCAAACGAGCTAGGACGTCGGGACCAATTCCGCCAAGGCTCTGAGAATGGCCGCCTGATCTGCCGGCTTGCGAACAAATCTAGCGTTGGCGAACGCGGATGGAACATCGCGCGGCCCAAAGCCGGTCAGGCACGCGAACGGAATATGGCGGGTTTTTAGTTCTTCTGCGATCGCCAGGCTCGTTTCGCCATGCAGTTGAACATCCAGCAGCGCCACGTCGACAGGATTTTCGCCGATAAGACGAAGGGCCGCCGCCACCGAAGGGGCCGGGCCGATCACCTGATGTCCCGAATCGCGCAGACAAGCAGCGATGTCCTCGGCGATGAGCCATTCATCCTCGACCACCAGAACGCGCAGCGGGTCGGTCACGGCGTCTCCTTGCGCAGCATCGGGAATGTGATCTGGACCTCGAGACCGTTACGGTTGAAGGTCGTCTCGACGTTTCCGCCAAGCCGATATCCGATCTCACCCTGCAGCAGGGAAAGTCCGAAGCCGCTAACTTCAGGTTTTCTGACCGGCGGCCCGTGTCTCTCGCGCCAGGCGAGCGTGAAAACATCGCCCTCGCCAGACCATTTCAGCACGACCCTGCCCTCGGGCTTCGACAGCGCGCCATATTTGGCGGCGTTGGTCGCCAGTTCATGAATGGCCATGCTGAGGGAAAGACCCTGCTGCGGGCTAAGCTTCACTTCAGCGCCGTCAAGTTCGAACCGGTCAATGCTGAAAGCTTCGAGTTCCTGATGCAGCAGTTCGTTGATCGAAGCTTCTTTCCAGCGCTCCTTCGACAGCAGACCGTAAGCCCGCGACATGGCGTGCAGGCGACCGATCAGCGCTTCGGCGAATTCTTCCTTCGATTCCGAATTTTCACGGGTGCGGTTGGCGATGCTGGCGACCACCGCCAGCATATTCTTGACGCGGTGGTTCAGCTCCGAAATGAGCACCCGGTTTTGCTCTTCCGTCTCGGCCAATGTGGTGACATCGACCAGCGTGACCACGACGCCCTGGATCCGGTTGTCCTTGTCGCGATAGGGATTGATGCGAACCATGTAAAACCGGCCCCGATTGTCGCGCGCCAGATGATGGTTCAGGGTCTCCCCGGTTTCGAAGACAGCATCGATGTGCTGTTTCAGCTCGGGATAGTCGAGCTGGCTCGAAAGCTCGGTCAGCGGCCGGCCGACGTCGGAGGGACGCAGGCTGAAGAAAGACGAGGCCGCCGGCGTAAAGGTCCGCACCACCAGATTGCGGTCGAGGAAGATGGTTGCGATCTGCGTGCTCTCGAACAGATTGCGCAAATCGCTGTTGGCGCGGTCGAGCTCTTCTATCTTGCTGGTCAGCTCCGAATTTATCGTGTTGAGCTCCTCGTTGAGCGACTGCATCTCCTCCTTCGAGGCCTCAAGCTCCTCATTGGTCGACTGCGCCTCCTCGTTGACGGAGACGAGTTCCTCGTTCGACGATTTCAGCTCTTCCAGCGCCGTTTCGTACTCCTCGATTGTCGACTGCAGTCGCTCCCGCGTTTCGCGCAGCTCCCGCTCGAGATCAGCAGCGCCTTCGCCATCACGGTTTTCGCCCCGCACATCCGACCGCGGCTGCACCGGCCCCGTCGGTTCGAACAGGACGAGATAAAGCCGTTCGCCCTTGCCGCGTTCCGCCAGGGGCTCGACAGTGAGTTTGATCGACTGGGCCTGTTCGTCGTCCTCGTCAACGACGACATTTTCCCGCACGACGGTGCGGCGCGTCGTGGCGGCTTCCCGCAATGCCGCGCGCAGGTCGAGCCTTAGCCCGGAGCGGGCCAAAGTCAGCACCTGCCGGCTCGGAATGCCTTGCGGCGCTTCGAGATATCGGCCGGTCCGCGCCGAATAGTAGACGACGTCACCGTCGCCATTCACCACGACATGCGGCGGCGCGAAACGCTCCAGCACTTGTGCCTCGACCGCCTGTCGAAGCGGATAGCTGGCGGTTCGCTTGTTCGGCCCCGTTCCTTCAGGCAGGAAGGCGCCTGAACGGCCATCGCCGATCAGCATCGGCAGCCTAATGTGTGGCGAGGCATGTTCCCGCGCCTGAAAAATGCGCTGCTTCTTGTCGACGGTGGCGAAGAGGTTGTCGTGCTGGCCGACGCTTTCGGACGTGCCGAGGAAAAGATAACCGCCCGGCTTCAGCGCGTAGTGGAAGATCGGAATCACCCGGTTCTGGATGTCCGAGCCGAAATAGATCAGCAGGTTGCGGCATGAAACCATGTCCATGCGTGAAAACGGCGGGTCGCGGACGACGCTGTGAGGGGAAAAGACGCACAGCTCCCGGACCTCGTTGGCAAGCACGTGGCTCTCGCCGTCGCTGCTGAAAAAACGCTGCCTGCGCTCGGGCGAGACGCCCTGCAGCAATGCCGCCGGGTAACGCGCCGCGCGCGCCACCGCAAGCGCGGGCTCATCGATGTCGGTCGCAAATATCTGGACGCGTGGCACAACCGGAAGCGTCTCCATGTGTTCGCGCAACAGCATGCCGATCGAGAACACCTCCTCGCCGGTGGCGCAGCCAGGCACCCAGATCCTGACGGCGTCGCTGGCGGTCTTGCCCTCGAACAGCTGCGGTACGACCTTCTCCTCGAGCAGCTTGAACGCGTCGGGATCACGGAAAAAATCGGTGACGTTGATCAAAAGGTCACGAAAAAGGTTCGCCACCTCGCGAGGGTCCTTCTTCAGCCATTCAACATACTCTTCAATGGAATCAAGCTGTCCGATTTGCATGCGCCGCTTGATGCGCCGCAGGAATGTCTTGGTCTTATAGCCTGAGAAATCGTGGCCGGATTGGCCCTGCAGAATGCCGTAGATCTCGTCGCGGAGCCGACCCAGTTCTGCCGTCTCGTGCTCGCCGCCTCCGGCAACCCCGTTCAGCATGTCGAAGCTGCGGGCGAACCCCTCGAGCTTCGCGCCGATCTCCTCCGCCGGCGCCGCAATGTCGATCAGCCCGCTGGAGATCGCACTTTTCGGCATGTCCGGGTTGCGCGGACCGTAGCCGTTGGGAGCCTGGGCGACCGTCAGTCCGCCACGCTCCTTGATCGCCTTGGCGCCAAGCGTGCCATCGGAATCGCCGCCCGACAAAATGACGCCAACCGCATATTCGCCCTGATCCTCCGCCAACGCGCTAAAAAAGATATCGATCGGCTTGCGCTCGCGGCTGAGCACGTTGGATGGCCGCAGGTGCAGCACTCCCCGCTCGATCGTGAGAACGACGTTTTGCGGCATCACATAGACGTGGTCGGACAGGACAGTGGTGCCGTCCTCGACGACAACAACCGGGAGTTGCGTGTAACGTCCGACGACCTCATGAAGCAGGCTTTCGCGCTCGGGGCTGAGATGGGTGACGATGACGAACGCCATGCCGGGCTGGCCGCTGATGCCTTTGAACAGGCCCTCCATTGCAGGAATGCCGCCGGCCGACGCGCCGACGCCCACAATTGGAAATCTCTTCACCTGAGATGTCACCCCAAGCCCTCGGTTGAACAGCCTAGACGACAAGGCCGCCAAATCGACCCAAAGCCCACGACCGGGCTGAACGCAACGCCCAGCATATAACGTGCGCGAGGGCCGGAACAAGTCCGTGCAGACGGCGTTAAAGTCGGGATTATTGTGGAACTCCAATGTCAAAGCGCACACCTGAGCTGAAGCTGACAAGACGAGCGTCGTTGCGCTTCGAGGATCTGCTGAGTTTGCCGGGAAACGAATCCATTCCGCCGCGCATGCTTGTTTTGGCGAAGCGCTTGCAGGCAGCCTTGCAGGAACATTCCGAACAGGCCCGTGCGGACACTTGCAAATCCCGCTCGAAGAAAGGGCGATGAGGTGCGCGATCTCCGAGGAGTGCGCATCCTGATTGTCGAAGACGATTGGGTATTGGCCGGCGATCTTGCAAGATATTTCGGCAATATGGGCGCGGTCGTCCTTGGCCCTGCGGCGACGGTCGAACACGCCTCCATGCATACCGAGGTGGCTGAGGCCGCGATCCTCGACGTCAATCTCAATGGCCGGCGGGTGTTTCCGATCGCCGACGAACTGATGCGCCGCGGCGTTCCCTTCGTCTTTTTCAGCGGTGACGAGGACATCGTCATTCCCGAACGTCTCCGCCACGCCAGCAATCTTCAAAAATCGTCGGATAGCTACGCCGTCTTCGACGCCTTGTTCCCTCCGGAAAAATCCGCCCTTGCCGGTCGCCCTGCCGTGAACTTGTCGGACAACGTGTTTTCACTTCTGCCGAAGCTCAGGCTCGCGGCGCGGCTGCTTCTGGGCGACGTCGGTGCTTCGGATCGGCTGGTCGAGCGAACACTGGAGCGCGCCATCGGCGAGATCGACAGGCGGCGGCCCGGTGTATCGACCGAAGACTGGCTGAACGGCATCATGCGAAACATTGCCGGATCGGGCGGAACCAGCCTGCTGCACTGATCTTGGTTTTCTAACAGTCTGCAAAGTAGGCGAAAACAGCCATCTATAGTTAAGTCCTCTATCAGAACGCGAGGCGCGCCTAAGAGCTACCCGACAGCGCTGAGTTAGCAGCTTCCTCAGCCGTTCTTGCGGTCGATGAATTTGTTGAACCGGCTGTTTTTTCCGGAGCCGGTTTCGTCCTGGTAAAGGAAAGTCAGATCGTTCTCGTCGAAAATCCGGAAGAACTCATCCCATTCGATGGGTTCGAGCTTCTCCTCGGGCTCGCCAAAATCGATCCGCAAGATGCCGCCCTCGCCCCTGGTTCGTACAACCGCCGGTCGGCCACCACGATCTTCGGCCCATTGGCGGATCTCGTCATGATTGGTGGTTGTCTTCGATTCAGACATTGGAACCTCCTTTGATCCAGACCTTGCAGGCGTGTGGCTTCCTGGATTGCGCCCACGGGCCGCCCACGGACCGGATGAGCGCCCCTAACACCAAAGAAGCTGCAATGTTCCCGCGCATCGCCCAAGGCTCGTTCGCCATGCGTTCACCTCAGGTTGCAGCCTCGCCAAAACCATCTTTGTTGAAGCAGAGGGAACAAACCTTTTGCCAAACAGTTCGGGGCGCCAAGGCCAACTGCGTAAGGAGTTGTCGTGAAACGCATACTGGTTACAGGAGGGTGCGGTTTCATCGGCCGCCACGTCGTCCAGGAACTCGTCGAACATGGTTATGCCGTCTGCATTCTCGATGCGCTGCTGGAACAGGTGCACGGCAGCGAAGCGATCAGCCTGCCGGCAGGAGCCGAACTGATCAAAGGCGACGTTCGCGATCGCGCCGCCGTCGCCGAGGCGCTGCAGGGCGTCGACGCCACCGTTCATCTCGCTGCCGAGGTCGGCGTCGGCCAGTCCATGTACGAGATCGCCCGCTATGTCGGCGCCAACGACCTCGGCACCGCCACCCTGCTCGAGGCACTGATCAAGCATCCGGTCGAGAGGATCGTCGTCGCCTCATCGATGAGCGTCTACGGCGAGGGTCTCTATGCCACGCCAGGCGGTCGGCGCGTCGACAATGCACGGCGGCAGGCCAGCGACGTCAAGAGCGGCCAATGGAATCCGCTGTCGGCGGCGGATAAAAGCCTGTCGCCGCTGCCGACAGACGAGGAAAAGCCGGTCGACCTCGCCTCGATCTATGCGCTGACGAAATATGCCCAGGAGCGCGCCGTGCTGATCTTCGGCGATGCCTATGGCGTCGATGCGGTGGCGCTGCGCCTGTTCAACGTGTTCGGCGCCGGACAGGCGCTGTCAAATCCTTACACCGGCGTTCTGGCGAATTTCGCTTCACGCCTCGCTAACGGCCAGCGGCCGATGATTTTCGAAGATGGCGAGCAGAAACGCGATTTCGTGCATGTGCGTGACGTCGCCCGCGCGTTCCGCCTGGCGCTGGAACAACGCCAGGCGCGCGGCCACGTCATCAACATCGGCAGCGGACGGGCCTATGCGATCAGCGAGGTCGCCCGGCTGCTCGCCGACGCCATGGGTGTGCCGGACCATCGGCCTGAAATTCTCGGCAAGGCGCGCGCCGGCGATATCCGCAATTGCTTTGCCGACATCTCGAAGGCGCGCGAACTGCTCGGTTTCGAGCCGCAGCACCGGCTGGAGGAGTCACTCGACGAGTTCGTCGCATGGGTGCGCAACACGGTCGCCATCGACCGCGGCGCCGACATGAAACGGGAACTCGAAGAGCGGGGACTGGTATCATGAGGCCGGACGGTTTTCGTGAAGCGCCGGTTGCCATCGTCGGCGGCAGCGGCTTCATCGGCTCGAACCTCGCCGACAGCCTGTTGTCGGATGGGGTGCCGGTGCTGGTCATCGACAATCTCAGCCGCCCGGGCGTCGACCAGAACCTGGCTTGGCTGACGCAGAAGCACGGCAATCAACTTGCCGTGGAAACCGCTGATGTCCGGGACGAAGACGTGCTGGCGCCGCTTTTGGCGCATGCCAGGGCGATATTCCATCTCGCCGCGCAAACCGCCGTCACCACGAGCCTGGCCCAGCCAAGCGAAGATTTCGACATCAATCTGCGCGGGACCTTCAACGTTTTGGAAGCGGCTCGCCGCAGCGGCAGACGCATTCCCGTGATCTTCGCCAGCACCAACAAGGTCTATGGCGGCCTGCCCGACGTCACAGTGCGCGAAGAGGACGATCGGTGCGTGCCCTGCGATGCCGGCATCCGCGCCAACGGCATAGACGAGGCCTGCGGCCTGGATTTCTGCACCCCCTATGGCTGCTCCAAAGGCGCGGCCGACCAATATGTGCTCGATTATGCCAAGTCGTACGATCTGCCGACCGCGGTCCTGCGTATGAGCTGCATCTACGGGCCGCGCCAGTTCGGCACGGAGGACCAGGGCTGGGTCGCCCATTTTCTGCTCAGCGCGCTTTCCGGCCGGCCGATCACGATCTACGGCAACGGCAAGCAGGTGCGCGATATCCTTCATGTCAGCGACGCCGTTGCGGCCTATCGCGGGGTACTTGCCCGGATCGACAACATCAAGGGCCAGGCATTCAATCTCGGTGGCGGACCGGGCAACGCCGTCAGCCTGCGCATGCTGATCGAGGAGATCGGCGAGCTGACCGGGCGGAACCTCGCGATCCGCTACGACCGGGAACGCACCGGCGACCAACCTTTCTTTGTCGCCGATACCCGCAAGTTAGAAGCGACGCTCGACTGGAAAGCGCATGTCTCCTGGCGCGACGGCGTCCGCGATCTCGCCGACTGGCTCCAGCGTCATCGCCTCGAGCCTGAACCAGCGAGGTACGTGGCATGAAAGTCGCCCTGGTCAATCCGTTCTGGACCTACGAAGACAGCATCTATTTCGGCTGCCGCCAGCCACATCTGCCGCTGGAATTGGGCTACTCGAAAGCCTCGCTGGAGGCCGACGGCCATCAGGTGCTGATGCTGGACGGGCAAATCCAGAAGCTCGACAACGCGGCACTTGCCGATCGCGTCGCCGCTTTCGCACCGGCCATGACCGTCGTCAGCACGGCGCCGACCTATTTGTTTTGGCGCTGCGCGCCGCCCGAGCTGCGTGTACCAGCCGACTTCCTCAACCGCCTCGCCCGGCGGGGCGGCCGCACAGTGGCTGTCGGGCCGCACGGCTCGGCGACGCCGGCGCCGACGCTGCGCAAGCTGGGCGTCGATGTCGTCGTGCGCGGCGAATGCGAAGAGGTCGTCGCAGAACTCGCCCGCCGTCACGATTGGAGCGCCGTGCCACACACCGCCCACCTCGACGAGGGAAAACTTGTCGGCAGCGGCGGCGTTCACGCCAGTTCGTTTGTCGATCATCCGCCGCTCAGCTGGCCGTCCGATTGGATTGCCGCGCATTTGCACCATCACCACCGGTTCGACGACGATCAGGTTGGTTTCGGAGCGGAGGTCGAGGCGTCTCGCGGCTGCCCCTACAATTGCAGCTTCTGCGCCAAGATCGATTTCCGCGACGCCTACCGCCGCAGGAACCACGATGCGATCACCGCGGAAATCGATCGGCTCATCGGGCAAGGCGTCGGATACATCTATTTTATCGACGAGATCTTCCTGCCGCAGAAGGCGCTGCTGGAGGCGCTGGTCGATCGCGACGTCAAGTTCGGCGTGCAGACCCGCATCGATCTTTGGAAGCCGGAGCTCCTCGAACTGCTGGGTGCCGCCGGCTGCGTTTCGATCGAAGCCGGCCTCGAAAGCCTGACGGTGGAAGGCCGGGCCATGCTGGCAAAGCGTTGCCGGCTGGGCACCGAGGAACTGGCCGCCTTGCTGGTCAATGCACGACGTCACGTCCCGTTCGTCCAAGCCAATCTGATCGGCGTCGTCGAGGACGATCCGGCTCTGGTCGATCATTGGCGCAAGCACCTCATTGACCGCGGCGTGTGGGCCAACGAGCCGGTGCCGCTCTATCCCTATCCCAGTTCGCCCAGCTATCGCGAGCTTTGGGGCGAGCCCGACGATCTCGCCTGGGAGCGCGCCCACGAGCATTACCTGGCCTCTTTCCGGACGTTCAGCGACATCCAGGAGAAGCGCCCGCGAGCGCTGGCCGATTTGGAGGCGACATGTTGCAGTCACTGATCCGCCGCCCGCGGCGAATCCTGATGACCGTCGATGCCGTCGGCGGCGTCTGGCGCTACGCGCTCGATCTGGCGCGGGAGTTGGCTCATGGCGGCGACAGCATCGTGCTCGCCGGGCTAGGCCCGGAACCGTCCGAAGAGCAGGCGAAGGAGGCACAGGCTTTCGCTGATTTGGCGTGGCTCAAGACACCGCCGGACTGGATGACCCGCAATGAGGACGATCTGGAAATGTTGCCGCAGGAACTGCGCGCGCTTGTTGGCGATCACGCGATCGACCTCGTCCATCTCAATGCGCCGACACAGGCCGTTGGACTTGATCTGCCCTGCCCGGTCGTGACGGTCTCGCACTCATGCGTCGTGACCTGGCTCCACGCCGTCAGGGGACAGGCTGTGGACGGCGAATGGGCCTGGCAGAAGGACCGCAACAGACGCGGTTTCGATGGGGCCAATGCGGTAATCGCGCCCAGCCGCAGCCATGCCGACATGCTCGAGGCCTGCTACGGGCCGATCGCCGGCCTAAGCGTTGTCAGCAACGGCACACGGCCGGGTCCAAAGGCAGAGCGACGCGAACCGGTGGTTCTCGCCGCCGCGCGCTGGTGGGACGATGGAAAGAACGCAGCTACGCTGGACCAGGCAGCAGCGCTGACGAAATGGCCAGTCTTCGCTGCCGGGCCGATCGAGGGCGGCGATGGCCAACGCGTCAATTTCAGCAATGTCGTTGCTCTGGGCTCGGTCTGCCACGACGAGGTGCGTCGCTTGATGGCGCGGGCCGGCATCTTCGTATCGCCCTCCATTTATGAACCATTTGGCCTTGCCGCACTGGAGGCAGCGACGTCGGCGACACCTTTGGTGCTTGCCGACATCCCGACCTATCGCGAATTGTGGAATGGCGCGGCTTTGTTCTACGACGTCTACGATCCAGGCGATCTCGCCAGACGTGTCGATTGTCTCTCTGACGACGCCCAGTACAGGCGCCGGCTCGGCGACGCCGCCGCACGCCGAGCGCGCAAGTTTTCACCAGCAAGGCAAGCGGCGGCCATGCACGACATCTACGATCGGGCCGCCCTGGCCGTTGCGGAACGCTGACGATGCGGTTCCTGTTTTATACCCATTCGGTCGTTTCCGACTGGAACCACGGCAACGCACATTTCCTGCGCGGCATCATGCGGGAGTTTGTTGCACGCGGGCACCAGGCGATCGCGCTGGAGCCAGCAGACGGCTGGAGCCGTTCGAACCTGCTGGCAGAGAAAGGGCCCTACGCGGTCGAGCGCTTCAGAAAAGATTTTCCGGAGCTGATGTCGGTGACCTACGACGCGTCCTTCGACCATGAAGGCTGGATTGCCGACGCCGATGTGGTGATCGTCCACGAATGGACCGACCCGGACCTTGTCGCGCGCATCGGCAGGGCCAGGGCGAATGGAGGCGGTTTCACGCTTCTGTTCCATGACACCCACCATCGCGCCGTGTCGGCGACGCAGGCGATCTCGGCTCTGCGGCTGGAGGAATATGACGGCGTGCTGGCTTTCGGCGAGGCGTTGCGGCAAAGCTATTTGCGCGCCGGCTGGGGCAAACGTGCTTTCACCTGGCACGAGGCGGCGGATGAGCGCCTGTTCAGGCCGCACCCGGGGATCGACCCTACAGCCGACCTGATCTGGATCGGCAACTGGGGCGATGACGAGCGCAGTGCCGAAATCAAGGAATTCCTGATCGATCCAGTTGAAGAACTTGGCCTGCGTGGCACTGTTCATGGCGTGCGCTATCCACGCGAAGCGCTCGCCGATCTTGCCGCCGCCGGCCTGAGTTACGAAGGCTGGATTGCCAATGCCGACGTGACCAAGGCATTCGCGGCCCACCGCGTTACCGTCCACATCCCGCGGCGCCCATATCGGGAGACCCTGCCCGGCATCCCGACGATCCGCATGTTCGAGGCGCTCGCCTGTGGCATCCCGCTCGTTTCGGCGCCTTGGGCCGATGTCGAACAACTCTTCAGGCCAGGCATCGACTTTCTTTTCGCGCGCGACGGTTCCGAGATGTGCCGCCATCTTCGCGACGTGCTGGACGATGCTGACCTGGCCGCCTCTCTGGTGAGATCCGGCCTTGAAACCATCGGGAGGCGACACACTTGCCGGCACCGGGCGGACGAGCTGTTCGACGTGCTCGCCGAATGCGGCAACCGCCAAGCCATCGATCGCATCGCCAAAGAGGAGACAGTCGCATGAAGATTGCATTTTATGGATCGAGCCTGCTGTCGTCCTATTGGAACGGCGCGGCGACTTATTACCGCGGATTGCTGAAGGCTCTTTCTCAACTTGACTACGAGATCACGTTCTATGAACCGGACGTCTACGACCGGCAGAAGAACCGCGATATCGAGGCACCGGACTGGTGCAACGTCGTCATCTACGAGGCGACCCCGCATGCACTGATGCAGGTGGCAGCAAGCGCCGGCAAAGCCGACATCGTCGTCAAGGCGAGTGGAGTGGGCTTCGAGGACGAGGCGCTGCTGCGCGCCGTGCTCGACCACGCCCGGACGGATGCGCTGACAGTGTTCTGGGATGTCGACGCACCGGCCACTCTGGGCCAATTGCGCGACGAGCCGGATCACCCCCTGCACCGCGCGTTGCGGGAGATCGACCTTGTCCTCACCTATGGCGGCGGCGATCCGGTCGTCTGGGCCTATCGTGCGCTGGGGGCTGCCGAATGCGTGCCGATCTACAACGCGCTCGATCCCGAAACGCACCATCCGGTCGCGAAGGACAAGCGTTTCGCCTGCGACCTCGCCTTTCTCGGCAACCGCCTGCCGGACCGTGAAGCACGCGTCGAAGCCTTCTTCCTCGATCCGGCCAACCGTTCGGGCGATCAGCGTTTCCTGCTCGGCGGATCTGGTTGGGGTGACAAGCAGCTGCCGGCAAATGTCGCATGGCTCGGCCACGTCGGGACGCGGGACCACAATGCGTTCAACGTCACCCCCAAGGCGGTGCTGAACATCAGCCGCGACAGCATGGCCGCCAACGGCTTTTCGCCTGCCACGCGCGTCTTCGAGGCTGCCGGTGCCGGCGCATGCCTCATCACCGATGCCTGGCTCGGCGTCGAATTGTTCCTGGCCCCCGGGGAAGAGATCCTGGTGGCGCGCGATGGTAATGATGTCACTGAGATCTTGCGCACCCTCACCCCCCAGCGGGCAAGGGCGATCGGCGCATCTGCGCTTCGGCGTGTTCTCGCCGAGCATACCTATGCGTTAAGGGCCGCTGTCGCCGACGCTGTCTTCAGGCGTCATTTCGAGCGCCCCACCGTGGAGGCAGCGGAATGACCCAGCGGCTCGACATCGTCTTTCTTGGCCTGTCGTTGTCCTCTTCATGGGGAAACGGCCATGCCACGACCTTTAGGGGGTTGCTGAAGGGCCTGCACGAGCTCGGCCATCGCGTCACCTTCCTGGAGCGCGACGTGCCGTGGTATGCGAACCATCGCGATCTGCGCGACCCGGATTTCTGCACGTTGCGCTACTACGAAACGACGAACGATCTTCGTCGGACCTATGCCGGCTGTCTGCAACAGGCCGATGTCGTGGTGGTCGGGTCGTTCGTTCCGGAGGGGCGAGCCGTCATCGACATCGTCGCGTCCCTGTGCACGGGCCAGTTCTGCTTCTACGACATCGACACGCCGGTCACGCTGGCCAAGCTCGCCGCGGATGATTGCGATTACCTATGCCGGCGGCAGATCCCGTATTTCGACGTCTATTTCTCGTTCACCGGCGGGCCAACACTCGCCCGATTGGCGGCGGACTTCGGTGCACGGTGCGCCGAGCCGCTCTACTGCTCCGTCGACCCGGAGCGGCATCGCCGAACGGCCGATCCGATCCGCTGGGACCTTGGCTATCTCGGCACTTACAGCTCGGACCGGCAGGCGACGCTGGATGCTCTCCTGCTCGAACCGGCAAGACGCATGCCGGACCGTCGCTTCGTCGTGGCCGGCTCGCAATTCCCGTCCGAGACCGTCTGGCCAAGCAACGTCGATCGCATCGAGCACCTGCCGCCGGCGGACCACGCCTCGTTCTACAGCCGCCAGCGCTATACGTTGAACGTCACGCGCAGCTCAATGATAGCGGCTGGGTGGTCTCCCAGCGTACGCCTCTTCGAGGCGGCTGCCTGTGGCACAGCGATCATCAGCGATCGCTGGACCGGTCTGGACAGCTTCTTTCCGACAGCCACGATCAACACGGCGGGCCAAGCCGAAGACGTGATCGATATCCTGTCCAGCCAATCCGACCGCGTCAGGCTTGCTTTGGCCAAGCGAGCGTGTGCAACGATCCTGGCGGCACATACAAGCGCCGCGAGAGCCCGCGAATTCGTTTCGCTGCTGGCGCGGCCAAGATCGGCACGTCCAGCGCTCGATCTGAACATCGAAAGTGCAGCATGACTGGCAGATAGGAGAAAATAGAGATGCGGCAATCAAGAAGGACACAACGGACCAGAACGGCGCTTGTCGCCGGCGGCGCGGGTTTCCTCGGTTCGCATCTTTGCGAGACACTGCTTCAGGCCGGGTGCCGTGTGATCTGTGTCGACAATTTTCTTACCGGTCGGATGGAAAACATCGTCTCGATGCTCGACAGTCCTCGTTTCCGGCTGATCGAGCAGGATATTTGCCGACCATTGGACCTTGCTGAGCCGGTCGACCGCATTTTCAACCTGGCGTGCGCCGCATCGCCGCCGCGCTACCAGGCTGACCCGATTCACACCACGCGGACCTGCGTGATCGGAACCCTCAATCTGCTTGAGCTTGCCGCCCGAAACAATGCGCGCCTCCTGCAGGCATCGACAAGCGAAGTGTATGGCGATCCGGAACAGCACCCGCAAACGGAAGACTATGTAGGTCACGTGAACTGCACCGGTCCTCGTGCCTGCTATGACGAGGGCAAGCGAACCGCCGAAACCTTGTGCTTCGACTATTTGAGAACCGAAACGGCCGACATCCGGGTCGCGCGCATCTTCAACACCTATGGTC
Source organism: Mesorhizobium sp. WSM4846 (assembly GCF_055811415.1). NCBI lineage: Bacteria > Pseudomonadati > Pseudomonadota > Alphaproteobacteria > Hyphomicrobiales > Phyllobacteriaceae > Mesorhizobium > Mesorhizobium sp. WSM4846. Next base: position 18,207 of record NZ_JBVVPZ010000002.1, read on the forward strand.
CGCGGATGGATCCCGCCGACGGCCGGATTGTCTCGAACCTGGTGATGCAGGCGCTCGAAAAGAGGCCACTGACGATTTTCGGCGACGGGCTGCAGACCAGGTCGTTCTGCTACGTCTCCGATCTGGTCGACGGTCTGGTCCGCCTCATGGATCTCGATCCCAATCCGCGCCAACCGGTCAATTTGGGCAATCCTGGGGAATTCACCGTTCTCCAACTGGCCGGATTGGTGAGAGATTTGACCCATAGCAACTCGGTCTTCAAATTCCTCCCACTGCCGCAAGACGACCCTCGCCGGCGGCAACCGGACATTTCCCGTGCAAAAGCCCTTCTCGACTGGTCGCCAAAGGTGCCGCTCAAGCAAGGCCTGATGCAAACGATCAGCTATTTTACGGAGCTCGAAGCCAGCCGCAACGAGGATCAAATTTCCCCAATTGCGACAAGCGTGAGGTCCGCTTCAGGCCGACTGCAAAACCTGCCGGCCTGAGGTCAGGGAGAGCTGCCGCCCGCGGGCATGTTCATGGTGAGACGGTGACCCTGCCAGCAGGCGCTTTCACTTTTTCTCATTATGGGAACATCCGGTCGAGCTCGCCGTTGGGCGAAGATATCGGCGTGGAGGACGGACCCATGCATCGAAAACGATCCGGCAAGGACATCGAGCAAATGGCCGAAAGGGAGACAGCTGCCTTTCTGAAACGTGCCTCGATCACCTACCTCGAATGCTGTGTGAGCCTGATGATGACGCACCTCGAGCTCGAGGAAGTGGCCACCATCCTGGAAAAAGAAGCGGATATGCTGCGCAGGCTCGACTGAGGCTTGCGGCGCTGAGGCGTGGATCGGCTCAGGCAGCGCAAACCAGCGCGCAGCTTTGATCCGAATAGAAGTTCGTGATTTTTCCAGGTCGCAAGGAACATTCCCGGCAGTCGACAGTTCGGCGCGAGGAACATACCTTCAACAGCGATGGCGGCAGTTTCGTGGGATCAAAAAAGGTACGGATTGGAATAGTCGGCGTCGGCAATTGCGCATCCTCCCTTGTCCAGGGCCTCTCATATTATCGGGACGCCAGAGGCAATGAGCCGATACCGGGCCTGATGCATGCTGATCTTGGCGGCTATCATGTCGCCGATATCGAGGTGGTTTGTGCTTTCGACGTCGCCAAGGGCAAAGTTGGGCGTGATGTGGCGGAAGCCATATACAATGCGCCCAACAATACCTTCCGCTTTGCCGATGTTGCGGCAACCGGCGTTCGCGTCGAGCGCGGACCGACACTTGACGGCATCGGCAAATATCTGCGCGATGAGATCGAGGAGGCAGAAGAACCGGTCGCGAATGTCAGCGCGCTGCTTCGGGAAAGCGGCGCCGACGTACTGGTCTCATATCTGCCGGTCGGCTCCGAAGAAGCCACGCGTTTTTATGCAGAGTGCGCGCTCGAGGCCGGCTGCGCCTTCGTCAACTGCATACCGGTCTTTATCGCATCGCGGCCGGAATGGCGCCGGCGCTTTGAGCAGCGCGGTCTGCCGCTGGTCGGCGACGATATCAAAAGCCAGGTCGGCGCGACGATCGTGCACCGGTTGCTCGCCAATCTGTTCCGCGAGCGCGGCGTCCGCATCGACCGCACCTACCAGCTGAATTTCGGCGGCAACACCGATTTCCTCAACATGCTGGAACGCGAGCGGCTGGAATCGAAGAAAATCTCCAAGACACAATCCGTAGCCAGCCAGTTCGACGTCCCCCTGGAGGCCGGCAACATCCATGTCGGCCCTAGCGACCATGTGCCCTGGCTTACCGATCGAAAATGGGCCTACATCCGCGTTGAAGGCACGACGTTCGGCGGCGTGCCGCTGAATGCAGAGCTCAAACTGGAAGTATGGGATTCGCCCAACTCGGCCGGAGTCGTTATCGACGCTGTCCGCTGCGCCAAACTGGCGCTTGACCGCGGCATCGCGGGGGCGCTGACCGGCCCTTGCAGCTATTTCATGAAGTCGCCGCCCGAGCAGTTCACCGATGCCGAGGCACGCCTGCGCACGCTGTCTTTCATAGCCGGAAGGGACGAGCCGATGCTCGATGCCGCGGAATGACGACGACGTTCTTCTTGATCCGCCATGCGGCGCACGACAATGTCGGCGACTATCTTGCCGGACGCATGGCTGGAGTTTGCCTCGGCGAAACCGGCAGGGCACAAGCCTCGCGCCTTGCCAGCCACATGGCGCCGCGGCCGCTGGCGGCCATCTGTTGCAGCCCGCGCGAACGAACACTGGAAACCGCAAAACCGATCGCAATCGCCTGCAATCGCGAGAAGATTACAATCCGCCAGGAACTCGATGAGATCGACTTCGGCGCGTGGTCGGGCAAGACCTTCGAAGAGTTGAGCCAGGACGCCGACTGGCTGACGTGGAACAGTCAACGCCAGCAGGCGAGGACGCCCAGCGGCGAGACAATGCTGGACGTCCAGCAACGTGTCGTCTCGCTGATGCAGCAGCTTCGCAAACGCTACCAGAACCAGTCCGTGGCACTGGTCAGCCATGCCGACGTGATCAAAGCCGCCGTCTGCAAGGTGCTCGGCTTGCCGCTGGGAGACTGTTTTCGCTTCGATATCGACCCCGCTTCGATCACCACGGTCGTGTCCGGTGACTGGGGCTCCAAGCTGATCCGACTGAACGAAGCCGCCTGACGAGGACTGCCGGATGCGCATGGTCATTTTCGGTCTCACCGTCACCTCCTCGTGGGGAAACGGACACGCGACGCTGTGGCGCGGGCTGATCCGTGCGCTCGGTCGCCTGGGCTGGTCGGTCAGCTTTTTCGAACGCAATACCCCGTACTATGCCGGCGCACGCGATCTTGACCATCTCGATGGCGGCAATGTCGTTCTCTATCCGGAGTGGGAGGACATTCGCCATGTCGCGGAACAGGCGATCGGGAAATCGGACGTCGTCATCGTCACGTCCTATTGTCCCGACGCCGTGGAAGCATCACGCCTGGCGCAGCAGGCCTGTCGCGGGCTGAAGGTCTTCTACGATCTCGACACCCCCGTCACACTCGCCCGGATCGAACAAGGTCTGCGACCGGCCTATTACGGGCCCCAAGGGCTGCGCGATTTCGACCTCGTCCTCAGTTATACCGGGGGAACCGCAATCGATGCGCTGAAAACGCTGCTGGGCGCCCGCCATGTCTTGCCTCTCTACGGCCATGTCGATCCCGAGCGACACCGACCGGCCGAGCCCCGGGCTGAATTCGCCGGGGATTTGTCCTATCTCGGAACTTATGCGGCCGATCGCCAGGCCGGCGTCGAAAAGCTGCTGGTCCGCACCGCAGCGCGCCTGCCGGACCGCCGTTTCGTCATCGGCGGCGCCCAATATCCGCATGAATTTCCGTGGGGCGAAAACATCTTCTTTGTCAGGCACCTTCCGCCTGCGGATCATCCGGCCTTCTTCTGCTCATCGCGCCTGACGCTGAACGTGACGCGCGAGGCGATGGCCAAGAGGGGCTGGTGTCCTTCGGGCAGGCTGTTCGAGGCGGCAGCCTGCGGCGCGGCGATCGTGAGCGACACCTGGCCCGGGCTGAGCAGTTTTTTCCAGCCCGGCAGCGAGATCATCCTGGCGGGCAGCACCGACGACGTGGTCGCGGCAGTCGGCTTGCCTGACAGCGAAGTCGACGCCATCCGGCGCCGGGCGCGCGAGCGGGTGCTGGACGAACACACCTCTGCGCAGCGCGCCAGGGAACTCGACCGCCTCCTGTCCGATTCATTGCCGGGCTTGGGACAGGGCTTGGCGGCGGGCGAGCCGTTGAAGGAAGCAATCTGATGTTGGGCATCGTGCCCGCCGCCGGCCGCGGCAGCCGCATTCAACCGCTCGGCTTCTCAAAGGAGCTCCTGCCGGTCGGCAGCCGCATCGACGGCCAGACCGAGCGTCCTTGCGCGGTGAGCGAGTATCTGGTGCGTCGCATGGTGCGCAACGGTGTCGACAAGATCTGCTTCGTCATCGGATCGGGAAAATCAGACATTCTCGAATACTACGCCGCCGGCTACGGCGACGCCGCCGCATTGTTTGTCGTGCAGCCCAACCCCGTCGGTCTTTGCGACGCGATCTTCCGCGCCGCGCCGCTGGTCGCGCCGGACGAGACGGTTCTGGTCGGCCTGCCCGACACGATCTGGTTTCCGGAAGATGGCTTTTGCCGCCTGCCGGACGACCGGCTGTCGTTTTTGCTCTTCCCGGTGGATCACCCGGAACTCTTCGATGCCGTCGTTCTCGACGGGGATGACCGGGTGAAGGAGATCCAGGTCAAGCAACAAGGCGCTGCATCGAACTGGATCTGGGGGGCGTTCAAGATGCCGGGCCGCATACTTCACCAGCTTGCCGCGCTTTGGCGCGAGCGGGATCAAAGCGACGAATATGTCGGCACCCTTATCAACGCCTATCTGGCGGCCGGCGGTGAGGCTTGCGGCGTCAAGGCAGGCACCGCCTATGTCGACGTCGGCACGTTCAACGGCTACCGCACCGCACTTCGGCTGCTCGAGAACAACGACACTACGTTGGAGGACACGAAAAACCTCATGTTCGTGCTGCCGGGGCAAGCGCAGATACCAAGCCATCCAGGCGAAGGAGGCTAGCCATGCTGCATTCGAACGCCGAAATCCGCCGCCGCATCGATGCCCTTGGCCCGTGGTTCCACAACATGGAACTGGCGGGCGTCGAAACCGCCCCCGACCATTTCCTCGGCAATTATCCGCTGATCAAATGGCGCAAGTTCGCCGACGCCATTCCTGCCGATCTGTCCGGCAAGGCCGTGCTCGACATAGGCTGCAACGCCGGCTTCTACTCGATCGAAATGAAGCGACGCGGCGCCGGCCGCGTCCTCGGCATCGACTTCGATGAAGCCTATCTGGCGCAGGCGCGCTTCGCCGCCGAAATCGCTGACTGCGACATCGAATTCCAGCAGCTTTCGGTCTACGACGTTGGCGCCCTGCGGGAGAAATTCGACATCGTCCTGTTCATGGGCGTGCTTTATCACCTGCGCCACCCGCTGCTCGCTCTCGATCTGATCCGGGAGCACGTTGCCGGCGACCTGATGATCTTCCAGTCCATGCAGCGCGGCAGCATCGAACTGCCTGCACTCGATGAGAATTATCCTTTCTGGACCCACGATCTGTTCGACCGGCCGGAGTTTCCGAAGCTGCATTTCGTCGAGCATCGCTATGCCGACGACCCGACCAACTGGTGGATTCCCAATCGCGCCTGCACAGAGGCGATGCTGCGCAGCGCCGGCTTCGAGATCGTGCTGCACCCGGAGCAAGAGGTTTATTTCTGCCGCGCCGCCGGTGAGCCGGCCTGCGGCGGCGCCGTCTACCCGTCGAAAGGACCACTTCATGATTGAAGCCGCGATGATCTGGAACGAGCCGAACAACAAATCCCATTGGGATCCCGAACTCGACCCCGACTGGAGCCGCTTCGCCAACATGGCAATACTGGCCGCCGATGCGATCGCATCGGCAAACCCGGCCGTGACCAGGATACTGGGCGGCATTTCGCCGATCGATGCCGATTTCATGGCGCTCATGAAGCAATACGGGGTGCTCGATCATGTCGATGCCGTCGGTGTGCATGGTTTCCCACTCGACTGGAATCTCTGGCAGATTCAGGAATGGCCGCAGAAGATCGGCGAGATTTCGACCGTTACCGATCTTCCCGTATGGGTCAGCGAAGTTGGCGTGTCGAGCTTCGGGGCGGAGGAGGTGCAGCTCTGGGGTTTGCGTCGGAGCGCCGAACTGCTGCTCGGCAATGCCTCGCGCGTGCAATGGTACAGCCTCTACGATCTTCCGCGCGAATGGGGGGCAACGACGCGTCATCGCGAGGCCGAAGGCTCCTCCTACTATCGCCACTTCTACATGGGCCTGCTCCGCGAAGATGGCACGCCCAAACCCGCGCTCGAAGAATTCCTGCGTTACTTACCCGGGATGGGGCTGGTGCAATGGTTCCACTTTGAAGATCCCCGGCTGGACGACGCCGTCGCCTGGATGAAACGGCTGGGCGTCACCAATCTGCGCACCGGGCTTTCCTGGGCCGACAGTTTCAGGCCGAATGCGCTGGATTGGTACGACCGGCAGATGGAAGCACTTGCCGATTTCGACGTGACCATCACCTTCTGCTTCACGCCGGAGCACCGCGGAGTGATGCCGCATCACACCAGTCCGCCGCTGGTGCCGGAGGAATTTGCGGAGTTTTGCGCGACGATGACCCGCCGCTATGCTCCCGCCATCGCTGCCTCGCCCGTCAGAGCGGTGCGGGCTTCGGCAGCATGAGTGTGTCATGCAACACGCAGCTGACAGATCCGGACCGCTTGCCGAATTCGCGGCCTTGTTGCTAGGTGCTGCTCCGCACCGCTCAGACGGTGCTGAGATCATGATCGTTGTCGCGCATCCGGACGACGAAACCATCGGCATCGGCGGGCATCTTGCCGGCTTGCGCGGATCTCGCATCGTTCATGTCACCGATGGCGCGCCGCGAGATCTTGAAGACGCGCGAGCATACGGCTTCGAGACGTGGCAGGACTATGCCGAGGCCCGCCATCGGGAGTTGGAGGCGGTGCTGGCCGCAGCGGGATTGCCATCGACGGCCCTGATCAGCCTCGGTTATCCCGACAAGCAGGCCGCCGGAAATCTTGGCTCGCTCGCACGGGAACTGACCGGCCTTTTGGCCGAGCGCGATGTCAGCTTCGTCTGCACGCATCCTTATGAAGGTGGTCACCCCGATCATGACGCGACCGCCTTTGCCGTCCATGCGGCCTGCCATTTGCTGCGCCGCGACGGACGCCAGGCACCGGCCATCGTCGAAATGGCGTTCTATTCGGCCGGGCCTGAGGGTGCGGTCCTTCAGGATTTCAACAGTCATTCCGGCAGCGAGCGCATCGAATTGCACCTTACGGAAGCGGCTTTCGAACGGAAGCAGTGCATGCTGGCCTGCCACCGGACACAGCAACGGACGCTGGCGCCGTTCACGGCGCGCATCGAACGTTTCCGGGTGGCGCCTGCCTATGATTTCCTGGCGCTGCCGAACAGCGGCAGGCTTTATTACGAGGCGCTGCCGCTCGGCTTCGAGCCGGCGGTTTGGCTTCACGCCGCGGCCGCTGCGCATGAGGAGCTTGGGCTCGACCGGCCATGACCCTCACCGTCCTGAACGTCGCCTACCCTCTCGCGCCAGTCGGCCCGGATGCGGTTGGCGGTGCCGAGCAGGTGCTGTCAATGCTCGACCAGGCACTCGTGCGCGCGGGACACGCTTCCATCGTGATCGGTTGCCAAGGCTCGAAAGCGGCGGGCGTGCTCATCGAGACGCCTGCTGAACCAGGTGTGCTCGACGATGCGGCGAAGAAACGGGCACAGCGCTCTCACCGCACCGCGATAGAAGTCGCACGCGCCCGTTGGCCGATCGACGTGGTTCATCTGCACGGCATCGATTTTGATGCCTATCTGCCTGATGATGGCCCGACCCTGGTAAGCCTGCACCTGCCGCTCGACTGGTATCCCGCCGATGCCTTGCGCACGGTCCGCGACGATCTATGGCTTCACGCCGTCTCGATGGCCCAACAGAGGACCGCGCCGCCGGGTGCCAGGCTGCTGGCACCCATTCCAAACGGCGTGGATATCGATGCGCTGAGCGGTCGGCAGTTCAAGCGCAACTTCGCGCTGGTGCTCAGCCGCATTTGCCCGGAAAAGGGCATCCACCTGGCACTGGACGCGGCCAAACATGCTGGCGTGCGGCTGATCATCGGCGGCAAGGTCTACCCTTACGAAACGCACACGCTGTACTTTCGTGACGAAGTCCAGCCGCGCCTCGACCAGCGCCGCCGCTTCCTCGGTCCGCTCGGCTTCGTCGCGAAGCGGCACTTTCTCAACGCCGCCCGCTGCCTGGTCATTCCCAGCCTTGCCGCGGAAACCAGCTCGCTTGTCGCGATGGAGGCTCTCGCCTGCGGCACGCCGGTCGTCGCCTTTCCAAACGGTGCGCTGCCGGATGTGGTCGAACACGGCAAGACGGGCTTTCTGGTCAACGACATCCATGAGATGGCGGAGGCCATCGTCGCAGCCTCCGGCCTGAATGCCGAGACATGCCGGGCCGAGGCGCGGCGGCGCTTTTCGCTCGACCAAATGATTTCGTCTTACATGGACGCCTACCAGGCGCTGGCAGGGCTTGGTGCCGGCCGCAGGCGCCTGGCGGCGGTGCAGTGAGCGGCTTTCATGCTCCGCTCCGAGATCATCGACGATCCGGCCGCCTTTGAGGCGCTGGCGCCGCGCTGGCGGGAGCTGTGGGCGCACAGCCGGACAGCGACGCCGTTCCAAAGCCCCGCCTGGCTGGTGCCGTGGTGGCGCGCATTCGCGCCCGGAGAGCTGGCGACGATCGCCGTCTGGCGAGGCGACGATCTGGTGGGATTGGCACCGCTTTACCTGGAACACGCAACTTGCGGGTCGAGACTGCTTCCGGTTGGGATTTCGTTGAGCGACTACCTGGATGTCCTGTGTTGCCCCGGCATCGAAGCGGCTGTCGCCGCCGTCATCGCCGACCGGGTTCTGGCGATCAATTGGTCGCAATGGATCTTACCGGACCTGCCGGCCGGTGCTGCCGGTCTCACTATCGCGCACCCTGCGCTGGAGGCGGATCAACTCGTCGACCACGCCGCTTGTCCCGTGCTGCCGATCGCTGGCGACGATGCGCTCGCGGTCTGCATTCCGGCGCGGCGAAGACGCCAGTTGCGCCGCGCGCACAATGCCGCACGCCGGCGCGGCTGCGTCTCCATCATACCGGCGCAGGCCGATCTCAAAGCGTTTTTCGATCACCTGATCCGCCTTCACGGCGCGCGTTGGGCCGGGCGCGGCGACGGCGTCCTGGCCGATCCGGCTGCAGAAGAATTCCATCGGCAGGCGCTTCCCATGCTTGCCGCACAGGGTCTTGTCCGATGCTGGCTTGTTGCCATCGACGATGCGGTCGTCGGCGCCTATTACGGATTTCATCATCGCCACCGCGCCTACGCCTACCTTGGCGGTTTTGATCCGGCCTATGCCGAGGAAAGTCCCGGCGCAATCCTGATCGGTCACGCGATTGCCGAAGCGGCTCGTGAAGGGGCGCGGGAGTTCGATTTTCTGCGCGGCCAGGAGAGCTACAAGTATGGCTGGGGGGCCGTCGACCAATGGACAATGCGAAAGGTCTGGACGCGGAGCATGGCTCGATGAGCGCCACCGGACGAAAGCCATCGCCCCAGGCGGCATCGACCGCAAAAATGCTGATCGAGGAGTGCATGGCCGACGGCGCCTGCGTCGACGCCATCATTGCCAGACTGGCGCTGCGCTTCGAGACCGGGGTCGATGCCGCAGAATTGGCCGATGTGGCGCTGGAGATGCGTTCAGCCGACCTGCGAAAACGCGACAGACTGGAGCGGATCGCCGATCTGCTTCGTCACAGGCCTGACATCTTCACCACGCTGCGCGAAACAGGTGCCGCCGTCCGCCACGAACGCGATGAATGGGAAACTGACGCCGCGGTCGTCAGGCGGCTGGCCGCCGGCTTTGATGCCGCGGCGACGATTTCCCAGGCGGCGAGCGTTCAACTGTCGTCGCTGGGAGACGAGGAGAAACTCACCGCCGCCACCGACGAGATCGTCGCATGGTTGCAGCGGCAAGGCTTCACCGGCCCCGACCAGGACATACTAGACATTGGTTGTGGCATCGGCCGCTTAGAAAGCGCGCTCTCGGATGCCGCGCACCGGATCGTCGGCATCGACATATCCCTGGAGATGATTTCGGTCGCTCGTCGGCGATGTGCCGGGCTGCGCAATGTGGATCTGCGGCCGACCTTTGGTCTCGATCTCGCCGATTTTACCAACGCAAGCTTCGATTGCGTGCTGGCTGTCGACAGCTTCCCCTACCTGGTGCTGGCTGGCCTGGCGGAGCGGTATTTCGAGGAAATTGCGCGTGTTCTGAAACCGTCAGGCGTGGCAGCACTTCTGAATTACTCCTATCGCGGATCGACGGCGCTGGATCGTGCCGATGTTCACCGCCTCGCCGAAGCCCATGGCATGCAGGTCGTGGCTGACGGCGCGAAGCCGTTCCGGCTGTGGGACGGCAATGCCTTTCTTCTTGCGGCATCCGAGGGAACATTACGGCGCAATGATTGTTCGGGCGTCAAAGAGACGAGGGCGTCAAAGAGACACGCGCACCAAACAGACAGGGTACCTGTGAGTGCCGACAATCCGAAGGAGGACTAGAAGGCATCCGGCGGCAAGATAGACATCACCTCTGCCGTCAAGATAAAGGCTCCGGCGGCCGGCGCGATGACCGATTTGGCCAAGGACAAGGTCAAGGAAACGCGGCTTTGCTTTGTCCAGCAGAGCCTGGGAAGCAGCACACCGAGCAAGCCGGCTCGATGGCAATCGGATCAACTCCGATCAGTATCACGCCGCAGATCGTCTCTCCCAAGACTGACTGCTGCAACCGCAAACGCCAATCATGACCAGTGGCCAGTCGAGGTCACGAGAGTCGAAATGTCGAGCGCACCCGGCAACAGCGCCGGGAGGACCCGAGGGGAAAGCATAGGCTTCCCCGACGAGACCGGCAGCTTCGATACACAATGCTGTGCAAGGGACGGGCTGTGCAAGGGACGGCGCTGACTGTGAGGCCGCGCGAATCCTTGCAAACTCTGATTGCCGTCACCACACTGGTGAAGGGACTGATTCGTTAAGAGAACACTATGTCTCGCTCGAGCGACGATAGCATCAGCCCGAAACTCCGGCTGGCAATAGACCGGAAGATTGCATCTCTGCTGACTGCTATCGAGCAGGAAAAGGTCCCCGACCAGCTGACCGACCTTGCGGTTCAATTGCAGAATGCGCTTGTCGAGAAGCGTCGATGCAAAGCAAAGAAACAGGACTAGCTATCGGCGCCTGTCGACTGCGACGTTTCCCTGTGTTGCTGACAGGTGATTGCGTCGTTCCACCAATGTCTGCAAGGAACTTTCGCCGAGGTATTCCAGCACGCTGGCACGCGCTCGGTTAAGGCGGCTTTTCACCGTTCCAACCGCGCAACCGCATATTTCGGCAGTTTCTTCATAGCTGACGCCAAGGACCCCGATCAGCATCAGGACCTCGCGCTGATGCTCCGGCAACCTCTGGACCGCGTTGGAGACTTCCTTGCTCTGAACGGACCACTCCTGCGTCGCTTCCGTAATCGGGATTGCGGAGGCGCAGTCAAGCAGGCCCGGCTTTTCCCTGTCGGCGGCCTTGATGCGCGTATAATAGCTATTGCGCATGATGGTGAAGAGCCATGACTTCATACGCGTTCCGGGCTCGAACTTGTCGATGTTGGCGAGCCCTTTTGTCAATGTCTCCTGGACCAGGTCGTCGGCATCGTCGGGAACCCGGCAGAAGGTGCGGGCGAAGGCGCGCAAGGCAGGTATCAGGTCAACGATGGAAACGTCATCCGTTTCCTGGTTGGCCAACGGGTAGCCCCTGGAGGACAATGGTCCAGCTCCCAGCAAGAGAGAGTTGATGAACGCAGACCTAGCTAAATGCATGAAGGTTTGGATCGTTCCGGACATCGAAATAAGGTGCTGGAAAATCTCGGATTGGGCGGGCGGCCGTCTATGACCGGTCGTTGTTCTTGGCCGCCTCTTCCCGCTGCTTTTTCAGGACTTCGTCAGTCCCGACCAGCTTTTTCGCCCCGCCGGATATCGCTGTTGACACCACCGCCGGCGGGTCGCTCGCGGGAAAAGAATCCTCAAGCCCGGCCTGCAACTGGTCTTCCAGGGTCTTCGGCTCTTCCGACCGACCAGGCGTCCTTCGGGCTTCTGCTCCCTCCAGCGGCTGTTTCATGTCAGGCGAACTACTGACCTCGCGAACGCAGGCGTAAAGCTGTTCGATGGCAAATTCCTTCATTGTCTCGAAATCGGCCCTCTCATCGCGCATTGCCTCGATCTTATTGACCATGGTCTTCTCGAACCGCTCAAGGCTATCGCGTCCGCAAGCCTGGCAAAGACGCAACAATGCTTCTTGGAGCATTTTCGGACCAAAATAAGCAGACGCCTCGAGCTTGAGCCGCTGCAGATGCTCTGGAGTCACCGCCTGAAGTTTTGACATATGCAGTCCCTTTCGCCTGCCGAGCATATCAACGGCGTTGGTCGGCAGATGTTCCAATCACCCGCGACCGGGCTCGCTAAACGGGTCGCTCGGCCACTCAACGCCATGCCGAACGCCAACGCCAATGCCAACGACAGCGGGCTCTCTCACCTGACATCTGCGCAATGTCTTTGAACCCATTGGTCTTCTTGAAGATTCCGGTTCAAGCTAATTCAAGCCTGGCAATGGCCAGTCGGCCACGCCGGTTCAAGAATCCCGGACGGCAAGGCACTACCTGCATCTTGCGAGCGGAGCCTGGCGATCTTCGCCTGGGCTCCGCAAGCCTGTCACCACAGGAATCAGGCGGCGGCTTGGAGGGCACGTTGGTTGACACCACCCTCGCCTAACCCGGTCAGCGCTTCGTCTGTCGCGACCTCTTCCTTGAGCGTTGCCTTGAGAAGGGCGGCGACATCGGCCTTTCCCATCTGTTCCGCCCAGGCGACAAGAGTGCCGTACCGGGCGATCTCGTAATGTTCGACGGCTTGCGCCGCTGCGACCAGTCCGGCATCGAGCGCAGGAGCACCGTCATAGTCTTCGAGGATCTCGGAGCCTTCTTCAATGATGCCGTCGATCGCCGGGCAGGTCTTGCCGCGTGCCGCCTTGCCAAATTTCTCGAACACCTCCTCGAGCCGTTCGACGTGAACTTCCGTCTCCATGCGATGTTTTTCGAAGGCAGCAGTCACTTTTTCCGACTCCGCGCTTTTGGCCATCTTCGGCAGCGCCCTCAGTATTTTCTTTTCGGCGTAGTAAAGATCTTTCAGCCCGTCGAGGAACAGGTCCTCAAGGCCCTTGGTTGTCGCTTTCGCAGCTTTTTTCGCAGTTGCCATGGTCGTCTCCCGCTGAGGTTTGGAGCTAGCCTCCCTAACTGGGAAGGCGACCGATAACCCCGCCGGCCGGCAACAAGTTCCCTGATGATTTGAGCCGCTGGAAATTTTTCGCCTCAGGCCGCGCAGGTGCTGCAAGGCTTACGCTGGCGAGACGGCGGTGCGAGCAAATGGCTTCGCCAGCAATCGGCTCAATCGATCCGCTTGATACGGCCCTTGTCGAGACGGAACACTCCATCCTGGCCGCCCTGCCTCTCAAAATCGGTAAGCAGATCGTCCCAGGTCCCGAGGAATTCGCCACAGTCGTCGCAAAAGATCCGGTCGTCAGGACCGGCGTCGGCCGGAATCCTCAGCCTTATCGTCAAGCAATAAGGGCATTCCAACTGGTGGTTAAGATACTGTGTGGTCATCGACGACAGCAAGAATGCACTGGAAACGTCGCCCCTGCAACCTGCTCGCGCCGGGGCAGGACGCTTGCATTGATTATATGCCGTCTTTGGTCGGAGGCCAGCCAGACTGGGCAGTCGGCGGAATGTTGTCGGAAGTCACCTCACCCCGCTTGAGTTTTCGAATGGCCTCACTGGCTTCGAGTTCATCGAGGCCGGAAAGCGGCATGCCGTCAACCACGACGGCTTCCTCGCTCTCGTCGTCATAGACTTCCCACAGGCCGTCCGAATTCTGTCGTTTGTTGTAGATGGTTGGCATGGCCGCTCCCCTCGATACCGCTATTGAACGCGTGCTACCCACTCCAGAGCCTAGGTCTTTTCGTCCGCCGGGAACACCCGCGCCTCAATCTGCGGGAACAGTGCGCCCGTCATTTCGGTAGCTGCCTTGATCCACTGTTTTTCGGACACCACTGCGGCACGCTGGAAGCGGTGAAGTTCGCCAAGTTTGCTCAAGCCGTACTGCAGATCGCGGCGCAACGCGTCGCCCGTCATGTCCTCCAGATTGGTAAGGTCGGCCAGGATGCCGATCTCTTCATGTTCGCTCAGTTTCTCTTCGATGGTCGGGATGATCTTGTCGTAGTCCTCCGCGGTCACGGTACCGGCAACGCGAAATGCGGCGACATTCTCAGGAGCAGAAATAACCTCGATCACTTTTTCCTCCTTCGGATTGGTTTTCGGGATCATGCCGAACAACTCAAGCCGCCGACGGATGTTCCCTGGTCCTAAGCGTTTTTAGACACTAACCCACCGCTTTCCTTGGCGGCTCCCGGGACGCATTCGTGACGACGGTATAGCGCGTGATCGGACCCTCATCGGGGTCTTCTCCCTGAAAGTGAACGTCAGCGTTGTCAGGCAACCGGCTGGTATTGCCGAACGTCTTGACCGCGGACGCACGCACCAGTTGGATGTCCGGGTCCTGCTTCATGATCTTTATTGCCGCAAGCTCGGCCGTGCTGCTGCCGCCAATGCGCCAGCTGGCCTCGAGCACACCGGATCGCCAGATACCCGACGAATCGACACCCTGGCCGATATCGTAGTTGCGCCGCGAGGCGAAAAATCCAGCACACTCAGCCATCGCCGCGTCATAGGCTCTCGCCTGCGCAATTGCCGAAGCCAGTGCGCGGCGAAGCTGAAGGTCTTCGAGAGCTTCCCATCCGCCGCGCACGACAATGAGGTCCGACCCGCCATAAACGGATTGTCCCGCATTATCGGTCGTCGTCGTTTGAGTGCCGTAGTAGGCGACCATGATTTCGTCGATCTCGGTTCTGCCAACACTCAAAGTGACGACGTCACGAAGGTCAGCTTCGAGCACCAGACCGTACTCGTCCAAGTCGGGGGAGCGGTATCGCTCGAGCAGTCTCTCGACGTCAGCGACCGTGCGAACGATGTGCTGGTCCTGGCCTCGCGAGGCAAGCGGTGGCTTGAGCCGGGCCAGCCCATGCCTCAGCAGGCGTTGCGCTGCTCGCAGCGCATCGTGCCGCGAAAACACGGTGTAGCCAGGCAATACTGCGGCGGCGACAGTTCTGCCGAAGCCGGTTGACCATTCCTTCGGTCGCTCGGCCAGGTCGTCGACCAGTTCGTGGGTTATCGCCTTGGTGGTCGCGAATCGCCAAGGCACCACGCCGCCGAAGAGGTCTTGCGGCCCGTTGATACCCAGCCGTGCCGCATCGCTGGCAAGCAAGCTGTCGTCCGGCACGAAGTACAAGCGCCCGCCATTGCCGCTGCTGTGGCCTAGACCCTGCCGGAAGGCAAACCCCTTGAGGGTGGCAATGGTGCGGGAGACGGCAGCTATGGCTTCCCGCTCGTGAGCGTAGAGAGGCTCGCAGCCCGGCGCGGAGAATGCGATCACGGTGCCTTTTGGCTGGCTCGGCTGAGTGCCTCTGTGCTCGGTCATATCGGTCGTTCCGGTGCTTCCTCGTTATGGCCATTGGGCGCCGATGTTGCGGTCCTACGCGCCCTTCCCCGGGAGAACGCAGCAGATGGCAGAACGTTCAGCCCGGATTGGCAGGCTCGCCGCGCGGGCGCAGACGCTGGTATCCAGCCGTGACCTTGGAGCGCGCTGCGGTGCAGAACCTTTGATCGCCGAGGGATAGCGCCCCCTCTGTCCTGCCGGACATCTCCCCCACACCGGCCCCACACGGGGGAGATCGGCAGCTTCGCGGACAGCGTCCCTTTTTTGCACGGTTGGTAGTTGGCGAAATCAGTGATGAAGGCCAATCTCCCCCCTCGTGGGGGAGATGTCCGGCAGGACAGAGGGGGGCGCGAAGGATCGCTACGGAGCGCTTTTATTCTGACCCGCTGCATTCTTCGGCTGGCGTCACGGAATGGATCCCAGGGTCTGCGCGCGTCGCTTCGCTCCTTGCTCCGCCCTGGGATGACGAAGTGGAGGGGTGCCGCCGTCGGCTTGCAAGGATGGCGGAAAGGGTGACCGGGCGGAAATCCCAGCTGTCGACGCCGGCGTCGTACTGGCGTGTAACCGGGCTCAGCCTGCCGTGGGAATGGCCATGCAGATTGATCGATTTCTTGCCGATCTGATTCCAGGTGCGAAAAGGATAGTGGCAAAGGATCAGCAACCTGCCGTCTATCGTCAGTTCCTTGTAATGCTGTGTGCTGGCCCAACCCGCAGCCTCTATGGTCGCCGCGCCATCATTGTTGCCGATAATAAGATTCTTCTCGCCATGAAGAGACGACAGCAGCGATGCAACGAATTCGGCCGATCCTTTGGCAAAGTCGCCGAGATGCCAGATCTGGTCATTCGGGCTGACCGTTTCGTTCCAGAGCGAAATCAGCGCTCGATCGTGTTCGGCCAGCGAGCCGAACGGGCGGCGATCGATGCGCAGAATGCGGGGATCGCTGAAATGTGTGTCGGCCGTGAAATAGATCATGGTCGTTCACAGCCTTTGCGGACGTTGTCCGAACCCCGCCTTCCCGCAATTAACATTTGAGGTGGCCAACAAGATCAGACGCGGCTAACATACTCCTCGCTTTGGAGAGTGTCGTGCGCACGAGACGTTTCAGAAGCCAATTGTCGTTCAACCCGGTCGGATCGATCGTGACAGGGTTGTCTTGTCTGTCTCCGATGCGGCTGAAGTGCTGCTGAAGGACTAGCCGACAGCGTCCAAGACGCGACTGGCTGCAATCGCAGCCTGCCTTGCTGTTATCCGCGGCGAAAAGCCGCCAAGGGTTGCACGCCAGGCGTTCATCGTCGCGGCCAAGGACGCGAGGATCCTGCTCGGCGAACAAATCTAGCCCCGTCAGGCAGAGCCTTGTCAGGCCATTCGATCTCTTCCTTGACCTGCTCCTGCAGATCGTCACGCGCGCTTCGCCTTGCCAGGCGCTGAGGTCGAGTTGCTCAGACAATCGCTCGATCCCAACCGCCATAGTGCTGGTCGCTGCGCGTGCCGCGCGGCAGGCTGAGCACGATCAGCGCCAGACCGATCGCAACGTCCGCCACCATCGCCGGGGTTTCACCGCCGGCAAGCACGAAGGGGGACACCGCGACCCATGCGCCAAGCACGACATTGAGGAAGCGCAGCGGCCGGACCACTTCGGCCATGGCCGTGACTGCGACCATGATAATGAGACAGCCGACGACGTGATCGCTGAAGTAAAGCGGTGGCTGCGTGCCGAAGATCAATGGCGTGGTCATCAGCAAGGCGCCGAGCAGCGTGCTTGCTGCCAGCGTCCACGGGAAGTTGACGCCGCCGGTGACAAATTCTTTCAGCACCTCGAAAACCGGACGGTCGAGGTCGGCGCCGGGCGTCTGGTTCTCCGACAGCGCCGGTCCGCCCATCCAGAAGGTACGCCAGAACGGCTCGCCTGCCCTCGTCGCGCCCCAGAGATACTGGATGGTCGCCAGCACCTCGTCGACGGAGTAAGGGATCAGCACCACCGTGACGGCGGCCTGGAGAATGCAGAGCGTGCACAGCGCGCCAATCAGCGGTGGCTGGATGATGATGAAGGACACACTGACCACGCCAAGCGGAACGATCAGTAGGCCGAACAGGAACACCATCCACGGCATGGTGCGCCAGCGCCGTCGGTCGCCGATCGCGCCGGCGAGTATATCGAGGCAATAGGCGAAGGCGCCGAGCCCGGCATCGGCGATTGGAAAACCCTTTGAGACCCATGACGTCACCACCGCCTCGCTGCCGTTGCGCACCGGCGCGCCGCCGGGGCCGAAGAACGGATCCCACAGCCCATCCGCGTGGCCCATCTGGAAGGCGGCGAGATAGCGCGAGACGAACAGGCCGACGAAGGCCAGCGCCACGATCGGTATCCGCTGCGTGAAGGTCGATGGCGAATAGGTCCAGCCCAGCGGAATGTCGTCGTCGGCCGCCAGCGCGCGGCGGCTGATGCCAGGGGTCGGCGGGATCATCACCGCAAAGGCGACGATCAGCATGCCGACGAGCGTGTCGATGGCATAGGCGGCGGCGCTGGTCGTCCAGAACAGCAACGGCGCCAGCATCACCCCAACGCCGAGCGACGCCGTGATCCACTGCACCCAGCGCCAGCGTCGGGACATGCCGATCAACGCAAAGGCCGTCACCAGCAGGCCGGAAACGATCTCGCTGACGCCGAGGCCTGCGTTGCGCAATTGCGGCTCCGCGACAGCGTGCCCCAGAGCGGGTGGCATTGCGGCTGTGACGGGATCGAACAGGCCAACTGTCATCGGCGAGGTGACCAGCCACAGTCCGAGCGCAGCGTTGGTCATCGGCGCCCAGAGTGTCCTCGACCGATGCCGTGTCATCGCCGCTTCGACGTCTTCCTTGCTTCGCTCGAGCGGTCCCTTGAGGCGCCTTTCGGCCTGCTCGATCTCGGGGTCCGAAGCCGCGACAACGGGCGGATCGAGCTTGTTGGCCGCATACCAGTCCGTGGGGTCCTGTTTCAGCCGGCGGATCATCTCCGGCAATGTGTCCAGCAGATTGTGTCTGGGCGCCCAGCCCAGCAGGGTTTTGGCCCGCGCGATGTCGATCTCGTAATGATCGTCCGAGTTCTCGATCATCCACGGTTTGATGTCGGTGTCTTGGTCGAGCACCTCCGTCTGCACCCACGCGCCGAGCTTCGTCAGTTGCTTCGGCAGCGCCAGGGTGCGCCAGTCCTCGCCATGGATAAGCCGGCCGATGCGCTTCTGCATCTCCTCGTATGACGGTGTGTCTTCTTCGCCGATCAGAAGCACGGTCTCGGCCGGAAGTTCGGCGCGCCGGTCGACGGTGCGCACCACTGCATCGACGAGATCGTCCTTGTGCAGATAGGGCTGGCCGGCGGTGATATCGCCGGCGAACAGATAAGCGGTCGGCAAGCGCTCGAAGATGCGGGCGATCTGCTGGGCAATGAACGCCGCCCGGCAGTTCTCGTCATAGACGCCGGCGAGCCGCAGGATCACCGTCTTGATCTGGCCGCGCTCCCTCGAAATCAGCGCCTCGGTTTCGGCCTTCGATCTTGGATAGGCCCAGGCCGGGTCGAGCGGCGAGTCCTCATTGATTTTCGCGCCTTTCCCCGGGCTTGGCGCATGGACGAGAAGCGTGCTGGAGAACACGAACTGCTCGGTCTCGACCGCCGCCAGCGCCTTCAGCAGCCGGCGCGTGCCCTGCACGGTGACGGCGTCATATCTGGGGTTGTCCTCGCCGGTCGTGTCGTAATAGGCAGCAAGATGGACGACCGAAGCGATGCGGCCGCCGCTGCGCTCGCGTGCCGCCTGCACAGCCTTGCTCACGCCCCCATCGGAGGTGAGATCGATCTCGATCGTCTCCATGCCGGCCGGGGCATGCTTCGGTTTTGCAACGTCGAGGCCGATGACTTGGTAGCGGTCGATCAAGCCTCGCGCGATCGCCTGCCCCAGGAAGCCGCTGCTGCCGGTGATAAGAACCGTCGGAAGGGTCGTGCCGTTACTCGCCACAGCTCAGGCCCGTTCGCCAAGCCGTCTGCACTTCAACCCGGCAACCTGCCGGTCCGGATCCCGGTTAGCCGTGGTCTCGTTCAGCCGGATGTGGGCGATCTGCAATGTCTTGTCGAAGCTCATCATTGCCTCAAAGCAAGCGCCCCCGCCCCTGAGTTAACACCGGCATGCCGGAAATGTTTCCGGAGTCAGCCCGAAAATATGGCTTTCCCGTCCGGAGTGGATCTGTGCCGCCCCGCCCCTCAGAGCGTCACGACTGTGCAGAACCTTTGATGGCTCCGCCATCAGGCCGGCGGCAGCCACCGTCAGTCAAGGACCATCCCCTGTCCAGAGGAACTGCCGCCGCTTGTGGGCGGCTTGTCTGTGTTCCATTCCGCCTGGCGTGCCCGCGCTTCCTCGAAGATCAGCTTGAACTCCCGCATCATCGCGCTCTCAATGGCGAATGCACGGCTTGGCACGGCGCCGGGGTCTTCCTGATTGTTCTGGAATTGAAAGCGGGCTTCCAGTTCGGCCCATATTCGCTCGGAGGTCTTGTCGGGGCCGGCAAGCAGCGCGACGACCAGCGCCAGAGTCTCTCGCTGGGCATTGAGCCGACCCTCGATCTCTTCATTCGTCAACTCGGACATGTGGAATCGCTTCCGGTTTCAGGCGAAACGGCAAAATCGCATCCTTGTTCCGGAATTCAGCTCGTCGGCTCGCAGAGAGAGCCTACTGCTCCCTGAAAGCGCGCTGGATCTGATCCGCCAAAGGTTTCACGAGATAGGACAGCATTGTGCGGTTGCCGGTCGAAAAGAACACCTCGACAGGCATGCCTGGCGCCAGGGCCACGCCCTTGAGCCGGCTAAGCTCTGTGCGCGGCAAGGCAACATGCACGGTGTAAAAGCCGGTGCCGGTTTTCTCATCGACATTGAGGTCGGCGGAAATCTTGCTGACGGCACCGTTCAGTTCCGGCGTCGTTTGCTGGTTGAATGCCGACAGCCGCAAGGTCGCGCTTTGTCCTGGCGCCAATTGATCGATGTCTTGCGGAGCCACGCGCGCCTCGACGGTCAGGTCGTCCGTCACCGGGACAATCAGCATGATGAGCTCGCCTGGAGATATAACGCCACCGACCGTGTGCACGCCGAGCTGATGAACGACACCGTTCTGCGGACTGCGTATGTCGATGCGTTTGAGCTGATCTTCGGCCGAAACCTTGCGCTCGACGGACTCGGAGATCTTTGCCTGGACGTCTCGCAGTTCGCTTGCCACTTCGCTGCGCAAATCCTGATCGATCTGGATGATCTGCAAACGGATTTCGGAGGTACGACCCTTCGATTGCGCTATGGCCGCAGTCAGTTGCCCGTGCTCGCCTTTAAGCCGCACGGCATCGCGTTCAAGCGCAGTAATACGATCGATCGAAACCAGCTTGCGTTGCCAAAGTCTGCGCATGCCTTCGAGCTCAAAGCCGATCAACTTGATTTCCTGGCTCTTGGCATCTCTTTGCTCGGTCAAGCCGGAAACCTCTTCGGCAAGCTGCGCAATGCGCTCCTGCAACTGAGCCTTCTGACCGGCGCGTGCCTGTCGGCGAAATTCGAACAGAGATTGCTCGCCGGCCATCGCCCGACCAATCTCGGGGGCATCCTGGCGTGACACAAGCGAAGCTGGAAAGACGATGCTTGCCTTGCCGTCGCGCTCGGCCTCAAGGCGAGCCAGCCGCGCCTCGAATTCGTCCAGGCTCTTCGAGACGATCGCCAAATTGGCCCGGGTGATGGTCTCATCGAGGCGGATCAAGACCTTGCCCGATTGCACGGCATCGCCTTCCCGAACGAAGATTTGACCGACAACGCCACCCGTCGGATGCTGCACCTTCTTGACGCTGGAATCGACAACCAGCTTTCCCGAAGCGATGACGGCTCCGGAAATCTCGGTGACGGCGGCCAAGCTCCCCGCCCCGCCAACCAGCAGGATGCAGGTTGCGACACCGCCAAGCAGATAGCGTCGAATGGTGCGATCGGCTGCGAATATCGTGCGTTGCGCCATCAGGATGCCGTCTCTTCAAGTCCGGAAACGACCTTCAAGGGAACGCCCGCTGGGCGGGTTATCTTGTTCAAGATCTCATTCTTCGGGCCAAAGGCCTGAATACGGCCGTTCGCCATCACAAGGACCTGATCCAGGCTGGCCAGCGCGCTCGGCCGATGTGCGACCACGATGGCAATACCGCCT
This sequence comes from Mesorhizobium sp. WSM4846, assembly GCF_055811415.1. Taxonomy (NCBI): domain Bacteria; kingdom Pseudomonadati; phylum Pseudomonadota; class Alphaproteobacteria; order Hyphomicrobiales; family Phyllobacteriaceae; genus Mesorhizobium; species Mesorhizobium sp. WSM4846. The sequence continues at coordinate 39,726 of NZ_JBVVPZ010000002.1, forward strand.
CGAGCGCGAACAGCTTGAATCGCCACCGTCAACGCGGCCTCGCCTTCCGCATCGAGGTTGGAGTTAGGCTCGTCGAGAACAACCAGAAACGGGTCACCGTAGAGAGCCCGGGCAAGCGCCACCCGCTGCCTCTGGCCAGCCGAAAGCGCCGAACCGGCCTCGCCGATGCGTGTCTCGTAGCCTTCCGCCAGGTGGATGACGAGTTCATGAACGCCGGCCGCGCGCGCAGCCGCCAATATCTTGTCGGAAGGCGCTTGCGGCTCGAAGCGCGCGATGTTCTCGGCAATGGTGCCGTCGAACAGTTGCACATCCTGCGGCAGATACCCGACATGCTTGCCCAGTTCTTCCGGCGACCATTGGTCGAGTGTTGCGCCATCCAGCCTGACGGTGCCGCGAACCGGGAGCCATATGCCGGCAATCGCGCGCACGAGCGATGACTTGCCCGAAGCGCTCGGCCCGACGATGCCGAGGCCGACGCCCTGTCCCAGTGCAAAGGTGGCGTCCTGCACGACCATCCGGCGCTCACCCGGCGGTGCGACACTGATACTTTCGACCGAAAGAGCAGATCTCGGAGCAGGCAGCGAGACACTTGTCGCAGTTTCGGGAAGCAGGACCAAAAGCTGGGTCAAGCGGGCCCAGGCTTGGCGGGCGGTGACGAAGCCCTTCCAGTGGGCGATAGCCAGTTCGATCGGTGCGAGCGCCCGGCTCATCATGATCGAACTGGCGATCATGATGCCGCCGGTCGCTTCCTGATGGATGACCAGATAAGCGCCGATCGCCAGAATGCCCGATTGCAGCATCATGCGCAGGATCTTCGCGATCGTTGCGAGCGTCCCGGCAAGGTCGCTGGCCGTTGCATTGGTGTCGAGATAGCCGGCATTGATCCCTGACCAGCGCTCGGCGATGCGCGAGCCAAAGCCCATGGCCTGCAGAACCTCGGCATTGCGACGTGTCGCTTCGGCAAGTGTATTGCGCGCTGCCGCTTGACTGTTTGCCTTTCTGGCGGGCTCTCGCGTGCGTATTTCGGCAAGCAATGCCAGGCTGAACAGAATAACCACGCCGGCCAGCGCCGTCATGCCGATCCAGAAGTGGAACAGGAAGCAGATAGAGAGGTAGAGCGGCATCCACGGCAGGTCGAAAAGCGCGGTCGGACCGGCACTCGACATGAACGATCGCACCTGGTCAAGATCCCGCAAGGATTGAAGGCCGTCGCCTGCGAGCTTGGTGCGCAGCGGCAAACGCATCAGGGCGGCATAGACCTGTCCGCTCAAGCGCGCGTCCAGCGCCATTCCGATGCGCACCAGCAAACGCGACCGGATGAGTTCGAGAACGCCCTGAAAAACGAAAAGTGTGCCGGCAAATATTGCAAGCCCGACGAGCGTCGGCACGCTGCGGCCGGGTATGACGCGATCATAGACCTGCAGCATGAAGAACGAGCCGGTCAGCGCCAGGACATTGACGACGCCGCTCATCAACGCAATTCCGCCCAATGCACGACGGAAAGAAGCGAGAACCGCCGCGAGTGTCGTGCGCGGCGGCTCGGGTGGAATGGGATGCGACGTCGGCTTCACGTCAGTTCCAGTTCGGTTTCAGGCGGCAATGGCTGCGCCCGAAATGATGACGAACGCGTCGGTGCCGAGCCCATCTGTCAAATGTTAGATAACCCAGTCTTGCAACGCATAGGCATGGATGTAGTCGATCTGCATTTCCGCAGGCGTCGCAAGCTCGTCGGCGGGCTCTCCCGCTTGGCCACCGATCCCCATATTCACCAGCATATACATCGGGTCATGCATGTCGGCAGGCGTTGCGGCACGAGCGACCTCGACGTCGTCGAAATACCAGACGAGTTCGTCTTCTGTCCAAAGCACACCATACGTGTGGAACCCTTCGGTATCCGCGGCATAGGCCGTCGTGCCTACTGTTGTATGAGTTCCCGTCGCGTTCGAGTGGCCTGTCAGGATGAGCTTGTTTGGATCTTTACCGAACATCTCGATGACGTCCAGTTCCGGTGGCCAGGAGCCGTCCGCCGGGAGAAGCCAGAAGGCCGGCCATGCACCTTGTGTTTCGGGCATGTCTGCTCGAATTTCAAAATAGCCGTAGGTCTGCGCGAAGGATTCGTAGGTCGTCAGCAACCCTGACGTGTATTCGTAGTTATTTATATAGGGACGGATCGCTTCAGGAGCCCGGGCGGCGGTAATGGTGAGAACGCCGTCCTCGATGCTGAACGGATTGACGGAGCGTGTCGGGGCGTAGTCGGTATCGATGTACCATTGAAGATCATTGTTGCTCGTGAGCGTGCTGCCGTTCTCGGCCCCCCACCAGTAATTCGAATCCCAGGTGCCGCTCGAGCCGTTCCACAGGTCCAACGTATCGAACTCGTCCGAAAAGGTGAGTTCCAGGGCCGACCTGTCCACGGCCAGCTTGAACTGGCTTGCAGTGAAATCGCCGATGGTCTTGTTGGCGAAGACGAGAAACTCGCCGTCGGACAGATTTAGCCGGACGTTGGCTCCCGACTGGACCATGTTGGCGCGCACCTCTTCGAAGGAGGTGAAGCCGTAGCTCCCGACGCGAACCGTATCCGTCGCGCCAAGGTCCAGGATCAGATCACTGCCGTTGCCGGGGTTGACGACGAAAATGTCCGCCCCGGATCCGCCCTTGAGCACGTCATCGCCCTGCAAGCCGTCGAGCGTCTGTTGGCCGGAGCCGCCGGTAACGATATTGTTCAGCTCGTTGCCGAAAGCATAGCGTTTGTCGCCGGTGACCGTCAGATTCTCGAAATTGGCCGGGAGCTTGTAGCTCATCCAGGTCGAGATGGTGTCCACCCCTTCGCCGGAAAGCTCGACCGCCTTGTTTTTCGCGGCATACAGATAATAGATGTCGTCGCCCTTGCCGCCACGCATTGTGACGGTGACGTTACCGTCGCCATACATCGAGTCGTTGTATGTGCTGCCATAAAGTGTTGAGCTGGAACTCGTCGCCGAATACCACCTTACGGAGGATCCGCTGTAGGGAAGTGGAACGCCTTTGGCGTTCAGTACCGTGGCCATCCCGGTCCTTTCTCCTTTGTCTCACTCGATACCAGCCCTAACATCTATCGAGGGAAAAAGGAGCCAGCACTTTCTCACTTTCGAGTTCGGAAGGTTACCAAATGGTTATCACGTAGTGGGAGCACTTGCCGGGGAGCTTCACTGCCTCGAGTGCATAAGGTTGGGCCACTGCAACATGATCGAAGATGTGGTGAGGCAGATCGAGACCGACCTCACCGCATTTCGCATCTCGAATAGCATTACCGCTGACCGGTGATGAAGAACTGCTAATAGACCTTGAAAGCGCCGGCATCGGCTCGTGCATCGACGTCGGTGATCAGCATGTGCCCCGGCGATACCGTGATCGAGGTCACGAGTTCGGCGCGAGCAAGTGCATCCTGCGCGGTGATGCTGCTGGCCCAGAATACAGCGACCTCCCCGTCCATGATTTTCACCGCATCGCCCCAGTCGGGAGCCATCAAGTCGGCTATTCCGATGACCGTGGGATCTCCGACATGGATGGGAGAGCCGTGGGCATGCGGGAAGCGTGCGGTGACGGCGCGAACCCTGTCGACATCGCAACGGCTTATCGGACGCATCGAGACGACCATTTCGCCACCAAACGGTCCGACGCGGCACGTCTGGATCCTGGTTCGGAACTTGGGTGAGGCCTTGCCGCAGCCGATGCGGCTCAGTTTCTTTTCGGCAAGTGCAGCTTCGACGGTCAGCGAACTGCCGAGCGCGAAAGCGGCAAAATCATCCTGCCACAGGTCGATGATGTCCGTCCTCCGACGGGTCAGCTCGCCGAAATGATAGATGTTGTACTGGGGGGCATCGGTGCGGATGTCGATGTCGCCCAGCGCTGGGATCAATGGGCTGCCGGCGCGATTAACGCCGACCAATGGACAGGGTTTCGGGTTGCGGATGCAGAACTGGTGGAAATCGCTGGCAAAGCTGCGCGGCACAATCACAACATTGGCCTGGAGCTTGCCATGCGCCAGCCCCCCTGTATGCCCCTCATAGGCGCCCATTCTGACAAGCCTGCGCAGCCTTTCCGCATCGACCAGTCGCAGGTCCTCGAAGATCGGTGAAGTGGTCAGGCGAGCCATGGCTTCCGGTTCGGAGACAAGTCGGGAGGGCGTAAGATCGTTGGCGGCTCGGCTGCTTGTCAAATTGTCAGAATCTTTCCTCAACGATAAATTGTATTTATTGGCCGGCCAACGATTGCTTCATCTTACGACCGACGCTTGCGCAAACCTTCCTGCTGTCATTGACAGTTGCGGCAGCCGATCGCTTCTATCTGTCGGCCTGCCTCGTGCAGGAAGCCAAGGTCGCGCTCCATGTAGAAGAGCAGGAAAGCAGAATAGAGGACGAAGACCAGGCTAAACACCAGCGTCTTCACGATCAGCGAAAGCGCAAAAACGTTGAGGTGCGGTGAGGCGCGCGCCAAAAAGGCCAGCACAAGGTCGGACAACAGCATGCTGATGATGAGCGGGAAAACCAGGGTCAATGCCATCATCAGAATGCGGTTCAAGAGATCGAGGAAGATGCCGGCCGCATCCTTGCTGAACACCGGCAGAAGCCGGTCGATCGGCCACAGGCCATAGCTGTCGTAGAGGCTGGTCAAGGAAAGCTCGAGGCCGCCGGCAGCCAGGTAGACCGTGACCATGATGACGGCGAGCAAGGTGCCGGTGGCGCTCGTCTCATGGGTCATCATCGGATCGATCAGCGTCCCCATCGTCGAGCCGCGCTGCAGGTCCAGGATATCGCCGGCGGCCTCGGCCGCCCAGAACGGAATGCCCATCGCCAGCCCGAGCGTTACCCCGACGATGACCTCCTTGAGCATGTAGGCGACGATCATCGTCGTCGCGATGTCGGTGTTTGTCAGCTTGTCGACAATCATCGGAAAGACCGGAACCGCCAGCGCCAGGGCAACGCCGTTGCGCAGAAGGCCCGACAGCGGCACGCGCGAAAAGAGCGGCATCAGCAGCATGAACCCGGTCATGCGGGCGAGCGCGAAAGCTCCCGCCAGAAGAAACAACTGTAGCTCCTTGACCGACGCGAAGAAGGGTTCGACCGGCATCCGCGCGCCTCAACGCGTGACGACGGGGAATTCGTCCAGCGCCGTCGAGGCCTGCTCGGCGATCTGCTGGCCAAGCAGCGGGCCGAAGACGATGATGACCAGCAGGATCACGACAAGCTTGATCGTCTGCGGCAGGGACTGATCCTGAATTTGCGTCAGCGCCTGGGCCAGCCCAACCAGGATGCCGACGGCCAGCGCCGCGACGATCGCCGGGCCTGACGCGAACAGCACCGTCAGGAGCGCGCCCTGGACCTTCGCCAGGATGAAGTCATTGCTCATGCAAACCTCCCAGCGGCGTCAGACGTAACTCAGGATCAGGCCGTGCATCAGCCGCGACCAGCCATCTATGGCGACGAAAAGGAACAGTTTCAGCGGGACCGAAATGAGGACCGGCGAGACCATAATCATGCCGAGCGTCATCAGGATGTTGGCAACGACGATGTCGATGATGAGGAACGGAAGATAAAGCAGAAAGCCGATTTCAAACGCCCGCGTAAGCTCGGACGCGACAAAGGCAGGAACGAGTATCGAAAGATCGTCGTCCTTCAGATCTTGTCGTGCCTGTTCCGGCCACAGGCGGTTCGTCCCATCGAGAAAGAACTGCCGCTCTTCCGGCTGGGTGAACTTGATCAGGTGCTGCTGCAATGGTTCCCTCACCAGTTGCGCCGCCCTGGCGAGGTCGTCGGTCGTCTGGAACTGAACCTGCCCTTCCTGAAGCCGTCCCGACATCTCGCTCAGCAACGGCGTCGTGACATAGACCGTGAGCACGAGCGCTATGCCGTAGAGCACCAGATTGGGCGGCATCTGCTGGACGCCGAGCGCGTTGCGAATGAGGAACAGCACGACCGAGATTTTCAGGAATCCGGTCATGGTGACGACTGCCAGCGGCAGCAGACCGACAAAGCCGACGGCAATCAGGATCCCAAGCAGGTTCGGCGAATTGTCAAGCATTGTCGAACATACGGGCGATCCGCACGCCCAGGCTCTCCCCAATCCGGACGATCTCGCCACGGCCGACGCGTTTGCCATTGGCGATGATGTCGACCGTCTCCTTCGTCACATTGGCGAGCGGAACGATGGCGCCCGGCGCAAGCTGCCTTACCTCGCCGAGAGGCATTGCCGTGCGGCCGATCTCAAAAGCAAGCGCAACCGGCAACTCGTCCAGAGTTGCCTCTTCCAATGCCTGGTCGGCGTGCGGCGGCGTGTCTTGGTTCATGGTCCACTCCCATTTCGATCCAGCGATTGCAGTCGGCGCGGCAAGCAGTTGCGGCCCGCTGGCAGTCAGCATCGCCGGGGCATAAAGCCGCTCGGCAATGACCAATGCCGCCTCTTCCTCTTCGTCATCGAAAAGCACCACATCGCCAGGTTGCAGGCTTTGAAGATAGCCGTGGCTGATTGTAAGCGCGTTGCGCCAGAGGCAGACCGGCAACGGGAATTCGGCAGGAACCGGAGGTCTTGTTTTGCCGATCGCGTCGAGAAAGCGCCCGGCCCGCACCGCCAGACCGACGCTGTCGGTGTGCAAGGCGCAACCTATGGTTTCGTCCTTGCCGGACAGGGCGAAAGCCAAAGCGGTTTGGTTCAGAACGCTGTCTTCTCGTTCGACGGACGCAATAGTGACCGTCTCGCCCAGCTTGCTCTCGATCCATTCGAAATTTTTTTCGAATTCGGACTCCAGCAGCAGTGCGGCGTGAGCGGGTGCCAGTCGTTTCACGTCGATCAGCTCGTCAGCCTTGGCAAGGCCTCGTTCGACAACAGATAACGGCAAGCGCAATTTGCCCGCCATGTCTCCGAGAGTGAACGCAATCGTGCATATTGGCTGGTCCACAGGGTTTGGCGCCGGCCAGACGGCGGCGATCGCCATGGTTTTCCCGGCAATCGTGATCTGCGCGGCAGCACGACGGCGGTAGAAGGCGTTCAATGCCTCAACCTCCCCAGCCGCAACAGATTCCAATGTCAGCGGCTCGCCAACGCTCGAGCGTGTGCGTCTCGCCGGCTCTGCGCGCGCTTTCTTTTTTGCCGACGCCAAGGCCTGAGGCATCACACTTCCATATTCACGATCACGGATTGGACTATCGTTCTGCGGGCAAGCGCATTGGACTGCGCTCGTCTTCTTCGGAAAGCTCGGCAAGCGCGAGGCTGCGACGCGCAGTGCGTTTGGTCAGGTGCTGCAACAGCCCGTCCAGCTTCGTCACCGCATTCATGCTGGCGCGATGAACGTTGCGGGCGGCCGATAACTCCGCTTTGCGTCGTTGCTCAGTGACGCCGGCCATCTTCTCGTTTTCCCGGAGCTGCTCGGTTTGCCTGGCGGCGTTCTCGAATTGCCCCTGAAGCCGATAAAGGCTGACGGCCTTCACCGGTTGTCCAACAAGCGAAGCGAACGCTGCATCCTCAGCGTCGGCTGTCTGCTGCAAGTGTTCGCTGACCGCGGCGGCTGCCTCCCGAACCGCCCCGGCGGCCCGCTGCGCAGCGGCGTATCGCCTTATGACCAATTCGTTTGCGCGCTGTTCACCGTGGCGCCTGAGGTCGCGCAATCGTGCGATCGTGTCACGATCTTTCATTGACGATCCCCCGCATGCGTTCGCGTGTCTGCTCGATGGTCTCGTGGGTGGCGGACGGCTGTCGCAGGAAGGCGTTGATGGCGTCGATCTTCGCCACCGCCTCGTCCGCCACCGCATCGCTGCCCTTTTCGTATTCGCCGACGCGCAGCAGCAATTCGACGTCTGCGTAGCGGGCGAGCAGCTCCCGCAAGCGGCCGGCGTCCGACCGATGTTCCGCCGGCGCCACCGTGTCCATGAGGCGGCTGCGGCTGCGCAGCACGTCGATGGCCGGGAAATGATTGCGCTGTGCAAGCTCGTTCGACAGAAAAACGTGGCCGTCCAAAAGCGCCTGGATTTCTTCGGCAACCGGATCCAGCGTGCCATCGCCCTCCAGAAGAACGCTGTAGAGGCTTGTAATGGAGCCGACGCGGCCAGGCCCTGAGCGCTCGAGCAATCGGGGCAGAACTGCAAAAAGCGAAGACGGGAAACCGCGACGCGTCGGCGGCTCGCCTGAAGCGAGGCCAATCTCGCGCTGCGCACGGGCAAACCGCGTGATGTTGTCCATTGCCAGCAGCACATGCTTGCCCTGGTCGCGAAAATATTCGGCAATGCTGGTCGCCACATAAGCGGCCTTGACGCGCTCGATCGCCGGCCGGTCGGACGTCGCGACGACGATGATCGCGCGCGCCAGCCCTTCCGGGCCAAGCTGATGCTCGATGAATTCGCGCACTTCACGTCCGCGTTCGCCGACAAGCGCGACCACGGCAACATCTGCGTCGGTGCCGCTGACGATATCCGAAAGCAGGATCGACTTGCCGACGCCAGGCTCGCCGAAGATGCCGACGCGCTGCCCACGCGCGCAGGTGAGAAGCCCATCGAGGGCGCGGATTCCGAGCTGGATAGGCTCGGAAATCAAACTGCGCTCCAGCGGCGACGGCGGATAGGCGTTGACGGGATAGCTGCCGGTAATGCCATCCGGCGCAAGCGGCTTGCCATCCAATGGCTCGCCGAACGCGCTGATCACCCGACCAAGCAGGCCGGGCCCGACGGGCACCGTCTGGGTCTTTCCGGTCGCAATGACCTCGGTGAGGCTTGAAAGGCCGGTGAGATCGCCAAGCGGGACAAGGATCGCCATGTCGTCCATGAGCCCAACGACTTCCGCCTTGGTCGCCGTGCCGGTCCTGGGATCGAGGAGTTCGCAGATCTCGCCGATCCGAACCTCCTCCACCGTCGCGTGAATGACCGTGCCGGTGACCCGCCGTACACGCCCTTTCCTGGGCCGGCTGGCATCCTCACGCAGGCCGGAACGCAGGTTCGGAACGATCGATGCGAGGCGGCTCTCGAGCTTGGTGGCCGGACTTGTCATGCCGCCGCCTCGGCCTTTGATGAAATCGCCGCGGCAATGGCGTCGAGCTGTGCCTCGATGCTGGCGTCGATGACGGCAATGTCGGTCGAGAGGATGCAGGCGCCCGTCGCCAGCGTATCGTCCGCGTCGATCTCGACCGTCATGCCCAACTCACTCTCGCGCAGGACCGCGTTCAGTTCGTCGCGAACCCTGTTGACGGAAGCAGGATGAAGTCGGACTTTTAGATATTTGGCGCGGCGAATTTCAGTGACGGCCTGCGCGGCCGCCTTGGCGACCAGCATGCTCGCGTCGAATTCTCCCAGCACGCGCCTGACCACATCGAGAGCCAGATTGATGATTTCGGCTTCCAGCCCACCGAGATAGCGATCGACCTTGACCGCGGTCTCGCTCACCAGACGCGCGGCATCCTCGTCGCCTCGCGCCTTGCCATCTTCATAACCCTGCGCATATTCGGCCGCATAGGCTCGCCGAGCGGCGTCACGCAACTGCTGCGCATCACGCCTGGCTTCGTCGAGAAAAGCGTGCCCATCCTGCCAGGCGCGTGCCTCGGCAGCGCGCAGGATGCGGGCGACGGGGCGCCTCGGCACGGCAGTGGTCACTTTGTCCGGTTCGACCATATCGCCTAACTCATCGCCCGTCGAACGATTGCCGGACCAGCTTCGGCAAATGGTTCGGCTGCCGGCTGGTCGACAAGCGCATGCGGCATCAGCTTGAGGCGGACTCGCATGCTCGTTTCGCCCGGCAGCGCCTGACACCAGGCGCCAAGGCAACGCAGGCCGTCGCCATGGACACGACGATCAATGTCTTCCAGGGGCTCCAACGGCTGCATTGGACCGGCCAGATCGCGGTTGGCGACTGCGAAAGCGCAGATTTCCGCGCCGAGCGCTGCCTGCAACGCGGCGGCCTGGCGTCCATCGATGACGGCGGCCAGACTGCCGGCCCAGTAGATCGCGCCGGCGCGAAGCGCAAGTTCCTCCAACTCCTCACCCGACGACAAGGCAATCGCCAGGTCTGTCTCATCGGCTGGTTGGTTGCAGACGGCGCCGCTGAGGCCGTAACGCTCAAGCAGAAGCACTGACAATCGCTGATGCAGGCGCTGCGACCGCAACATACGCTCGCAGGCAGCCTCGCCGATCGTGCCGTCAAAGCATTGCGCCAGCCGGGCCGCATCCGCATAGAATGCGGGATTGGACATGAATGTCTGCCATTCCGGGCTGGCAGTTTGCTTCGAGCCGGTCTGGATCATGTCTTCTTCACCAGCATGACCGAAGCGTCGAGCGCATAAACGCCGGGTCGTCGATACCACTGGACGTAAGCCAGGCGGGCAGCCAGCGCCAATATCGCCGCCGTCATGCCGTAAAACAGCCACATCGCGGCGGCGACGCTGTCGGGATGCAGCCAGAGGCCGAGGAACGTTGTGAAACCTGGCTCGCCGGTTGCGTGCTCGGGAACCGCCGCGGTCACCGGAATGAGCGTGACCGATACATTGTCATAAGTCAGCCCGGCGATGCCTTTGGCCACCAGCATCTTGACCTGAGGAATCAGCTCATTCATCGGAACGGATGCGCGATGCCGGATGAAAACGGAGGCGGACGATGGCACCAGCCGCTGTCTCAGCGGATCGTTTTCGGGCAGGACGAGATGAACGCGCGCGGAAAGCACGCCGTCGATGTCCGAAATCGTCTGCGACAGTTCCTGGCTCAGGCCATAAATCATCGTCGCACGCTCTTCGACTGGCGAGGATACCAGCCCGTCTCGCTTGAACACGTCGCCGAGGGTCTGGAATTCCTGTTTGGGCAACCCGCTTTCGTCGAGAATCGCCATGGCCTCGGCGAAACGGTCCTTCTGTACGGAAACCGTCATTTTGCCGTCCTTGCCCGCCTCGCGCTGGGCCGGGATGCCATGACGCATCAGCGTGGCCACGATCTCGTTGGCCTGCCGCTGGTTGAGGTCGGAATACAGCTCAACCGAGCACGCCTGGAGCACAAGCATGCCCACCACGACGAGCGCGACGCGGCACCGGACGCCGCATCGATTCAATAGTGTCGACCGCCGCGGCAAGGTTATCGTGTGCACGAACACTCCGTAGGCTTACTGTTGCTTGATCAGCGTGCTGGTGGACGACGTAACGGCCGTTACGCTGCTCGTGACCACTTCGAGATTGGCGGCTGCCCACATCACCGAAATGGATCGTTCGAGCAGTTGCTCGGCATTTTTTGCGGTGGCGTTTTCGTCTTCCTTGCCTGACGGGGGCTTGCCTGACGGGGCGGACTTGCCGGCGCCATCCTGCATGGCGGCCGTTTCAGCACTCACAGGGGCGTTTGCCTGGCCAAGGGCCTTCTGGACCTGCTGCATCGTCCCTTCCAGCGACTGAACCGCAGAACCGAACAATGCAGACGGATCCGTGTGCGCCCCGCCCCCAGCCTTCTCCACCTCGGCCAGATAATCGAACAGCTTGTGTTCGGCGATCGGCTCGGTCTTTTCCAGTTTGGACGATTGTCCGGCCATCGCCGGATTGGCTCCCGAAGACGACTGCGCCACCTGCTGGCCTGCCCGCGCGGCGACATCACCGCGTTCAGGCAAACTGACCTTCGCGGCATCATGTTTTTCCTGATTGGCACCCACCATCCGGTTACCCGGCTGCGCTGTCGCGCCGGCGGTGATCTGCTGCTGCGAAGCCATGCTGGTGGTCAAGTTCGCCAGCGTGGCTTCCAGGGCTCCAATCGGCGCGATTTGCATGAACCTGCCCTCCTGCTTGCTTAGTTCGGTTTGCCGGAGGGAACATTCTGCGCCTCCGCCTGCCTGCCGCGGAAAACGCGGACCGGCACAACTTTGCCAACATCCTGCTTCGTGCTCGGCGCCGCAGGAACTCCCAGTGTTTTCCTGACAAGTTCAACATAGGACGGCGGCCCCGATACCGAGACAACATCGTCCTGCCTGGACACCTTGATCGGAAACTTCGGGTCGACGACCCCCAGCCGCGAAAGCCGATCTTCCGCACCGGCAGCCGTGTTGGCATCAAGCGCGATCATTTCCGTCCGGACCTCGGCTTCGGTCGCGACGTTCATGACAATGCCATCGAAATGCCAGACCAGCCCGTATCGATCGCAGATCTCTTGCAGGAACTCGCGCGCCGTCCCAACCGGCATGCCGGCGCTTAAACGCCCCTTTACGAGTTTGCTGACACGCATCGGCACCCGCATGTTGCGGCCTAGCTCGACCAGCGCGTCGGCCACCGACTGATCAACGGTGATGTATTTGTACGGGCCGGCAGGCCAGCGCGGTTCGGCGGCGTTGGCCTGCGACGAGGCAAGGCCGAACGCCAGGACCATCGCAAGACCGCAGGCGACAAAAGCAGCCCTGGTTCCCGAGATCCGATCGGCATGGCAGGTGTCGCGTCCCGTCAAAATTGGTCCTATCGCAAAGGGACGCACGAGCGATGCCCGCGTCGCTGGTTTCATGGTTTTCCCGCCGATTCACTCTATCGTGCACATTGCAGAATTGGAAGTCCAATTGGATTGCGCACGAGCGTTTGGTGCCAAATGTTGCGAACCGCCTGCAAAGCGATATGGTGCGCGCTGGAATCAGGTGATCGCCAGATGGACGCCTGGATGCAGAAGAGATCGGTCTTGGCGGCAATCATGATCCTGCTTGCGAAGTTGCCTGTTCCCGTCAAGGTTGCGGGACGCAAAGTCCTGACCAGCCCGCGTCTTAACCAGAGATTGCGTGCATTTCTGATCGCCGTCCTATCGATTGCCGCGATGGCGCCGGCGCAGGCCCAATCGAATAGCGGTTATGACCCACGAAGCTGGACTTACGATCCGGCAAGAAATGTACTGGTCTCCCCTTCCGCTCCCGACCAGACTTCCGATGCAGAAACCCGACGCGACTGGTCAGCAATCCCGAGGGAAATCGTGCATTTCAGCGAGGCTCAACCGAAGGGATCGATCATCATCAGCACCACGGAGCGGCGGCTTTACTACATTTTGGGCAACGGCAGGGCGCTACGATACGCGGTGGGCGTTGGAAAGGAGGGCTTGGAGTGGTCCGGCCGCGACACGATTTCGAGCAAGAAGACCTGGCCGGATTGGCGACCGCCGGCCGAAATGCGATCCAGGGAAGCGTCAAATGGCCGCTTCCTGCCTGCCCATGTAGAGGGAGGACCGAACAATCCACTGGGCGCGCGCGCATTGTATATCGGCGACACGCTTTATCGCGTCCACGGCACCAACCAGCCATGGACCGTCGGACAGGCCAACTCCTCCGGTTGCATTCGCATGACCAATGACGACGTCATCGATCTTTATGACCGCGTGAAGATCGGCAGCCAGATCATTGTGCGGCATTGATGGCCGTTCCCGAAGCCGCAAATGAGTGATTCCCAGTCGTGATACCTTTCAACATCAAGCAGCTCGAAACCTTTCTCCTGGTGGCGACCTTCGGAAGCTTTCGCAGGGCGGCTGAACGCCTCAACACCACACAGCCGGCGGTGTCCACCCGAATTGCCGGGCTGGAGGAAGCGCTTGGCGCCAAGCTGTTCGAGCGGCAGAGCAGCACGGTCAGGCTGACCGCCGAGGGACAACGGCTGCTGCCGCCTGCCCAACGGGTTCTGCACGTCGCGGAGCGGCTGCAGCTGATGGCCAGCTCGCTTTCAGAGACTTCAGAGACGACGAGGGTGCTACGGCTTGGCGTTGCCGAAACGATCGTGCACACTTGGCTGCCGGATTTCCTCACGGCGCTGAAAGCAAACTTTCCGCTTGTCGACACCGACATCGTCGTCGATGCGACGACGACCCTCCGCAACGAACTCATGTCACACCGGCTCGATCTTGCGGTGCTGATGGGCCCTGTCCTGGAGTACAGCATCGAGAATATCGAGATGCCGTCCTTTCCGCTTGTCTGGGTCTGCTCGCCGCAATTGGAATTGCCCAACCGGCGCAAGGTGACGCTGAACGACCTGATGCAGTTTCCGATCATCAGCTACGCCCGCACCACGCGACCCTACAGCGAACTCTACCGCAAGCTCACCGGCGAATTCGAAGAGACGCCGCGCATCTTTCCGGCCAATTCGCTGGCCGCTTCCATCACGATGACACTCAACGGGATCGGCATAGCCTCGCTGCCCGAGGGCGTCGTCCAGGACTATCTCGCAAGCGGAAAACTGCGCATCGTCGAATGCGAATGGCACCCGTCCGACCTGCAGTTCACCGCCTCCTACTCTTCCGAACCCTCCAATCCGATAGCGGAGCGGGCGGCAAAGCTGGCCGGCTGCGTTGCGCATGCCTATGCTGCGAGAACCGACAAGCTCAGGCCCGCGGTTTCTCAGCCGACCAAGGTGGCCGGCAGGTAGATCCGGTCGCCTGAGAAGATCACATCCGGGCTCATTATATGGTCCATGTTGAGCACCACCGTCTCGGCCACATCCGCGGAATGGGTCCTGGCGATCAGGCGAATGCTGTCGCCGTTCTTGACCTCGACCCACTGGTAGCCGTCTTGCTCCAGCGTTGGATTGGTGCGGCCCGCAGGGTTGCTGCTCCCGTCGGCATGCGCCTCGACATGATCGCCGGAAACCCAGCCACTATGCATTTCGCCGTCCGGCCCGAAACCTTCGACCGGTATCCAGGCCTCCCCTGACTCGTCTGCCGAAGGCGCGGCGGTCTGCTCGACGAAGCTCCCGGGTTGCAGAACCGTCACCACGGTCGAATCCCCGTCAGGCTGGGTCCGCAAGTTCAGGCCGTCATCGGCCAGCACGGCGAGTTGCGGGAAGTCCTGCGGCGGGGTTTGCGTCCCGGGATCAGGCTGCTCGGTCTGTTCGTCCGGCGGCGCGCCCTCGACACCGGAAGGATCGTTACCCGGCGCGGTCTGTTCGTCCGGTAGCGCGCCATCGACGCCGGAAGGTGCGTCGCCCGGCGCGGTCGGGTCGGTCGGCGGCGTCTTGCCGGTGTTCCATGGCTGGTCGTCCAGCGTATCCCAGGCAAACAGCAGCATGCCGACGCCGAAGGTCACGCCAAGCGCGATGCGATCGGCGATCCCCCAGCGCGCGTCGGACTTTGCCCGGGCGTCGATCTGCTCTGGCGTCCTCGGCACGGCCCGGCGGTTGAGCAGATCGGTGCGCGCGGCCGACACCCAGAACTCGGCGCTGCCGACGGTGAACAAGGCGCCCGCCGTCGCGGCCAGCGGCGAGTGCAGGTTCTGTGCCGTGTAGAGAAGGGAACCAAAGACATAACCGGGACCGGCCAGATGCTCGGCCACATTCCGCATCACCGGCCGTCCGGCGATCGACTGCAGCGCGGATTTCGTGCCGTAGACCACATTGCCCAGTGAGAAGGAGCCGTTCAACCAGACATTGTCGCCGCGCAGCAGCCCGGCGGCCGAGCCCGGAGACGAGAAGATGAACGACGCGCCGCTCGCGGCATTGAGGATACGCCCCAGCGGCTTGTGGTTTGCCGTGGCGGTCGGAAAAGCCGACTGCGCGCTGAAGACGACGCCGCGCACGCCGAACGCAATACCCGCAGCTGTCGCGGCCCAATGCGGTGGCAGGATCTGCCATACCGCATAGGAGGAGCCGGCCATCGGACCGAAGGTCGCGACCAGTTGCGCGTTCTCCTTGAAGCGGGCATGGCTCAGCGCCTGATCAACGGCGTCAGTTTGATCCGGCGTCATGATCTTCTTGTGGGTCGCCCGATAAGTGGTCATCTGCAGCACCGAAAGCGCGTTTGTTTGCTCGGTCGACATCCAGGCAAACTGCCTGGGCGTGAACTTGCGCAACTGGCCGGGGCTCAACTCTCCAAGCTGCTTCGGTGTCAGCGCCGCTATCTGCTGTTTCGTCAGCGCCTCGATCTGATGAATGGTCAGAGCGTCAAGCTGCTCCCGCGTCAGCGCCGAGACGTGGCGTGAAGACAGCTTTGCCATTGTCGCAGGATTGCGTGCCGCGACGAGGCCCGGGTCCAGCGCCGCAACCTGGGTGGCATTGAGATGGCTGAATTGGGCAGGCCGCATGGCGGTGACCTGTTCCGGCGTAAGGGCGTTGCGCTGCTCGTCACTGAGCTTGGCGATCTGGTCGGGCGTCAGCTTGCGCACCTGCTCGATGGTCAATCCGGCGAGTTGCTCTTGCGAGAAGGCCGCGACCTGATCCGGCCGCAAGCCGGTGATCCGGCCAGAGGCAACAGCCTGCAATTTGCTTGGCCTGATCGCCTGAAGCTGTTCGGCACCCAGCGCCCGCAACTGCTTCGGCGGAAGCGCGGCAAGCTGATCGAACGTCAACTGCCGGATCTGCTCGGGGCTCAGCGCAGCAACCTGCTCAGGCGCCAGCTTGGCGATGTTCTCCGGCTTGATGGCGTGCAATTGCGGACCGGTCAGCCCGGCAATCTTATCGGCTGCAAGCGCTCTGACCTCCGGCCCGGTCGGTGCCCGCACAGGTTCGGCAAATCCCGGCTCCGCGGCGAAACTCGCCGGAAGCTCAAGGCTGATGATGTTTCCGCTGACGGGGTCAAAAACCGCCCTGCCCCGGTCAGGCGCCGGCGGCCATGTCGCGGCTGTCGGCGTTTCGGCAGCACTATTCTCTGTCGGCGGCGTTTCGCCGGCCACGGCCGGGGCTTCGTGGCCGACCACCGCGGCCACTGGCGGCGGCGGCGCTTCGGCCTGTTCTGGCGCATCCCAGAACTCGTCGGCCGGCCGCAAGATCACCTGCGGGCGTTTTTGTGTCGATCCGCTAGGCGCGACGGCATCCTCATTGCGCGTGAACTCACCGACGAAATTGCCGTCCGGATCCATCATCCGCCAGCCATGGACCTCGTTCCATGGTATGCTGCCGTCGATTGCAGTCTCGTCGACGCGGGCCATACTGTCGCTGACCGGCCGGCCCATCGCCTCGAACTCGGTCGGGACGTGGAGGCGCGGTCTACTCGGATTGAGCGTGTAGAGATAGGTATGGCCCTGCTGCCGCGCGGCCCGTGACTCTTCCGAAACGAAAGTCTTGGCGCCCGAGATCGACTGGCTGGTGCCAACGAAACGGCCATGGGTATTGCCCAGCACATAGTTGCTCAGGACGATGCCTTGCGGATTGTCCACCCAGATTCCGGTCGGCGGCGGCGGCGAGAAGCCGCCGGCGTCCCTGATCTCGCTCGGCGCGCGTGTATCGGCGCGGAAAACATAGGGGCCGACATTGCCGCGCAAGGGTCTTGCGGGGTCGCCGGCGCCGTCGACGGGCAGATTGCCTTCCTCGGGAAGGCTCCCCGGCACATGGTCATCGGAAGCCCCACGTATCCAGGGCAGCACCACCGGCTCCCCGGTTTCCGGATCGCGATGCAGAATATGCGACTTGTGAGCCAAGGTCGGGTCGTCGCCGCGGAGTTGCGGACCATCCGCAGGCGGCACGTATACGTTCTCCGCGCTCTTGGGCGGCGTCCCGAGATACCTCACGGTGGCCGTTTCGCCATTCTCGTCCACGATCCGAACCGTTTTTTCCGACGACCCCGGGCTCAGTGCCGGAGGGGTGTCATCCGACGGCCCTAGGCCCAGTGGCGGCGGGGTTCCATCCGGCCGTCCCGAGCCCAGTGCCGGCGGGGTCGGCGGCGAATTGTGCAGCACGTCCTGTTCGAGCAGCCGGTTGAGGTAATGCGCCTGCGTGGGCGTCAGCTCGCTGCGGGCCTGCTGGTCCAGCTGTTGCCGCAACGCTTTCCATGCTGGCCGGCTTATGCCGTCTGGCCGTCCGCCGGCGAGTTGGTCCGGATATGGCGCCACGCCCAGTTCCGGGAACACATCCAACACGCGCTGACCAGCGAACTTTAAATCGCCGTGCGGCGATGCCGCAACCTCTGCGAGATAGGCGTCGAGATGCTGCAGAACGTCCGGCGTCAGTTGCCCCCCCGAAGTCTCCAGCGCGGAGAAAACCTTTTGCGCGCCTTCGGAGGATCCGGGATGGGCGCGGGCGGTACGGGCATGCGGGACAACATCCTTCCTCACCGAGCCGAGTTCCACCGTCGTTAGCGGCAATGGCCCATAGTTCAGGGCGAGACCGGCGCCGTGGTCCTTGCGGTCCAGGCGGTTGAGCGGCCCGGCGCCCGTCTCGCGCGGAACGCCCTCGAAGGCGGGGGTGCCGCGCCAGGGTTCCTTGCCGCCTCCGAAGGGCGCCATGACGTTGTAGTTGCGGTAGAGGAGACGATCCTCGAAACCCGGCACCTTGCCTTCGGAGCTATAGTGGCTGGCGCCACCTCTCGCCGCCTCCTCCCAGAAAGAGGCTGCCCGTTGACTGAGCGGGCCAGGCTCCCTGTGCGTATATCCCGGCCGGCCGCCTTCGCCCCCGAGATAGCGCAGCGTGCGATTGACGTAGGCCCCGCTCAGAGAGAAGCCAAAGATGGATAGTGAAACGCCAGCGGCTTTTTCGTTCTGGAACGTGTTCTTCGACAGCATCGGCGCCGATGCGACCCACTGGGCGGAGGGAGCCGCCGCCTCATCATAAGCGAAATTCGGCCGGTATCCATTGACGAAGAGTTTCTGGCCCTTCGCATCGTTGGGATGGACCGGGAGCAGGAAGCCGGTGCCGCCGTCGGGGCCGTTGTTCTTCAGGCTGAGTTCGCCATAGACCTGACGGCTGGGCAGCGGCACTTTGAGGCCGATGCCGAGCATCGATCCGCCGAGCGTGATCGTGCGGCCGTCGGGGCCGAGGATCCACCCGGCAGCCAGCAAGGCGCCGTTGGTCACCACGTCGTTCAGCACGGGGCCGCCCAGGACATTGGCTTCGTGTTCCTGCAGGAACCAGGAGACAGTGGCGCGGTCGGACCGCCAGACCCCTTGTGCATCGGTGAAGAATGTCGGGGCGCGCCACGAACTCGCCTTGTCGGCATCCAGCAACCGCTCCAGCAGGACGGGCACCTCGCTGTTGATCTCGGTCCCGGCCCTGGGCTTGCTTGCGGGCAGCGCGTTCTCCAGCGCGTGCGCGAGCGACTGGACCGCGGGGTCCGCAGATTTCTGCTGGTTGGCGGCGTAACCGCGCATCTCTCGCCAAAGATACGGCGTCCAGGTGTCGTGGCCGGACAGGACCTCCTCATTGTAGCGGCCTTCCGGCGAAAGCTTGCCGGCGGGTTTGAACGAAGAGCCCGGCTGAAGCTTCGGACCGAAAACCCACGTGCTGCCACTGTCGGCCGCCAGGACCTGCATGAGCGCATCCTGCTGCGCGGCAGTCACGGCCTTGCCGGGCTTGGTGGCGCGCCCCTTGAAAAACGGCGAGGCGTCATTTGCCGCGGCGGCAAGGTTCGGATCGGTGGAGCCTGATGCAGCCTTGAGGTAATCGCCGACGATGCCACGGCTGGCATCGGTCCAGCCGGCTTTTCCTGGCAGCGCCCCTGCGGTAAGGAACTGCTCGCCGCGCGGCAGCCTGGCGTCGGACGACAGGCCGAGTTGGTCGATCACTTCTCCCGGCGACAGATGCGGCAACTTGCCCTGTGCGCTGAACACCTGGAGGGTCGTCAGGCCGTTCATCGAAAGCTGGCCGGCCGGCTTGGAGCCGGTGAACGGGCTGTTGCGGTCGGCGTTGAGCATTTCGCCAAGCGCATGATGCTGAGCCGGCGTCATGTCCGTGCCGGACTGAGGCAAGGCCCTGCCCCCGAGTTGCACTCTGGTCATGGTGACCGCATCGCGGACGACAGGATCGCTGGAGCGTTCGAGAGAATTGAGGTAGTCGCCGACGAGTTGCAGCTGCTCGGGCGTCCATATCGGCGCGGGCGTTGCCGCATCGTCGGGAAGCGCCGGCAAGGTCGTGGCCATGGTTTCGCCGAGCGCCGAGCGACGGCTGACTTCCGGATTCTTGGCAGGATCGAACGCATGGACTTCCCGTGCCGGGGTGTTGACCCTGAGCTGGCCGTTCGGCGTGGTTATCGACCCGCGCTTGGCGCGTTCGACGGTCGGGCCGGAACCCAGGTAGCCGGCATCCGTCGCATGCTCGCCCAATGGGACGATGTCGGGGACGATGTCGCGGGTCATGCTCGCCTGCGGGCCGGCGACGACGACCTTGGCCGGCAGGTATTCGCCGCCGGCCTCGACATAGATGTCCTGTCCGGCGGTGACGCCGTCCTGCGGAACCGGCCGGTGATAGATGCTGTCGACCAGTTCGCCGAGCTTCGGATAATCATAGCGAGGCTCGGTATTCAGGTAACGCGTGCCGATGCGCCGCAGGCCGGTTTTCACTGCAGTGAACGTCTGGCCGAAGCTGTACGGGTTTGACGAGCGATTGTTGATGATCGGCGTGCCGTCGGGCCGAACCGGGCTGGGGTGCTCGGTGTCCGTCACGGGCGATGGCTCGGTGCGGGCCTTATCGGCTGTCCAGCGGCCATCGGCGCCGAGATAAAGAACCGGCAAGGAAGGGTCGAGCTCGACAGGAGCCGGCACCGGCTCCGGCGCCGCCGTGATCGCCTTGGGTTCGGGTATGGCGACAATCCTCTGCCCTTCCGGCAGGTTGAAATCGACCAGCATCTCGCCGGTATGGCGGTTACCGAGAGTGTAGCGCATCAACGGGCGGCTGCCTTCCGCCCCGCGTGTTTCCGTTTCGGACTGGAGCAGGACCTCGTCCGGGGTGGCCAGCACGGCCGGGTCGGAAGGGCGTGCGCCGTCGAGGTAGCCCGTCTGCTGCGGATCCTTGCCGCTGGTGTAGACGTATTCCGCGGGATTGGGGCTTGGCATGCCGGTGAACGTCTTGGTCGCCGGGTCCCAGACGAGCCGCAAGCCGCTCTCGGCCGGGCGCGTCGTTCCATCGCCGCGGACCGGCGGAACCACAATCGGATCGCCGTCGGCGGGGACGCGCACATTCTGCTCACGCGCTCCCTGGGCGTCTCGGTCGCTGGCATTCTCGGGATCGCCGCGCTCACCCGGGGCGCTCGGCCCTTCATCGTGGACGTTGATAACCGTCCCCTCGATAACGGGGTGACTGGGATCGTGGAAGACCAGCTTGTCGGTCGGGCGATAGACGCCGTCGGTGCCTTGCTCATGCACAACCATCGGCCTCGACGATTGTCCGTCGCCTGATGGATCACCTTTGCCGCCCGTGGGCGGCGGCGGGTTCGGACCGTCGGACTCGCCGGCCGGCAGCGCCCGTGGACCGGTTGGACCGTTAGCCCCTCCCGTGTTGTCAAACCCGTCCCGGGCGCTGAAACCAGCTCCCTGCTGGCCGGATGTTTCGCCGGCCACATCGCCGTCGATGATGATCTCATCCGGGTCCGGCATGACCTGCTCGCCGGTCGGCCTGTAGACACCGTCAGCGCCCATCTCGTAGACGGCCCGCGGTTGCGGCCCCGAATCCGGAAAAGTTCCGCTCCGAGTACCGCCCGTTCCAGGCATGTTGGACAACAGCGAACGGCCGCCCAGCCCCGTGCCGACAGTGCCGACGCCTATGCCCACGACTGCGTTCGCGAGCTCGAGCAGGGACATCTCGCCGCCATGCGCCGCCAGATCTTCCACCGATTTGCCGAGCAACGGAACACCGGTAACCACGGCGCCGGCATCGAAGCCCCACGCAGCGTTGGTCAGCCTGTTGCCGCTTTGCATGAACTCCGAAACCTTACCAGCATAAGAGGCCTCCTCTACGTTCACCTGGAATCTGCCGATGCCCCAGCTGGCATCCTTCATGCGGGTCATCCCGAAGCCGCCCGCGAAAGCCTGGGATCTGGACAGGCTTGTCTTTGCCAAGCCGAATGTGCGCAGGGCACCCGCGCCCACGGGCAGGAACGCAGTTACGCCGGTGGCGATATTCCAACCCGACTGGCTGTCGAAGTCGCCGCCCTGCAGGAGGTGATCACCCTCTTTGATCAGAGCCTTGCCGCCAAGGATTGAACCGGAGCCGATCGCGATGGGAATCGCCCATTGGCCGCCCGGCACGAACGAGACGATGGTGGAGACACCGGCGACGATGCCAAGACCAATGTCGGTAGCTTTGTCCCAGAAATCCACTTTGCGTGCGTCGGCCACTTCCAGTTCGTCGAGCGAAAAACCATCCTCGCCGAGCGACATGTCGCCGCCCTTGGCCATGACCAGATTGCCCTTCTCGCTGAAGATGCGATTCTCATGCTGGAATTCATCGAAGGTGCTGTAATATTTGCCCAAGCTGTCGACATAGCCGATTTCGTCGCCGCCGCTCTTGATCGCGAACAAAGCCGTCGCCGATTCCTTCTCGCCGTCGAGGGAGAAGATCGGCACGATCTTGACCTCGGCGTCGTCGCCGCCGCGGTCGGTGATTTCTTCGGTGACCTTTTGGACGTCTGCCTCGGGCCCGAGGGTCTGACCAACGGCAGTGCTGAGTTGGTCCGGCGTATATGTCTCGTATTCGCCGGTGAAGCCGGCCTCGTAGAGGTTCTCCAACTGGACCTGATATCCAGCCAGCGCCTGGTCCTTGTGTTCTTCAAAATACTCGTACTTGGCTTTCGCCTCATGATCGGCGGAACCGTATTCGAGAAGTTTGGGGTGGCTTGCGGAAAAAGCGTACCAGTCGCGCCCCGCCACCATCGCCGGCCGCACGTTTTCTTCCCAGTCCTCCAATTGGTTCTTTTCGGTCTCCGCTTGGCCTCGATCGATTTCCGCGGCCGCAAGTTCGGGGTGCACCCACAGCTTGTGGCCGTCCATCTCGATCTGGACCCACTTGCCGCTGTCGCCGATCGCGCCCGGCCCCTGCTCTTCATAGGCCGCGGCAACCTCCGGCGCGACCCACAGGTCGCGGCCGTTCACCGTGATCTTCACCGCCGTCTCGCCCGGCTTGAGCGTGCCGGCGGGCGCCTCTACGGTTCCCGGCCCGTAGTCGGTGATCGCCTGGTCGCGTGCCGTCGTCGCATCGGCGAGCGCCGTCTTCGCATCTCTCAGCCCGGCATCAAGCTGGTCGACCTGCACGCCGACAATCTTCGACCTGGCAGCGTCCAGCGCCGATTGCGATCCGTTTGCATTGGCTGTGCATACCGGCGCCGATAGGTCCTGCGTCGAGGCCAGCATCTCCTG
Source organism: Mesorhizobium sp. WSM4846 (assembly GCF_055811415.1). NCBI lineage: Bacteria > Pseudomonadati > Pseudomonadota > Alphaproteobacteria > Hyphomicrobiales > Phyllobacteriaceae > Mesorhizobium > Mesorhizobium sp. WSM4846. Next base: position 62,712 of record NZ_JBVVPZ010000002.1, read on the forward strand.
CCACTGCTTGTTGAGCGGATCGTTGCGGAAATCTTCCCTGATACCTTGGTCGTTGAGGTCATATGTCAGGGCAGATTTATGTATGTTGGTGTCATCACCGTTCTCGTCGGTGAAAGTGGCGTTCTCATATTCGGTAACGACATAGAGCTGACCGTTCTCCTCAATGATGTCCTGCGATTTTATCTTGCCGGTAAAGTCACCATGTCCATTGGTATAGCCTTCCCAATCGAAATGGTGCGGGTTTCTTTCCTGCGCCTGCGCAAGCAGTTGCTGCTTGAGAGGCTCCATGGTCACGGCAAGATCCGCCGCCTCTGCCTGTGCAACCCCATACTCCTGATATGCCTCGGCCAGGGTCACCTGATTGGCCGCGGCCCCCCGGAGCGTTTGCAGACCTTCAAGCCGCTCTTCGATGGCCGTGTATTCTGGGCTTCCAGGCTTGGCATCGGTAAGCTTCAGCTCCAGCTCGGTCGAGCTGATCATTTGATCGATCGTGGCCTTGTTGCCGTTGGCGGTGTGTAGCGAAACGGTTGTAAAGAGCTCGGCGACCTCCGCGTGCGCGGCCTTTCCTTGTTGGTTGGTTTCCTCGGCACTGGGGCCACCCGGGCTGCTGACAGCCGTCTGGTTGGGATCGCTGAGCGTCGGCAGGTCTACCTGTTTGTCGATCGCTTCGAGAAGTGACGTCTGGCCCTGCTCGTATTCGGCCCGGGCGGTGCTGGCGCTTTCAAGCGCGTTGTTGGCGAGGATCAACCGGCTTTGCGCATCTGCCAGTGTGCCCTTCGGCTCGGGCGGCTTCCAATCCAGTCCATAAGGCGCCAACGCCTTGTCGAGCGTTGACTCGGCACCCTCCATGGCGTTCTTGAATTCAGGGTCCAGCGCATAGACGTCGAGCTGTGCCGCGCTCTGCGCAGCCTTTGCTTCTGCCTCACCGAAGTTCGCAATCGCCACGTTCTCGGCTGCGATCGCCTTGGCCACCTCCGGGTCGAACCATTTCCAGCTCCCGTCGACCAGCAATGGCACCCACTTCCCGCCCGAAGGAGCCGTGGGTGACGGTGGGTTGCCGTAGGGACCAACCGACGTGGGGCCACCGTCGAGAGTCGCGCCGGTTGCGTCTTGTCCCGGACCATACAATTCCATTGCAGCGACCACGGCCTGCTGCTTTTCAAGCGCCTCCGTGGTCAGCTCTGGCGTCGCTCCGCCGAATATGCCGTCCAGCATCGTCTTGAGTATCTGGTCTTCCTTGGCCTGTTGCGGGTCACTACTGTTCGGGTTGATCTGCAGCAACAGCTCGGCCAACGCTTCCTGCGCGGTGCCGGCCGCGATATCCGTGACGGCGCCGGTCGTTGCGTTGGTCAGCGTGATTTTGCCGTCCGGCGACGTGGTCATTGTATAGCCGTTGAACGTCACCTCGACGGTGGTGTTGGTACCGCCCTCGATCACCACGGTTTCCCCGGGATGAATAAGGTCGGGATCGCGCGGAGAGGTGAACAGCTCCGGATTGCTCTCGGCGAGATCCTCCAGCGTCACACCATGCGCCTCGGCGATGTCGCTCAGATTGTCACCGGGTTGGACCTCGTAATCGATCGGCTCGCCATCCCCCAGCGTCTCGACAATGGTCTCGGTGCGCCGGCCGTCCTTGTCGACGACGATCGTCGTTTCGGTGTTGTTCTTAGGGTCGACGATGGTGGTGGTCTGCTCGCCGGTCTCGGTGTTGCGCTCGGTGTGGCTGGTCCTGCCATTGCCGTCGACCGTATCGGTCGTCTCGGTATTCCCCTCGATGGTCGTCACCGAAGTCGAACCGTGTTGGTAGTCGTTGTTGTAGGTGACCGTCTTGCCGGTCTCCGGATCCGTGACGACGATCTGCAGGGTTTCGCCCGGGTCGCCGCCCTGCGTCACCTCGAGGCCGGCGGCGTTCAGCTCGGCGATCACCTGCTCGGGCGTGAGATCGCTCGCCTCGGCGATCTCCTCGATGCTCATGCCCTCGGCAAGCTGCTCCTGGATCGACGCCGCGCCCGAGCCGTCGGCGGTCTGGGTCTGCGCCAGGATTACTTGGTCGCCATCCGGCCCCGTGACCGTGGTTACCGGCAAGGCGACGCTGTTGTTGGGCGCTACCGTCTCAACCTTTGCGCCGTTCGGCAGGGCCTTCTCCACCGTGACGGTGCCGTCGGCAGCCGTGTGGGTGGTGGTGGTGATGCCGGTCTGCGGGTTCGACGTGCGTTCGGTGACCGCGCCGTCGCCGAGATCGTCCACGAGCGTCGTCGTGATCGCGCCGGTCTGCGCGTCGACACTGGTGGTTTCCTTGCGGCCGAGATCGTCACGGATCGGCGATGAAGTCGCCTGCATGTCGGGGCCGGTCTCTTCGGTGTAGTAGCCGCCGTGATGATAATCCTGGTTTTCGGTGATCGTGCGGTCTCCAACGGTGATCACCACCGTGCGGGTATCGCCGTTGGCGTGCTCGGTCGCTACCGCCGTCATGCCGCCGGCATTCAGAGCCGCCACCACATCCTCGGGAGCCATGTGCTGCTCGGCGGCGATGTTGTCGATGCTTTTGCCGCCCTCGATCGCCTTGAGGATGTCGTTCGGCTTGGCGTTCGGCGCCTCGACTTTCGGCGCCTTGACTTCCAGCGCTTTGACTTCCGGCGCCTTGACTTCCGGCGAAACAACGAGGTTTGGCGCGCCGCCGAGATCCTGCGTGAAAAGCGCCGGCGCGGCGGTGGCGCCGCCATTGCCGTTTGCCGTGGTGACCGCGGCAGGCAGCTCCGGTCCTGGCTGCGCCGGGGCGGTCGACTGTGGCGACGGGGCAGTCGGCTGCGCCGTCGTCAGATCCGCATTGACCTGCGTCAGCCGCTGGCGGGCGCCCGCGGCCGCGTCGGCCTCGCCCATCTTGTTGGCGAGCCGGATTTCATTTTGCAATTTCGTGGCTTCCGCCTGCAGCCGCGTAATCTGCTCGGCATTGGCCTTTGGATCGACCCTGGGCGGCGGCGGCGGCTTGACGGTGTTAATCGGGCGGATCATCAAACAACCTCCGGAGCCGGTCCAGTCCTGGTTCAGGCAGTCTGCCTGCCGTCAACGCCCCCGCGCCCGACAGTGGAAGCCCCAGAAGCTTACCGGGGCGGCTTCCAATAAATGCCGAAAGCAGCGAGTTGCTCTTCCGACTGTCTTACTCGTTCGGCAGCATTCACTTCAGACTGCACAGCCGTCAGTGCCGCCAGAATCTCGACGGCGGCGAACGCCGGCGCCATGCTGCGAAAGAACGACTGCGAATTTGCCGTAACGATGATGGTCTCCCGCGCGATCCGGGCCAGCGGCGACACGCTGCTGTCGGTGATTGCCACCACGCCGACACCCTGCCTGGCCGACTGGCGCGCCACGTCGATCGTCGTTCGTTCATAAGGCGACATGCCCACAGCAAGGAGCACGTCGCCGCGTCCCGCGCCCTGCAAGGCATCCAGACCATGTCCGCCCATCTCGCCGACAAGCGTCACCTTGCGGTCGCCGCCAGCCAGAAACGACATGATGTGAACGAAGTGGCTGGCGACCGGATAACCGGAGCGCGCGCCGAGACCAAACAGATTGCGTGATCGTGCAAGGAGGTCTGCGGCGGCGATGAATTGCGAGGCATTGCCGTACTCACCCAGACTTGAAACCTGCGCCGCGAGCGTGTCGGCGACAACCCCTGCAGTCGAATATCCGGGAACGCCACCCTGGTCGGCACCCCGTCGCGCCGGCTCACCGGCGCCTGTCTCACGCAGCGCGCGCGCATAAAGGCTGCGCATATCCTCATAGCCTTCAAGGCCAAGCCATCGCGCCAACCGCATCATCGTGCTGTGCGAAACGCCGGCCTGATGCGCCTGCTCGCGCATCGACATCAGTGCGACATCCTTAGGATGGTCCAGCACGAAACGCGCGGCGACCCGCAGCTGCGGCGGCATATTCTCGAACCGTTCGACCAACAGCTCCGCCAAAGGACCTTGTTCCATTCTGCCATACCCCATTGCCCCCGATGGCAGGTTACTCCTCCAATGGTGGCAATGCAACAGTTGGAACCGAACTGGTTCATATATTCCAAGTGGACTTTCATTTTCGATCACGCTGCCTTAAGCTGCTTTCGCAACCTGCCGGATCGCGTCGACGTGATTCCGGAGTTTGTAACTTGAATGGTCCCTCAAGGAGACAATGATGGCTACCCCTCCCATTACGTCCGGCGCTGCCGGGTCGCCGGAACAGAACCTGGACAAGATGATCAAGCATCAGGAGCGCATGTTTAGCCTCGAGATCACAAAAGAGATCGCGAAGTCCCAACATGACATGCTGATGAGCACCGCGAGGACGCTCGGCCAGTCGGCCGAAAAGGCCTAAGGCGGGATTCTCGAACCATGCGCCGCCGCAAGCACCCGGCGGCGCACGTCCACGGCACGAACGTTTCGATGCCGTTGCCAGGCTGCGTCTGAATTGTCATCAGCGGGAGATGAAGTGGCATGACCGCTCATTCTAACGGCAAAGATTGGGCTAACGGCAAAGATTGGGCTATCGGCCGCACCCCGGCATCGCGACATTCCGTTGCGCTCAGCGTAACGCAGGGATTTCACGCGGGCGCCCAACTTAGTCTGGTCGAGCCTCTGTATACGGTCGGCTCCAGCACGGAGTCCGAAATAGTCCTCAGAGACGCCGGCATCGCGCCGGTCCACGCAAGATTGCGGCGCAAGGGCAGCCAGATTGAAATCGAAGCCGTCGGCGGCGATGTCACGCTCGCCACCGGCGAGATCATCCGCGAAGGCCAAGGCAGCCGCTGCAAGCTGCCGCTGTCGATAAGCCTCGGCGATGCCCATATCCGGCTGGTCAACCCGGAACGCCCGCCGAATCGCTGGTCTGTTTCCAATCGGCCCCTGCTGGTTGCAGGCAGCGTTCTCTTTGCTGTCTTCGCTGTTTCCGTCGCCGCCAATGGGTTCTCCTTCGCCGAGCCGGACATTGGCAAAAAGCCGTCCGCTCAAGTCGAAAAACCGATCACAGTGGCCTTCGCCGGCGAGGCCGGACAGAGTGTTCTGGACGATTCATCGCCGACACAAGTGCCCAGCGCCGCCGACGCGGAACGCCAGCTCAAGCTGCGCCTCGAGCAATCCGGCATCAGCACATTGACCGTTCAGCAATCACCTGGACGGCTCGTGGTTTCGGGCATGATCGCCAATGACAAGAATGCTGCCTGGACCGAAACGCAATCCTGGTTCGACCAGACGTTCGGCGCGCACATCGCCCTCGCCTCCAATATCATGATCGGCAACGCCGAGCAGGCTCCGCACCTGAGGCTGCAGGCGATCTGGTATGGCGAGCGGCCCTATGTCATCGCCACCGACGGCGCACGCTATCATGAAGGCGCATTCACCAATGACGGCTGGACCATCAAGCGCATTGGCGAGACGGAACTTCTCCTGACGAAGGGCGGCGCCACGGTCGCGCTGAAATATCCGTGAACCGCCGGCTTGAAGGCCCGCGTTTCGATACGGCAAGGATGGACTTAACCGGCCGCGACGTGCGGCAGGCGGAAGGCGTGCGCGGTCAGGCAATCAACCGTCGGCGGATGAATGGCGTCGACAAGGCCGCAAGCCGGGCCCAGGGAGCGACATCGGCCGCTGGCATGGAAAAGCCAGGAACCGCGGAATTCCAGTCCTCTCGGGGCACGAACAGCGAATCGCTCGACGAGGCGCTCATCAACTTCGTCATGCCTGGTATTCCCGAGCCAGCCATCCTGCGTCGCTCGGTAGCCATCCTCCAGCATTTTGTAACGCATCTGGTTCCCGGCCTTGAGGGTGGCGAGCCACTCAAGACGCTCGCCAGAACGCTGATGGAGGATGAAATCGAGCGTCATCGCGATCTGCTTGCCCGGATACAGGAAGGAATCGAAACCTGACTGATCCGCATGACACAGTGCATCTGCTGCATGTCCTGGGCTATCTCTACGGGTGTCACGGGCAGGCAAAGCGGGGCGCGGCATACCTGCTCATCGCGGCGCAGCTGTCACCGGGAAATGCCGGCGTTCTGCGCACGCTGGCGCATCTGCTCATACTCGATGGCGAAGCGGACAAGGCGCTTGCCACCATTGCCAGGCTGGAGACGTTGGAGGGGATGGACCACCCGACGCTGGCGTTGCTGAAGAGCCGCGCGTTGCTTGTGGCCGGCCGCAAGGCCGAGGCGCACAATGCCTTGCGGAGCTTCCTGTCGCATCGAGCCGCCGAATGACGGTATCGGAGCGCCTTCTGCACTTCCTTGCCAAGCTGTCACGCCGCAGCGATCTGGTCATCGCCATCCTGATGCTCGTTGCAGTGGTGATGATGCTCATTCCATTGCCGACCTTCCTCGTCGACATTCTCATCACCGCCAATATCGCCGTCAGCGTGCTCATCCTGCTGGCTTCGTTTTACGTTTCTCATCCGCTCCAGTTCTCGTCGCTGCCATCGGTCATCCTCATCGCCACCTTGTTCCGGCTGGCGATCACGATCACGACCACGCGACTGATCCTGCTCCAGGCCGACGCAGGCGAGATCGTTTCGGCCTTCGGTAGTTTCGTCGTCGGCGGCAGTATTGCCGTGGGCCTCGTCATCTTCCTGATCATCACCGTTGCGCAGTTCATCGTGGTTGCGCGGGGTGCGGAACGCGTTGCCGAAGTTGCCGCGCGCTTCACGCTCGATGCGCTGCCCGGCAAGCAGATGAGCATCGATGCGGAGTTGCGCAACGGAGACATCGATCAGGCGGAGGCACGCAGGCTGCGCCAGCAGCTTGAGCGTGAGAGCCAGCTGTTCGGCGCAATGGATGGCGCCATGAAATTCGTCAAAGGCGACGTCATCGCCGGCATCGTCATCATTCTGGTCAACCTGATCGGTGGTTTCGCGATCGGGACGCTGCAGCACGATATGTCGCTGGGCGACGCCGCCGTGACCTATTCACTGCTCACGGTGGGTGACGGGTTGATCGCGCAGATACCGGCACTGCTCGTCGCTGTGGCCGCCGGCACGATGGTGACGCGCGTCGGCGGTTCGGACGGCACGAGCGACCTTGGCAAGCAAATTACCAGCCAGCTACTACGCGACCCACGTGCGCTCGCACTCGCCGCGGTGATCATGGTCGGCCTTGCCGTAGTGCCAGGCTTTCCGTCCATTGTGTTCCTGATCCTTGGTGCCTGCTTCGGCGCGGGCGCCTATGCCATCAATCGCCGCACCGCGGGGGAAGCCGAATTCAACGACCTCGGCCAGACCGCCATGGCCGAACAAGCTGGAAAACCGGCATCGCTTTCTTCAACGCCCGTCGCAGCACTGCCTTCTTCATCCCGCATCGTCGTACGTTTCGGAACCGAACTCGGACGCTCGGTCCCGGAACCCGAATTCGCCACGCTTGCTGATGGCGTGCGCCGCGAGCTTTTCGGCGATCTCGGTGTCGACGTTCCGGCTATCGGCCTGCAGGTCGACGAGAAGCTTTCAGCGAGAAGCATGCGCATCGATCTGGAGGGCGCACCCATCCTGGATGCCGAAATCCCCGCCGGCCGCGTTCTTGTCGAAGCGGACCCAACGCATCTCGATCTGCTCGATGTGACTTACGAAAAGGGTTCTCCGATTGCCGGCCAGCGCAAATTCATGTGGGCCGACGATCGCCACCTTTCGGCGTTGAAGGAAGCCGGATTCGTCTTCTCCACGCCGGCGCAAACAGCGGCCAGATGGACCGGAAATGCACTTCGGCTCTATGCCGGCCATTTCGTCGGGATCCAGGAGACCCGCAGGCTGCTGTCGGACATGGAGCCGGACTATGCGGATCTGGTCAGACAGGCGCAGGAGATCGTGCCGCTGCAGAAAATCGCCGAGGTGCTTCGGCGACTTGTCGGCGAAAACGTGCCGATCCGCAACCTGCGCCTGATCCTCGAAGCGCTGATCGAATGGGGTCAACGCGAACAGGACGTCGTTCTGCTTACGGAATATATCCGCACGTCCTTGAAACGCCAGATCAGCTTCCGCTTCGCTGGCCGTAACAACATCATCGCAGCCTATGTTCTGCAGCGCTCGGCCAAGGATATCCTGCGAAACGCGGTGCAAAGCACATCGACCGGCACGTTCCTGAACCTTTCGGATGACGATGCACAGGCATTGATCGCCGAAATCGAACGAGCCTTGTCGCAGAACGCCACCGATGTCTCACCGGTCGTCCTCGCGGCGATGGATGTGCGCCGTCATATGCGAAGCCTGCTCACGCACAATGCCATCGAGCTTCCGGTCCTGTCCTTCCAGGAAATCGCACAGGAATTCAACGTCCAGCCATTGGCCACGATATCCGGCCGCTCGGGCGTGGCAGGCAACGTCTCTCGATCGCTGCCGTCGGCTGAGGCGAAAGCCGGACAAGAGGCAGCCTCATGATGCCAGCCGGGCGGATTGGGACAATTGGGGGGACTACATGCTCAAGAGGGGAACGGCATGACAATTCACGATACCCCTGCAGGCGTTCGATCCGCCACTTTCGCCGGGCGGATGCGCTGGCTCGCTATCGCGACGGTTGCCGTCTTGCTGGCGTTTTTGTTCACATATACCGACGCTACGGCACAGGATGTGTCGCCATTGCCGAGCCGGCCAACGGTCGACCTGCCGGTCGGGCAAGGACGCCTGCTGCGCTTCAATGAACCCGTCGAATCCGTCCTGATCGCCGACACCACGATCGCGGACCTTCAGGTCGTGTCGCCGGGGATGGTCTATGTCTTCGGCCTAAAACCCGGCCTGACCAACCTCATTGCAATCACGGCCGATGAGCGGGTCGAGGCAACGGCCCAGTTCCGCGTCACCCCCGACGTCACGCCTGCCAACGAAGCGAAAGACGCAATGCAGCCGAACTCGGCGACAAATCTCTCGATTTTCGGGACCCGCATTGTTGCGACCGGCGAGGCACAAGGCGTCGAGGAGGCAACGGATGTCGACAATATCGCCCGCACGTTCTCGCCGCCGGAACAGCCTCCGCTGAACAACATGACCGTGCAGGGGTCGCAGCAGGTCAACATCCGGGTCCGTTTCGCCGAAGTCTCGCGCACCGAGTTGCAGTCCTACGGCGTCGACTGGTCTGTCGGATACAGGAGCGGCGGTTTTGAATTCAACATGTTCCAGGACAATGGCGTGCCCTCCGGGACCGGCAATCTTGGTTTGAGCATGGACCAGGCGCAGGGCATCAACTTCGACATTCTCATCGAAGCGCTGCAACGCAACGGCGTCGTCAAGATACTGGCCGAACCGAACCTGACAGCGATGACCGGCCAGACCGCGAGCTTTCTTGCCGGCGGCGAAATCCCGGTTCCGATTCCGCAAGGAACGGACGTCGTTACCGTTCAATACAAGTCGTTCGGCGTTTCCCTCGGGTTCACCCCTACGCTGATCGGCCGCGATCGCATTGCGCTCCATGTTCAGCCGGAAGTCAGTTCCTTGTCGGAAGCAGGCTCAGTCAGCGCCAATGGCTTTGCCATGCCGAGTTTCGTCGTGCGCAGGGCTGACACCACGGTCGAAGTGGCGAGCGGCCAGACCTTTGCGATCGCCGGTCTTTTCCAGCAGCGGACCTCGCGTAATCTGGAAAAGTTTCCGGTTCTCGGCGATGTGCCGGTGCTTGGCCCGCTTTTTCAGTCACAGCGCTTCCAGCGCGAAGAGACGGAACTGGTGATCCTGATCACGCCTTACCTGGTCGAGCCGGTGCGCGACAGCCTCGCCACGCCGCTCGACCGTCCGGCAGCCAAGCGCCACAGGAAGCGCGCCAATGACGCATCGGCGATGGGCCTGATCATCAAATAGCGGGGAACCGGACATGACATTTCGCATCGCATTGTGCTCTGTTCTTCCAGTGCTGCTTCTGGTCGGCTGCGCGAACAACCGGCAACAGCCGCAGGAATATTCTCCCGGCTACAGCTATGTTTCGACCGACACCGGCGGCTCGCAGAAGGGCGTCGGCGGCTCCATCCTTGCTCCCAATGCATGTCTGAACGAACCGGCCGATGACGACCGTTCTGCCGCTGCGACCAATCTGACGATCGTCACCGGCGTCGGCTCCCACCTGCCGCCCGGCTGCGCCAACGCCTACAATCTTCAACGCATGGCCGAAAGCCAGCGGGACCTCGTCGAGGGCCGGCGCATGGGGGCGGCGGCGGCCGCGCCGACGGCAAATGCCGCGCGGCGCTACCTCAATGGCGAAGAGGCGCCGATCGGTGGAGCCAACAGCGGGCCGCCGACGCCGCAAACAACGCTGCCAGTCGAGTGAGCCGATGCGGCCTTGCAAAAGCGCATCGCGTTTGCGCGACATGCATTAGTTTGTCCGGTTGTTTGCGCGTCGGGCTCGACCCGACTTGGCTTTGCGCTTTCCGGACCGATGCGCTAGAGCGGTTCATCGTTTCACGGAAACGCCGAACCGCTCTATCTCCTTGTTTTTGCGCAAATCCCAAGGGAAAGCGCTATGCGCTTTTCCCGGGAAAATCGTTTCACACTTTTCCTGGAATTGCTCTAGCCGAGGATAGAGCCGAGCGCTTTCGCCCTTGCCTGTGTGCTGCCCTTCGACCGGATGGTTCTGGCACGCGCAAGCAAGGTATTCACCTCCTTGGTCGCCAGGCCGATCGGCGGCGAGGCCCTGACCTGATCGGCCTGGCCAAGAAGTCCGTAGACCACCACGACGTTGCGCTTGTGATGCAACTGCGCATTGGGTGCGGCGGAGATCTTCTGGACCAGCGGGAGTGCTGTGGCGGAATTGCCTTCGAGCGCCGCGGCCAACGCCATGTTGCTCTCGACGTCGAGATCCCCCGGCGCAAGTTTCAACGCCTGAGCAAAAGTGGTCTGCGCCTCCGCCGTCTGGCCGGCGAATGTCTGCGCCACGCCCAGCCTGATATAGGCGCTGCTGGTGTTGACCAGCGGCGCGGCCTGCGCGAGCGCGCGCATGCCGGCATCGATATCGCCCGTTTCCATCATCGCCGAGCCAAGCCCGAGCATTGCCCCTCCGTCATTGGGCGCTTTTGCCAGCGCGGCCTGATAGGCTCTAGCCGCCTCGGCGGGATAGCCCGCTCGCATATAGGCCTCGCCCGCCTTGACGAAGGCGCTCGGCTTGGCATCCGGCATCGCTGCCGCGCGCTGGTAGAGCGCGATTGCGGTGCCACTGTCTCCCTGCGCATGGATATCGTCCGCAAGCTTGATCAGACGCTCCGATTGCGACGACGGGCCCTGTGCCTTTGCCTGCTCGGTGTCGGTTTTGGTCGTCTGACAACCGGTCACCGCCAGCATGGCGACGACGGGCAAGAACACGACGTGCAGCCGCATATCCACCTCTCCGTATTCAAGCCCGCCGCACCTTACACACGGCCCTGGCCGACTGGAACCACAACAGTGCGATAAGATTGCAACATGGCCGAAGAAGCTGAGGAAAAGAAACTACCGGCGTCCGACAAGAAGCTTCGCGACGCTCGCCGCAAAGGCCAGGTTTCGCAGAGCCGCGACCTCGCCTCCGGCTTCACGCTTTTCGCAGCGCTTGGCTATCTTTATCTCGCCTGGCCGATGCTGTTCGGGCACCTTTCGGAACTCGTGCAGACCGTGACCACCCCCGGCGATTCGTTCGTTGAAGTCAGCCTGCAGGCTATCCGCCATTCGTTGTCATTGCTGATGCTTGCCACCTTGCCGCTGGTCGGAATCGTTGTCGTTCTCGCCGTGGTCTTCGGCATGCTGGGAACGTTCGGGCCGGTCTTCTCGTTTGAGCCGCTCAAGCCGCAATTCGATCACATAAACCCGGCGAAGGGTCTTCAGAAGATCCTGTCGCTGCGCAACGTCGTCGAGTTCACCAAAGGCCTGGCCAAGGTGGTGTTGCTGGCCGGCCTGTTCGCATTCCTTTTGATCGCGTGGCTGCAGCCGCTCTTCGATGCACCGGGATGCGCTCCGTCATGCCTGGAGCCAATTATCAAAGCGGTGCTGACACCGCTTGGAATTGCCGCCGCCCTGGCCTTTGTCGTCATCGGCGTGATCGATGTTCCTATTCAGCGCTGGCTGTTCCTGCGCGACATGCGCATGACGACAACCGAATACAAGCGCGAAAACAAGGACCTCGAAGGCGATCCGCTGATTCGACATGAACAGCAGCGACAGCGGCGTGAGGCCGTGATGCAACCGGCGAAGCTGGGCGTGAAAAACGCGGTCATCGTTTTCGTGTCCGGTGACCGCTCAGTGGCATTGCGTTACGTCAGGGGTGAAACGCCGGTGCCGACGGTCGTCGGCAAGGGCCAGGGCCGAGCGGCTGACGAGATGACGGCTCAAGCACGCCAGGCAGGTATTCCGGTGATCGAGGATGCGGCCGTCGCCGGCCCACTCTTCGAAAATACGAACACCGGAGCTTACATCGGCCAGGAGATGTTCCCACCGGTCGTACGCCATCTTGTCCGGCTCGGGCTCACTTGAGCCATGCGCGAACCGACCTTGCCGCAATGCCTGAGCAGCGCGGCAAGGTCAGCAGCGACAGCCGACTACTTGGCTGAACCCAACAGGACGTCGAGATCGACCGCGTCTGCCATTGCCTTGTATCCCGCGTCGTTGGGATGGAGGTTATCGCCGCAGTCGTAGTCGTCGCGCAGATACCCCGGCTTGGCCGGGTCTTCCATCACCTTGTCGAAGTCGACCACGCCATCGAAGCCGCCGCCGGTGCGGATCCATTCGTTCACCGCGACGCGAATCTTTTCTTTCTCGGGCGTGTAGTAACCCTCGGTGGGAAGTCCTTTGAAGGTTTCGGCGAAGGGGGTCAACGTCGCGCCGACAATGCGTATGCCATGGGCGTGCGCGCGATCGATGAGTTGTTTGTATCCGGTGATGATGTCTTGCGCCGTCGGTTCCTTGTCGTCCGGCGTGATTGCATTTTCGCCGGGCCAGCCGATATCGTTGATGCCCATCATAAGGACGACGGTCGAGACTTTGGGATGGCTCAGTACATCAGAATCGAAACGTCCCAAGGCATTGACACCCATACCGTCGGTCAACACGCGATTGCCCGAAAAGGCTTCGTTGACCACCGCGACCTTGCGGTTGGCCTCCTGCAATCGCTTGGCGATATGGTCCGGCCAGCGATTATTGGCGTCAGCGGTCGAGCAATTCCCATCCGTGATGGAATCCCCGAAAAACACGATCGCCTCGGATTCCGGCACGGCGTCAACCCATATGTCGCTCAGAAACAGGCGCGATTTGAGTGTGCTGTCAGCCTTGAATGCAGCCTCGTTTGTGAAATTGCCCGGGCCGGAGATGTAGGCGGTTTGCACGCCATCCCAATGCACCGACGACAACGCCGTCTTCTTCGGCAGGAAAATGCTGACCGAGATTTCGGAAAGCGCTTCTGCCGAGAGAGCGATGGGGTCGCTGAGGATCGGAGCTCCCGGCGGAACGACCACAGAACTATTGCCGCCCCACGTCAGAGGCTTCAAGGTCGCCTGATCGGCGTTGCCGCCCTTGCCTGCTATTGCGACGCTGCCGGCACCGATGGTCAGCGGCTTTTCGCCGAAAGCATTCGACAGCACGACCCGCACGCTATTGCCGCCAACGCTGATGCGGGCGACCTGGCGGACGGTCTGGTTCTCCAATACCTCCGGCACTCCGAAAGGCGCAGGAAGATCATCCGACCAGCGCGGAGCAGGTGTGGCAGCCCAAGTGGTGATCCAGGCTGCCTTTTCGGCGCCTTGTGCCGAAAAACCTGCAATCGCGGAACCGGCCGCCGCAGCTGCACATATCAGGATGATCTGACGTCGACGCCGTTTCCTCCCTGCGGCGGTAGAAAGCTCCGATGAAACCTTATCCGTGAAAACCAAAGGCCTGTTGAGCCGCATTTTTATCTCCTCCTCGAGACATGCTGGTAATGCCGCCGCCGGGCTCATTATGACGGGCTGCCTAGGGAATGAAATTCGACTTCCGTGGCAATCTTGGACCAGCGTCAGGAGCAAGGATTCGCGAGCGTGGAAACTGGTGCTGCCTTATAGTCAACTCGCGTGCTGAACGTCCGCTGCGCCCTCGCCGGATTCACTGGCGGACATCGATCCTGGGGCCCAATGTCTGGGTCATGACCCGCCGCACGACCTTGCCATCCGCGACATCGAGGCAGACGGTATCGACCAGGTATCGATACGCCACGATGTCGCCAGGCTCCAGCGCCTCAAAAGCGCGGTGCAGGAACGGCATGGAATAATGATGGTGTGGATAGAAGTTATAACCGACCGCAACAGCCGAGCTCGCCAGGTTCACGGCGCGATTGTGCTGGCCAAGAATAAACGACGCCGGGCGGGCCGCATCGTAGTCAGGCGGCGTGATCGGCTGTTCGACTGGATAGGCGCACTCGTTCGTAAGCTTCATGATCTTGTAGTTGGACGAGGCAATTTCCGACGACTTTGGCTGCACCTTCCTGATCCCGATCTGGCCCCAGGCTGAGGTCGGAACGTGGCCGGATTCACGACGATATTCCTGATAGCCGAAGTGACGGGCATAGAGCAGATACGAGGCGTCGCGGAAAAAGCTCGGTGCGACCCGCACCCAGTCACCTTCTTTCGTCAGCGCCTCGAAATGTGCTTGCCGGATTTGCCTTGAATCGTACCAGCCGAGCCGCGCGTTATAAAAGACCGCGTCGCCGAATATGGTGACAACAATCCCGGTTACGATGGCAGTCGTGGAAAACGAACTTTCCTTCATTCTCGTCAGAGCCGCGACGATCAGACTGTTCAAGATGATCCAGTGCAGAAAAAGGGCGCCGCTCAGAAGGAAGATCCCGGTATGCATGATATCGAAGAACGCGGTCAGCCCGATGAGCCACCGCCTGCGCAAAAAAGCGAGAAAGCATAGAAGCTGCGCAGCAAGGATAACGACATTCATCGGAATCTGGACCGCCCTGACCGCTTCATAAGCATGAGCGAGCAGCGATTCGGAAAAGCCCAGCGGGGCCGCGCCTAACCCGTACCCGGCCAGCATAATGGAACTGGTCGGGTTCTCGAGGATCCAGCTCAACGGCCCTCCGTCAAGCGTGACCTTGGCCATCCCGGACATGAAGTAGTTGCCAAAATGGGCGCCGATCCCAGCCAGCAGCAGTATGCCGGCAGCCTGGGCCGCGAACTCCCTGGTTCCGAGTTCGCCAACGCTGGGCAGGTTCCTGGTGAAGAGCTTCAGCCGGCTCAAACTCTGCAGCAGGCCAAGGGCCAACAGGCCACAGGCCAGGAAGAGACCGACCTCAATCAAAGGCGCATAGTCGTTGCGGCCCAGTTCCGCAGCATCGGAAACTGCCCGCGTGACGTTCTTGTGGAAGGCGAAATAGACCATCGGGAAAATGGCGAAGGATGGCCGCAGGATCGAAAAAAGCGCCGCCACAAGCGCGATCAGGCGAGAATAGACGAGTACATTGCCCAACGCGTCGGCGCGAGCTGCGTCGGCAATGCCGAGTTCGTCTCCAAGCCCGAAGCTGAAGAGGCCCAGCGTTATCGACAGTCCGACGACGATGATGCGCGCAGCCCGCGCCTCGGCGGGATAGCGCACGAATGCAAAAAGGCAGCAAAGCAGAGCCAACCCGATGGCGCTGACCGTGGCGAGGGCAGGATCGTGCCACGCCACGCGGGATGCCGCCTTCTCGTACAACAGGATTGGAACGACCCCGCACAGGACCGGGAAAAAAAGAAGGGCTGCAAGGACATAACGCTCAACGGGTGAACGGTCGATGCCGACTGACGGCCAACGCCGGGCGCTGCCCGCTCCGATGCTCATCCCATGCTTCTCCCGTCTTTCGGAATTTTCGCCTCACCTGTTCGGTTTTCGGTGCTCACCTTCCGGCGGACGGGATGAGCCCTCACGCAACCGCACGTTGCCGCCGGATATTGCTGCACTGCAACAGGATGCGTACTACAACCTAAACGCACAGGCAACGACGAAAGTTCAAGATGCCTCTGGCTCAATGCGCGCGCACAATTTGTGCCAATTACCGACTAAATGCCTGCGTTAAATTGCCGATCTGTCGCAATTTGGTACAACAACAACAACAGCGATCGCCGCCCGCGTCACCGTGCCCGGTGTCGAGCCAGAGTATTGCAGGCTCAAAAAAATGTTGCCAATCTACCCAGAGTAGTGGCAAATAACATGTTGCAGTGCCTAAGAGTGCGATGCAACATTGAATTTGTCTCGCTGACCTGCAGAAAACCGATCGCATCGGCGTCAGGTGCAGGGTCAGTGGCTTAAGAGGCCATGGACAATGGTACTCGACACCCGGGCCAAACAGGTCGCCGACGAGCACCATGGTGTCGTCGCGACCGGCGTTGGTTTCGATTCAGCCTTTTTCCTGCACCAGTTCGTCGGACGGAGGAAAGGTCGTGTTCTCGCCCTCGAATGGGGACGCCACAACACGGATGATCGGCAGCTCGAACGCCGCGCAAACAGCAATATCCGGGACAAGGACGCCGGCAGATCGTGGAATTACACGATCGGCCTGGTCGGCGGCACCAACAGCTGGTTCGGGCAGACGCCGCGGTTGCTTGCTTACGAGTTCAGGCTGAAAGGCCTCTACGGCATCGGTCTCGACTGGCCGATCAGCTATGACCATCTCGAGCCTTTCTGCTGCGGCCCAGGCGGTCATGCCGGTGAGCAGCTTTGCCGGGGGGAAAAAATACAATGACGGTGTTCTATGACAGCAGCCGTCCGGACGCTTTCATCGGCGGTGCCGGTTCGGACGCAGTCAATTACGGCGCTTCGCCCCGTGGAGTCATCGCCGATTTGGCTTCCGGCCATGCTTACGAGTTGCTGTCGATACTGCCGCTGGGCGATTCCATTACCTATGGAGTGATCGCGAGCTCTTCCGATACCGAAAGCGGCGGGTATCGGAAGTTCATGCTGGAACAGTTGGCGGCACTCAATGTGAAGATCGACTTCGTCGGTTCCTCGTCCAACGGACCCGCCAGGATGGGCGATCGGGATCACGAGGGTCACCGCAACTGGACGCTCAATCAACTGAACGGCATCGACAACGATGTTGTGGCCGCTGCGAAACCGGATGCCGTGCTGCTGATTGCCGGAACAAATGACAGCTCGACCGATAGCGTGCCAACGATGTTGCAGGATCTGCGCAGTCTTTTGCTCAGCCTGACCTCCAGCGATCCCGCCTTGACCGTCTTCGTCGGTTCCTTGCCTCCCGTTCGCGTCGGCCAACAGTCGCAAGGGCGTGCAGACCGTGTCGATGCGTATAATGATGCAATGCCCGGTCTGATCTCTGAACTGGCCGCCCAGGGGCACAAGATCGCCTTTGTCGACATGCGTGATCTGACACCAGATGACATCACCGCGCCGCCGCTTGACAGCGGGCTGCATCCGACTGCCGGGGGCTATGCAAAAATCTCCTCACATTGGATGGCCGCACTGGAACAACATCTCGGCCTGGACGGGACCGGTATCGGAAGCGACCGCGACACCTTCACCAGCATCGAAAATCTTACAGGCTCTTCCTTTGCCGACCAACTCGGCGGAAACGAGGGAGCCAATGTGCTGGATGGGCTGGCTGGCGATGATTTGCTGGAGGGCCGCGGCGGCTCCGACCAACTCATCGGCGGGGTCGGCGCCGACACGCTTGTCGGCGGCACGGGTAACGACGTCTACTATGTCGATAATGCCGGAGACAAAACCATCGAGGCGACCAATGGCGGCGTCGACGAAACGCATGCTTATACAAACTGGACCCTGGCCGACAACGTCGAAAACCTCTTCCTGAGGTCGGCTGCCAATCTGGCGGCAAAAGGCAACGGGCTCGCCAACACCATGGTCGGCAACGGCGCAGCGAACACGCTCGAAGGCCTCGGCGGCGACGATCGGCTGGAGGGCCGCGGCGGGTCGGACCGGCTCGTCGGTGGTCTTGGCGCCGATATCCTCATCGGTGGAACGGGAAACGACAGCTTCGTCTTCGCCGCCGGCCATGGCCACGACACCGTCACCGACTTCGACCTTTCCGGCGATGATCTCCTGGAGATTTCAGGCTACCAAAGATATAGCGAACTCCGGCAGGTCGGGAGCGACACGCTGGTCGTCTTCTCCGACAGCGACACTGTTCTCCTCAAAGGCGTGACCAGCGCCTCCTTGAGCAGTTCGGATTTCGTCTGGATCGATCCACTCGACGAGCCGCCGCCGGGGTCAGTCGTAGGCAACGACGGCAACAATACGCTTGCCGGCGGTCCCGGTGCGGACGTCATTTATGGAATGGGCGGCAGCGATATCTTGAACGGAAAAGCGGGCGCCGACACGCTTGTCGGCGGCGCGGGTGATGACGTCTTCCATGTCGACAATGCCGGTGACAAAACCATCGAAGAGAACAATGGCGGCTTCGACGAGACGCATGCTTATATAAACTGGACCCTGGCCGACAACGTCGAAAACCTCTTCCTGAGGTCGGCTGCCAATCTGGCGGGAAAAGGCAACGAGCTCGCCAACACCATGATCGGCAACGGCGCAGCGAACACGCTCGAAGGCCTTGGCGGCGCAGATCGGCTGGACGGCCGAGGCGGGTCGGACCGGCTCGTCGGTGGTCTTGGCACCGATATCCTCACCGGCGGAACGGGAAACGACAGCTTCGTCTTCGCCGCCGGCCATGGCCACGACACCATCACCGACTTCGACCTTTCCGGCGATGATCTCCTGGAGATTTCAGGATACCAAAGATATAGCGAACTCCGGCAGGTCGGGAGCGACACGCTGGTCGTCTTCTCCAACAGTGACACGCTTTCACTAAACGGTGTCCTCGTCGCAAGCGTCTCGAACAGCGATTTTCTCTTCGTGTAGAGCGGCATCTCGCTGACATGCGGTCTCTTCGCGCAAATTGCCCTTCGTCGTTGGCTAAAGCGCGTCGCGTTTGGCCGGGCCTCATGCGACGCGCTTTAGGTTGTTGTTTTTATGCATGTCGTTATCGCAAAACCGCTGCACACTTTTGCGCGACATGCATTAGACCTCTTTTGCTTTATTTGCCCGTTTCGGTCTCGATCACGACGAGGCGGTCGGTACCGGACTCCGCACCCCATACCTCGCCGGAGCGCCCGTTGAGCTGGCGCACATTGGCGTTGTCGCGGTCGGACGGGAAGCTCGCGAAGGTCTGCGTTTCCGGGTCGAAGCGGACGATGGCGTTCGCGCTGAAATCGGTGAGCCAGACCGTGTCGCGTTCATCGACATAAACGGCATAGGCCTGGGGCTCGTCTCCGGGCAGCTTCCAGCTGCGCCAATCATTTGCGGCCGGATCGAAGACGCTAACCTGGCCGGCGTTCCATTCGCTGACCCAGATACGGCCTTTGGAATCCGACCAGACGCGGCGGGCGCCCTGATCCGCGGTCGGCGGGTCGATCGGGGAAGCCTCGCCGGTCGAAACATCGATCCTGGCGATATGGTTGCCGGCGAGCGAGGCGTAGTAGACCTCACCGGACGGCGTGGTCGTGATCCCGTAGGGGCGGCGACCGCGCGGGGCGTTCCAGACTTCGACCTTGCCGCTCGCCGGATCGAGCCTGCCGTAGATGCCCTCCTGCCCGGTGAACCAGAGCCTCCCGTCCTTGTCGAAGGAACCGGTGTTGAGGTTGGCGTTGCCGCTCCCCTCGGGGAGCGCAAACGCCTTCACCGCTTCCGTTTCGGGATCGACGCGCACGATGGCGTTGAGGCCGCCGTCGGTCACCCAGGCGGCGCCGTCGGGACCGACGATCAGATGCCGTGCTGGCGTGCCGCTTGCTGATCAAAGTCAGGAGCTAGTGCAGCCCCTGCCCTCGCCTAGGCCTGCAAGCCAGAATCGTCGATAAGGCGGTAGCCTCGTGGGAAAAACCTGCATACGGCGACGGGATCGCGGCCAAAGCCAGACTTTTCGGCGGAAGCCGTCAGCTTTGCCCCAAAAACGCACGCGCCAACTCTTGCCATTCCTCTTCAAGCGTCAAGGTCGATGGCACGGCATCGCAGCGACGATACCAATATTCCGCATTGGATTGATCGCCTTCCTTGCGATGCAGGTAGGCATGCACGCGCATGCCCGCCGCGTCGTCGCGGAGCTGCGCGCGCTCGTGCGCCTTGTCCCAATCGCCCTTTGCATCCCACCACAGGGCCTGCAGGGCCGGGGTCAGGCCGGCGGGCGGCTGTGATTTCGCAATCGAATTTCTGAAGGCTTGCAGATCCATTCTTCCCCCGACGTGAGGTACATGGGCGGCCGATAATAGTTCCGGATTCCCCAACAGCAAAGTCGCATCGCACAGCAAAGAGGCGGTGCTCGTGTGCGTGCCATTGTCCAATCTCGGGCGCAGTCGACGCAGTCTGCACGGCAGTGAGCGGTGTCTCGTTGCCTGGGAAGGCGCACATGTCCGGTGCGGCGACCTACGACGCCGACGTAAAGGACTTTACCGAGCGATCCGAGCACGACCGCCACCACGTCCGGTTCACTATCTTCCCGGAGGATGGCCTGGAGATGCCCGAGCGATATGGGAAAGGCATCATTGAACGATCAAACGCGAGTAGCCAAGTGCAACAGACTCTAATGCGGTGCGATTGAGAATTGTCAGCGAGCCGCGGTCGTATTGGGTCAGATCCCGCCGTTCCCATTCTCTCAGGCAACGATTCACTTTCGCTCGAGACGCCGGGATCATTGCCGCGAGGTCGGTCTGCGAAATGTGGATGCTCAGAGCTCCATTCACGTTAGCCGTGCTGTGCGGGGTCTCAGTCAATCGCAAGACCGTGCTCGCCAATCGAATGGATAGGGCATTGGACGCACTGTGGATGACTCGCTCTTGCGCGTCATGCGTTGCTTGGCATAGGTACGGGATCACCTTCAGTGCGAGCTCTGGGTGCTTGTCGAAGACACTAGCCATGAAAGCTGCTTCGATTTGGAGCAAGTCGCTGTCCACGACTGATGCAGCGTTCATGTTACTGTGTCGCGCGATGAACAATCTAGTCAGGTCAAAAGTGTCACCGGGACCGAGATCTGAATAGATGAATTCTCGGCCGTCTGAGAGGGGAACACTAAGACGAACTTTTCCGCGAATTATGTAGTAAATATAACTCGGGATGTCTCCAAGGTGAGTTAAGACTTTATTCTTTGGAACCCTCCGTAGGATGGCTGCTTTCGCCATTTCACTAAGAGTATCTTGCCCAAATTGCCGAAATAAGCGTATGTTGTTCAGCTGTTTGACCCGAACCTCAGCGCCATTCTCTGTCATGGCTCCCTCTCCCTGATAGGGTAAGCGCCCCGGCCCCCTAAAGCATTGCCTTGACCATCTCTTTGAACGAGCCGACCTCCAGTCCGTTCTCGCGCAAACGCGTTACGACAGAAAATATTAACACATTAGAATACGATAAAATAGCGACTCGTCTGTGCCCGGGGTAACAGCGACATGTCTCTGAGACATTTAAATCAAATCTAACCGACTGGAAGCCGTTGGGATAACCCCCTCCTTATGGGATGGCGTCTGCCATGACCCAATGAGGAGAAGGGATGCAATAGGATTCGGGGGTCGTCTCATGCGGCATGCACCAACCGAGGCGTCGCGTGCGCTCTGGAAGCGGAGCGTAGAGCCGCTACGGCTCCCTGTGGGAGCAGTTTGCGTGTTTCTCGCAACTGCTGATTTCCTCCTTGGACAGACAATATTTCTTGCGTCAATTGAGCTCTACCATCGGGCCTTCGGCGTGAGGCCACCAGATATCTGGGATTCCATCTGCCTAAGTGTTACCGCCGGCCTATTGCTAGTCGCATTCATGACCGCCAGGGGCGCCTACACGGTTAGTGGCATCCTGGACGATCACTGCAGGATCAAAACACTCTTCAGCGGCTGGCTGTTTGTTTTCTTTTCAATTCTCTGGCTCGCCTTTCTCACGAAGACGACGTCGACGTTCTCGCGCGGCTCCTTGACGCTGGCGTTTTCGCTCGGATTCCCAATCCTGCTGCCTGGCCACGCGGTTCTAGCGCGCGGGCTGAAACGGCTTCTGGCGGCTGAGAAACTCGTGTTGCGCACAGTTTATCTGTTTTACTCTGGCGTTCCTGGAAAGGAACAGGGGATAATTGCCAAGCTCGGGCAACAGGGCATCGCGGTTTGTGGTGTTTCGAACATCGAGAACCATGGTGGCACGATCGCAGCACGATCGGTGCATGCCGCCGTCGCAGCTGCACAGGCTGCGTTCCGTAATGGCTCGTATGGGGCAGTTTATCTCTTTTGCTCTTGGGATCAGCGGAAGTTGATCGAACGCATCTTGGAGGAAATGTCCCGCGTCCCGCTGCCGATCTATCTTTTCGCCGACGCCTACATAGATAGAATTCTGGCTGGGTGCCCGCTGCACACCGGCTGGCAGCGAGCCTTCGAAGTCCAGCGTATGCCGTTGAGGCCTGCCGAACGCCTGCTCAAGCGGTTGTTCGACATTGTTGTTGCATCCCTGCTACTGCTGTTCCTGTGTCCGTTGATGGCGTTGGTCGCATGTGCCATAGCGCTCGAGAACGGTCGCCCTGTGCTGTTCCGGCAGATGCGACGAGGTTTTGGTGGTAAGCCGTTCAATATTTACAAATTCCGATCGATGACGGTGCAGGAGAACGGTGCACAAATTCGCCAGGCTCAGCGTAATGATGCGCGGGTTACCCGACTTGGCCGAATATTGCGCCGATCAAACATCGACGAGCTGCCGCAATTATTCAACGTACTTCGGGGGGAGATGTCCCTGGTTGGGCCCCGACCTCACGCCGTCGCTCATGACGAGACCTATACTTTGACCATTGCGAGCTATGCGTATCGCCATCATGTAAAACCCGGTCTAACAGGGTGGGCTCAGATCAATGGCTTTCGAGGGGAAACGAAGGAGCTCTGGAGGATGGAAAAACGCATTGAGCATGACCTCTGGTATATACAATCCTGGAGCATGCTTCTCGACATTAAGATAATTTGGAAAACTGCTTTACTGATGTTTGTGGATCGCAACGCTTATTGATGCTTCTCAAGAAGCTGAGTGGACATATGTAGTCCATCCTCCGACCGATTGAACCGATAATTTTGATTCTGATGCTTCGGGCGATCCCGCCGCCAGCGAGTACATCGAGCCTCACAATCGGACTCGCGCTGGTTCAGTCGCCGGGCAGTGGCGCATCTCGCAGGCTTAGCTCAAGGCGAAAATCAACGCGACGCGGGGAGATGGTCGGAGCAACGTCGCGCAACCAACATTCTGGAGGAAATCAAGAGCCGGATGCCATCGAGCGGAAGCTCATAGGACTGCGCAATTTCTCTTGTTGAAGGCGGCTGCGCCGCCAGCAAGCCTGCTTTCCGTTCGCCGCAATGAGCCCGTGGTCCGTCCTGAACCGTTGAATGGCAAAATCCGACTGCCCCCGGCTTTTTGCTGAGGTTCCGTCATGCGTCATACGAGTCTGATGCATCCGCACAGGAATTTTCTTCACTGTTTCGTCGAGGCGAGCCGCGAACGGGAGCGCGACTACTTTTTTGAACGAGTCCGGTTCCGATCCGATTTTCGCGCAAACGCGATAAGGCAGAAGTATTGGTACAAGGTATACCACAAAATAATCACTCCGCTGTGCCCGGGGTAACAGCGGCAGTTCTCTGAGACGTTTAAATCCAACAAGTTAGATCTGATCGACTGGAAGCCGTTGGAATAACCCTCCTTACGGACTGCATGTGCCATGGCCGGGGCACACTTAGGTTCGGGGTTCATCTCCATACGGCATGCACCCACCGAGGCGTGGCATGTTACTCCAATGCAGTAGCACCGATATCGGGACGCATGGACCAAACGCGCGGCTGGGCGTGGGAACGCACCCAACGGATAAATTCAGCGCGATCGGTGCGGTGATATGAAAGCACAGGACGCGGAAGGCAAGATTGACTTGGGGCGACGACTGCGTATCGCTCATGTCATTACCCGTCTCATCAATGGCGGTGCTGATGAGAATACCGTCCATTCCTGCAATTGGGCCGCGCAAGGAGGACATGATGTTGTCCTGCTGCATGGCGAGGCCGTCGACCGGGAAATTGTAGCTAAAGTGGACCCGCGGGTGGAACTCATTGGCGTCCCGGGCTTGACCCGATCCATTTCGCCAGTCTCCGACAAGAAGGCATTGTTGGCGCTTACCCGGACGTTCCGCGCCTTGCATGCCGACATCGTACATACGCACACCAGCAAGGCAGGCATTCTCGGGCGTTTCGCGGCCTGGGCGGCGGGCGTTCCAGCGATCGTTCATGGCGTGCATATCGTGCCTTTTGTCAATGTCGGCGTCGCCGAGCGGTTTGTCTATCTCGCATTGGAAAAGCTTGCAGCACCAGTCACCAGTGCGTTCATCAGCGTGAGCGAGGGCGTCCGTGACTTATATTTGAGCGCAGGAGTGGGACATCCAGACAAACATTATGTCGTCCATTCCGGATTCGACCTTGATCGTTTCCGCAACGCCCGTCCGCCCGACGATTGGCGCGATTTGCTGCGCTTGACACCGGACGCGCCGCACCCGCCTGTGCTCTTGATGATTGCGGCATTCGAGCAACGCAAACGACACGCGGAATTTCTAGAGCTTTTCGTGAAAATCGCCGCGCGCTTACCCGACACGGTACTTGTGCTCGCAGGCGATGGGCCGCTTCGTTCGATCGCCGAATTGCAAGTCAACCGGCTGGGGCTCCAACGCCGCGTGGTCTTTGCCGGTTATCGGGACGACCCCGAGCGGCTGATCGCACTCGCGGATCTCTGCCTGCTCTGTTCCATGCGGGAGGGATTGCCCCGCGTGCTCATGCAATATCTCGCCGGCGGCAAGCCTTGCGTCGCTTGCGATCTGCCAGGTCTTCGCGAAGTGCTCCGTCCTGGCACCAATAGCGTGATCACACCCCCGGACGACTTGAGCGCCATGGCCGACGCCACGGCCGCCCTCCTGGAGGATCGCGAAAAACTGGCTTGCCTCGCCCAAGGTGCCGCAGCGACGGACCTCTCGAACTGGGACGCCAATCGCATGGGCAAGCGGATCGACTCCATTTACCGCCATGCTCTCAACCAGCATCTGGCGAGCAAGGGAGCGTCGACTAGGCCTCCTGTTCGAAATCTGGCTCTTCCGCGATGAAGTGCCCTACAGAGATCGGGCAGATTGCCGGATTTGTTGGCGGCAAATTCGGTGGATTGATATGAATGTAACAGAAGTTGCCTCTGCTCATCCGACGAAGACCCCGCGAGCCGAAGCTCTTCCCAGCATACGTGTTCTGCTCGTGCTCCCAACCTATTTTCCTGAGTCATATGGCGGCGGCGAACAACAGGCGCGGCGATTTGCTCGGGCGCTGGTTGAAAGCGGCGTTTCCGCAACCATTTTGGCACCCAGACTGTCGCACTCGACCCCGAAACGGTCGGCCATCGACGGGGTGCCTATCCATCGCCTTCGTTTGCGCGCGGCTCCGTATTTGGGCGGGCGGCATATGCTGTCGTTCCTGTCGTGGTGTGTCCAGGTTTTGATCTGGATGCTGCGCCGTCGCGACGAATTCGATGTCGTACATATCATCCATGCCCGACTTCACGCTGTTCCGGCGGCATTGGCAGGAGCCCTCCTGCGCAAACCGGTTCTCGCAAAATTGGCCCGGGGCGGACGGTGTTTCGATCTCGACGTTGTGCGCGAAAAGAAGATCATCGGTCGCTGGGCGTCCGCCTTGATTAAACATCACGTCACGGCCTTCATCGCAAATAGCCGCCAGATCGCTGGTGATCTGAAGAGACATGGCATCGACGCGGATCGCATTCATATGATTCCGAATGGGATTGATCTGCCCCGCATGCCGCACCGCGAGCCGAGCGCCGATGGCAGCCGACGCTTTATCTGCCTTGGCCGTCTCGATCCGGAAAAATGCCTCGGGCACATGATCGATGCGTTCGCGGCACTTCCCGCCGACGCAAAGGTGCAACTCACCATCTTGGGCGATGGCCAGTGCCGCGCCACCCTCGAGGAGCAGGCGGCCCGGTTGGGCCTGTCCAGCAGGGTCACTTTCGCCGGCGCGGTCGAAGATGTGTTTCCCTTTCTGTGGGAGGCTGATTTCTATCTTTCCACCTCGGCGTCGGAAGGCATGTCAAACGCCCTGCTCGAGGCCATGAGCTGCGGCGTGGTCCCAATCATCACCGATGTCAGCG
This sequence comes from Mesorhizobium sp. WSM4846, assembly GCF_055811415.1. NCBI lineage: Bacteria > Pseudomonadati > Pseudomonadota > Alphaproteobacteria > Hyphomicrobiales > Phyllobacteriaceae > Mesorhizobium > Mesorhizobium sp. WSM4846. The sequence goes on from NZ_JBVVPZ010000002.1 coordinate 88,826, forward strand.
GTGCGTCCGACATTGTGGAACATGAGCGCAACGGTTTTCTGGCCCGCTCGCATGCCGAGTTTTCCGGGCTTCTTCGTCGCGCGCTCGGCCTATCGGAAGCCGAGCGCTATGAGATGGCGCGCCGCGCAGTACAAACTGTCGCTGCGCGATTCAGCATGGAAAGCGTCGTCCTGCAGCAAATGGAGCTCTACGCGGCTCTCCTCAAAGAAAAGACATCTTCGCTCCGCGTCCCGGATATGAACCTAACATGAAGCTCATTCTTCACATCGGCACTCAAAAGACGGGCACCACGGCGCTACAGCAATTCCTGTGCGCGAATGCAAAGAACCTCGGCGAGCACGGCATTCACTATGCCACCTCTCCGCACGAGTTCAATTTCAAGATCAATACGCAGTCGCTGTGCGGATCGGATAAATTCAGGCCTTTCTTTCTACATCATCTGAGAAAGGCTGAACGAGACGGAGCGCACACAATCATCGCAAGTTCAGAAAATCTCTATTCTATGGCCATGCACCTGATGCGCTTTATGGGCAAGACGTCCAGCGCTGATGTCCTGTCGGAACGCAGTCTGATCGAACGTTTGCGCGCGTCAATTCCGGCGGAGGTGGAATGTCATGTATTGTGTTACGTCAGAAGACCTGATCATTATCTCGAGTCGTTGTACAATCAGCACATAAAGCGCGGTGTTCTGTTCACGGGAGACGTCATCGATTTTCTGAACATTATCGAGGATATGCTAGACTATCATCGCTGCCTTTCAATTTGGCGCGAGGTCTTTGGGACAAACGCGTGTTCGGCACGGGTGTACGAGTCGACCCAGCCGAACGTGATCGATGATTTCATGAAGAATGTCGTCGGCATCGACGATATCTCCGCGTTTATATGGCTCTGTCTGCGCGCCAATGAACGCCTGAGTCGGGATGTCTTGGAATACAAGCGCCTCAGGAACGAGCACATTCTTTTTTCTGAACGGGAGCTGGAACGCACGATTTATGAATTGGTCGATCGGAGAGTGACGAGCCCCAATAATAATTACGAATATCTTTCACCCGATGAAAGAGCCAGCCTCCTTTCGAAGTTGCAGCCCAGCATGGAGCGTCTACGCACGGAGTTCTGTCTGCCTAGTTTTCCGGTATTTGATCTCGACGCGGCCAAGGCCGCCTGGCAACCCTATCCGGGACTTTCGTTGGAGAAGAGACGGGAGATCGAACTCCACCACAAGGCCGTTCAAGATCAGATTGGCTTCCGTCTGGAGCGCCTTCTGAAGCGGTGGACCTACTTGACGCGGAGGCGGCTGCCCTTTCTCTCAGGGGTTTTCGAAGTCGTGCACACCAGCGGAATCCGCAGATTGCTGTTGGAGGCAGCTCGGCGGTTTCAGTGAATGACTGCCATCTCCGTCTCTTGCGGGTAGTCAACGAATGAGTAGCAAGAAAGTTGTCTATATCCGTCTCTTGCCTATTCCCGCCGAAGCAGCAAATATTCTTCATAGCTCGTGTGGGAGGGAGGGAGTGCCAGCATAATGATGGGACAGTTTTGGGCAACCGAGCGTGGACGGGAACATTGAACATAAGGACTTGACGCGAAGGGCGGCCAAGGGGCTCTCGTGGTCGGGAGCCGCATTGCTGGCCCGGGTCTTATTGACTCTCCCGGTTACGGCCATTCTCGCGCGTCTGCTTTCCCCCAAAGAGTACGGCATTGTTGGCGCCGCGCTGATCATGGTGGACATCGGCAATGTCATTGCTAATCTGGGCATGTCGCAAGTCGTGGTCCAGCGGGCGGATCTCGACCAGCGCCATATGGGAACCGTGGCATTCCTGTCCCTTTTCATCGCCACAGGCCTCGCTGTCCTTCAATGGGTGTTTGCGGGCGTGATCGCCGATCTTTTTCGCGTGCCAGAGCTCAACATTGTTTCGCGCGTGCTCGCCTTCATTATGTTTGCAAACGCGTTCAACCTTTTGGCCGAGGCGGTTCTATCGCGGAACTTGAAATTCAAAGTTTCCTCGATGGCGAACTTGACGGCATGGACCGTCGCCAACGTCGGCTTGGCTATTCCGCTTGCCTATCTCGGATTGAGCTACTGGGCTCTGGTGATCGCGGCCATGGCCGAGGCAATTTTTCTTTCTGGCATTTACTTGATCACCGCGCGACAATATCTCGCCAAGCCGCGCTTCGACCTGCAGTCCTACCGCGATATCCGCACGCAGAGCCTAGGATTTTCCTTGGCTGGAGTTTTGGCCTTCGGCGGCCAATACATGGACAAGATCATCGTCGCGCGTTTGCTCGGGACCGCGGAGCTTGGCATCTACACGAGGGCGTTCACTCTAATCGCAATGCCGGCGAATCTATTCGGAAACCTGAGTAGAACGGTCGTTTTCCCGTTGCTGTCAAAAGTGCAGACAGACGGGGCCAGGCTGCGCAGCGCACAGCTGAAGGGCTATGCCTTGACCGCAGCCCTCACCCTACCAACCAGCGCGTTCCTGTGCTGCTTCGCCAAGGAGATCGTACTGACAATGTTCGGCCCTAGATGGGTGGACGCAGTGGTTCCGATTGCCGTATTTGCCGCGGCAATGTATTTCCGGGTCGCATTTAAATTATGCGGCGCCGTTATGCTCGCCACCGGCAGTGGCTACCGCAGCGCGTCCATGCAGATTTTCCATGCGGCGCTTGTCACATCATTCGTATTTTTAGCGGCGCCTTACGGAGTAAGTGCGGCAGCGGCGGCGGTGTCGGGTGCCATTCTAGTGACTTTCGTCCTTTATTCCTTCATTACCTGCCGCATGACCGGATTGCCATTCGTGGATTTCGTGCTCGTCCATATCCCGCCAATTGTCTTCGCTGCCGTCATCTACGCTGCCGGTTCTGCGATCAGGATGCTGTTCGCCGGCTCGCCGTACTATCTTGTGCTGGCGATCGGGGCTTTTATGATAGGCACGCTATCTGCCGTTACTCTCTATTTGAGAGCTTCACTTCTGTTCGGGAAATGCGGAGTGGAAGTCCTGCAAGCCGTAACGTCCAAGAAAGCAGCATGGCTCAATTGGATTCCACGCTGACTTACGACCTAATACCACCCTTCACGGTGATTCTAACTGTCGTGCTGTAAATCAGCAGGAGCACGCGCGGTGACCGCCGTATGAAACCTTCCCGTCCGACATGCCTTTAAGAAAGCCGCAGCTTTACGAAGAGCCGAGTCCTTCGGAAAGATCGCACCGAGCCTTCCACCTTCAGAACCCGGAAGCATGCGGGCGGCAGTCACCTCAAAGCCAAGCACCGTAAACAGATTGCCCAAGGTGAGCGGGGTCCACGAATGCAGATGCATGTGGGGATTGTTTGACCATGAGCGATGCTGCTGAGCAATGATCGGCATCTCGCACGGTACGAATACCTTCATCTCGCCAGAGGGCTTTAGGACGCGCAACATTTCTCGGAGCACCGTCGAAGGGCTGTCGACATGCTCGAGAGCGCGATAGCTGATAATTTTGTTTATCGTGCTGGACGGGATATCCGCAAGTGAGCCAACAACAAGGTCCAACTGTGCAGACGCCTGCTTAGCAGCGGTCTAGTTGATCTCCACGCCAATTCGCTTCACCGCTGGCAAGCACGAGAGGATACTGCCTGTCCCACAGCCGAAATCCAGAACGACATCCGTATGGCTGCTGAAACCCTCAAAAAGCCTTGCTCTAGATTTCTGTACGGTATCGGCTCGGCTACTGCCCCGCTGCTCAAAATATTGCGCGCCTTTTGGACCTGTATAGAGGGTATCGGATCTTGAATGCATCTACCAACACTCCAACATCAATAGCATACAGTGAACTGGCTGGTGGTCCAAGCGCCCTCCGGGCAGGCCTCGCGAAAGCGCGCTCTCTAGCGCGCAGAATAACGGCCGCTCTGTTCCGGACCGGGATGATAACCGGGATGTTCATGCTGTTCCAGTCCCACTATCCGCCCGAGACGGAGCCACGCTTGCGGCCCTTTGCCCTGCGGTAGTAGGTGAAGTACCGCGGATGGATGGAGCGACCCCAGTTGTTCTTGCAGCGCCGGCTTCAGCATGTCTTCAACCAAATTGACGTGGGACTAATCCACCGCCCGGAAGTGGCCGTCGAGGAGCCGATGTTCAGGCAGAGGTTCACTGCTCGCTCGGAATCGAAGCCAAGATCGCCTGAGTGTGCTTGGCTTCATTCGGATGCATCGGCGAGCATTCCCCATGCGCTAGTTACAGTGTGCGACACCTGTTGCCACAGGCCATCATCGCTATCACCGTTCGCATCGTTAGGTTGCTCAACCTTCTGCGCGTTCAGGGGCCGGGCTGCTCCACCGAACCTCGTACAAGGACTCCATGACGCCTGAGGCATATGTGTTGAAATCCTTCAGGTCGTCGCTCGTCAGTCGCTCCATCGCAGCAGCATTAATGTTCTCAGCCAGGAGTGACGCCCAATAGCTTTTATCCACTAAGCGCATGGTGCGACTGGCAGACGCCGCGGCTTCCTGGCCGGGCCCATAACCCTTCGGGTTGTGAATATAAGCGTCCTCACGCGGCCGCGGCAGCTCCAAATGTGCATACAAACGATCCAGAAAGCGGAGAGGATCGGCAACCATATCCTCGAACCTGACAAGCAGGTAGTTGTTTCTGGCAGCCTGTTCCTCAAGCATCTCGCCGGCAATGTGGCTGTAGACTCGACCCGCCATCATGGCCGGCACCCCTCGGCGCTTCCATGAATCGCAAAGGCCGTAGCCGTTCCTCACCAGCCCGACGAAGATCGTCTCTTCGAACTGCTTCTCGATTTCAGAGTTCAGGAAGATGTCGTACTCAGTCACCTTGAAGAGGACGTGGCGCGCGAGCGCGAGATCGAGCCCCCTTTCCTTCCGCAGCTGGTAGTCAGCGGCGATCGACGCTTGGATGCTTCTTTCCAGACGCTTCTGAAATCGCTTCGCGTAGAACACTGACCTGGAGGCAAGCTTGCCCGCCCGGACTCCCAGACGCCGATAGACCTTTGGAGGAAGATTCCAGCCGCCGTTGTAGTAGAACTGCCAAAACTCATCGAAGGTCATGAGGACGCCGGGCGAAGAGCCGATCATATTCGCCAGAATGTTCGACCCGCCGCGGCCGAAGGAATTTATGACAATGGCTCGATCCATTCTGGGGTCCAGGGATTGCGGTTCAGTGCGCTATTGACCTGTCTGAGTGTATTGGGCGATAGTATTTCCTAACCCTTGCGTCGTAAAGGCTCGTGTCACTGTACCCGTAGCGCGCGTGTTTTTGGTTGTCGACCATCGTCAGGAGCGCGCCAGCTTCATCGCCGCGTGCCGGACAGCACTGCAAGCGCTATTCGTACCACACGAAACGCATGGGAAATCCGATTTCTGAAAGGAGGTACTAGGACGGGCGGAGTTCATCACATTGAACTCGCGGGAGACGACCTGACCAAGTGGGTTCCGGCGCGCGGATAGATCTTCGGAGCAAGCTAAGCCCCTTGCAGCAGAATTGCCCGAACTTATCTGCGGCCATCTTACGTCGAGAGAGAGGCAGCGATCATGTTGACCCGTATGTTCGAGCCCCCCTCGACCGAACGAATGACGATAACGGCTCGTTCCAAATTATCTCGACGCTCGCAGACACTCCGTTTCGAAGGAATCTGTTGCCCTTCGGCGCGCCGCAGGGTGTCATTGAAAAGCCAAACTAAAGCGGCGAATTGTCTTTGCGAGGAGAAGCGCAACATCGGTAACGGGCGTCGTGGTGCAGCCTTAGCTCGAAACCAGCGGATATTGGCGCGATGTGAGATAGGTAAGGCACACGATAATGACCCACCGCATTTCTCGCCGGGATCTGGCGCTGGCCGCATGCGCCGCCCTTGTGCTGACGGCATCCGGTCGCCCAGGACGGGACGCTCGCGCTGCCGGTCCGGCGCAAGGCTCACAGCCGAAAGCTCACTCCTGGCATCCTGGTCTGTTCCCCGAGTTGATCGTGAAATCCTGGCATCAGGAGGATCTGGCCGAAGGCGAAGTCTCCTCGTGGCAATCCGGCGGCGTGAAACCGGTGGCTGCGGTGCAAGCCGAGCCTTCCCTGCGCCCGACAAAGCTTCCGAATAACGGCGGCGTCCTCTTCAAGAAGGGCACGAAAAAGGCGTTGACCTGGCCAGTCGATAAGGATGCTCCCTATCTCCACCGGTGGTGGCTCGTGATCGCCCGGTGCCATTCGGTGAACAACACCGGTGCGGATAACGTTTCCGTTCTTTGCGTCAATGGCGCGGAGGGTGGCTCGGTGCATCGCCAGCCCCAGGTTTGTTTCAAGCCCTCGGCCGGCACACTCGTTTCGCGGCTCCATGACGGCAAGCTCAAGAGCGAGGAAGGGCAGTACTCGACCGATTTTGACGACTGGAATGTCATGGTCGGGTACCGCCGCGGATTCGTGATGCAGGCGGTGGTGAATGGGGTCAAGACGGCCGGCCAGGCGATTCATGCATTGAAACCCAACCTGATGAAATCGCAGAGCTTCATGGGCGATGTGAACAATCCGATGACGGCCGATGTCGCGGTCGATTGCGTCATCATCGGGCAAAGCGAACTGAATGACTCGCAGGTCGACAAACTGATGGGATGGGGCATGTGGCGCGTCGGCCGGCAGTCCGCCCTGCCCGACGATCATCCCTATCGCCAGAGCCCTCCTTCAGCCGTGGATGCGAACGACGAACCCGCACGTTATGAGTTCGATTCAGCCTCGTGGGCGTCCTGGGCGGCCATCGGCAATGAGCGATATGCTCATCGTGGTGAGGCGGCGCCCCCGATCCACGGTTACACAACGGTTTTTTTTGACGACTTCGTTTCCAACACGGTAGTGGATGATTCCAAAGGCGCGCAAGGCAGCATCTGGTATGCGCCGACCCATCTGACGACCGTCGGTGTTGACGCCATTACCCAGCGGATCTCGGCGACGCCCTCCTCATATGTGCACGACGCCACCAGCCACACGCTGGCGCTCCGGCTCTTGCAAAAAGGCCGCCATTGGAGAACAGGTGCCTTCTCTTCCGTGAACAACAATGGCCAGGGGCGGTGTTGGGGAAAGGGGATCTTTGAGATCCGCGCCAGACTGCCGAAGATCGCAGCGCCCCGCCCTGGATTTTTCCCTGCTTTCTGGGCGTATGGGAAGGAGCATCTATTCTGGCGGACGCGCAATCGTCTTGAGACGGACTTTTGGGAATATGACGGTCTCAATGGGGCCTATATCAACATCAGCCAGCACGTGCACAAACCCAGACTCGGCTATGCAGATCCACATATCGCGCCACGTGACGTGCGCCGGAAAATCGCCGGCTATCAAGTCGATCCATCAAGTGGTTTTCCCAGCACCATCGACGTATACGATGGCGAATTTCATACTTGGTGCGCGCAGATCGAAGATGATTATACTTATTTCGTGATCGACGGCTATGAAGTGGCGCGCGTTCCGACGACACCGGAACTCGCAGCGAAAAAATATATCATGGTGGATTTCGCTTACGATGAAAAAAAGGGGCGCGCTCAACCGGACCCGTCGCAGACGTATGACATGGTCATTGACTATATAAGGGTCCGGCAGACGGAAACGGATCTGGCTATGGTCCCGACGGGCTTCAGCGCATTGCCGGCCTTCTCGGGCCAGGCTTCACCGGGCCAGGCGTTGACCGTCGTACCGAACGTTATTGCGTCGCAAATAGAGTGTCTATGGTATCGTGACGGCGTTCCGATCGTGGTCGAAACCGGCACAAGCTATGAGCTCAGTTCGCGGGATGTCGGGCATAAGATTCGCTGCCATGTTCGCGCGGTCTCTGTGCTCGACCAGCCAGAAGCCTGGACCCCGGAGAGCGAGACCGTCGGCTAGGTCATCGACTGCGCGCCGTCAGGATGCGTCATCACTCTCGTCGGACTGCCTGATGGGCTCTGCCACTAGTAATCCTACCCGCAACGAAACCGCAAGCGAGGAGAGTGAGTTTTCCCAACAGGCGGAAACCTCTTCGATATGCGATTGCCACAGCGGGCGGAACGATGGGGTCGTCGGCTGGAGCATGGCGAAGTCTTTCTTCGCCCGCTGGCATTGATACATCCAACAAGTTCTGTCTCCGGAAAAGAGAACATGCTAAAAGAATATCGCGCCGCGAGGGGGCTGTGATGCGTTATCTCCTCACATTCGCGATACTGAGCCTCTTCCTGCCAATCAGGCTCGAGACGGGTCTTGTATTGCTGCGTCCGTTCGAGCTGATCGCATTGCTGATGCTCGTGATTGGCATGGCGACGGGTCGTTGGCGAAATTTGGCTTTTTCAGCCGGTTTTCTACTGCTCCTGCCCTTCCTGGGCTGGCACATGGTCTCGGCCTTCAGCGTGGACGCAAAGAACGGCCTGCGCGAGCTGTTGCAGATGTCCATTGTGGGCGCCTTTGCGTTCGCCATCGCACAGGAGGCTAGATGGCTCGAGACGCAGAAGGCCGTCAACATCTTGCTTTTCGGCATGGTGCTGATTCTCGCCTATACGATCACCTGGCATGTCGCCCATGGCTACTCGGTCGGTTGGAAGCATCTGGTCGATCCGAGGCTCGCGTTCACCTTCCTTCCAATTGCGCTCGCAGGGCTCCTCCTCTTCGTCAACCGGGACAAGCGGCGCACCCTTTGGTTTGTATGGGCGGGGATACTTCCCCTGCTCGTGCTATCTGGGGAACGCAAGGCGTTTTTGATCTATCTCTTTCTGACCGCCGCGCTTCTGATGCGCGGACGGCTCGCTGCGATGGTGCCAGCGATCGCCGTCGGCTTCGTGGGTCTTTTCGTGCTGGCGACCACAGTGGAAAACTCATATGTCGGAAAGCAGTTGCAGACCATCCTCGATCCGCTGAGCATGGGTCAACACGAATACCTGGCGGCGAAGGGGAAATATGCCCCTGGAGACACGCCGAGCAATGTCCAGCGCGCGTTTGCTTTCAATCTGTCCAGACAACTCATCTCCGAACATTCCCTGATGGGCGTGGGTACGAACCAATTCAAGAATATTATCGATACGGATTTCAGCGGACTTCCTGGCGAGTTGCGGCTGGCGATACATGGCGAGTTTCAACGTATCCTCACCGAGAACGGCATCATTGGGCTCAGCCTCTATGTTCTCATATGGGTTGCTGCATGGTTTCGCTTGAGCCGTACTCTAAGCTGGGCCCTTTCTCACGGATTGATCGGAGCGGTCCAGGCACGGCTTCTGCCCCTCGTGCTCCTTGTTCCTTGCGCCTTTTACGTTGGAACAGAAGCCTCCGGCACACGAGCTTTCGTCACACTAATCCTTGTCTCGCTCCTGCCTGAGTTGACGCGGCACGGGCTTTACCTATCATTGCACAGGATGCGGAGGAGCCCCCCCAGGAGCATGAGACATCCTCGATTTCTCGGGAACCCCTTGCCAGGAAACACGAGATGAGTGTTTCGGTTATCATGACATGCCACAATGAAGAACGCTTCATCGTGCAGGCAGTGGAAAGCGTGATCAATCAGACCGCGTCGAGCCACATCAAAGAGATTATCATTGTCAATGATGGCTCGAAGGACGGCTCGTCGGAAGTGATTGCATCGCTGGGTCGCAGGGAGCCGCGCGTACATGTCCTGACGACGGCGGGTATCGGGCTTTCATCGGCGAGGAATCTTGCCATCAGACATGCTGCCGGCGATCTTATTGCAATTCTCGACGGCGATGACTTCTGGGCCGATGACAAGCTTGAGCGTCAATTAGCCGTCTTGGGCAATGGCTGCAAGGCAGGTCTTGTCTATGGCGATTTTGTCGATTTTTCCGCTCCGGATCTGTCCGATGCTCTACACGTCTCGGTGCGCCGCTATCGCGCGGACCAATGCGATACGCTGCCGAAATATTTTCTGCTTGATGGGCCGATTATTCCTTCCAGTATGGTTATACGGCGGGAGATGGTCGAAGACATCGGGGTATTCAACGAGGCATTCAAGGCTGGAGAGGATACAGAGTTTTGTTTGCGCGCAGCCGAGCGTTGGACATTTCAACATGTGGCCGGAGCACTCGTCTATAAACGGCGCCATGGCTCGAACATGACCCGCAGACTCGACGCGCTTCTGCCGGTAGCCGAACGCCTCACGCGAGAATGGGTCATGCGACGGCCGGAACTTACGCACCTCGCGCGTCGGCGCAACGCGCGTTTGTACGCCAAGGCGGCCAATGATTGCGTGGCTCAAGGCGAAAAGAAACGCGGAGCGCGCTTGCTCATTCGCGCGATGTGGCACAATCCATTGTCATGGCGCGTCTACGTTTACATCCTTCTTTGCGTCCTGCCGAGGGGCGTGGAGCCCCAGGTGCGCCGCGCAGCCAAGCTGTTGTTCTACCGCGCCCTGCGCAAAGGGAGCGGCATTGACGAGTATCGGGGCGCTCAGCGCTAGAGGCACAAGGCAATCGGGAACGCTTCCGTATCACATGCGAATTCTTTACTTCATCAACGGCTTCGATCCCGGTGGTGCCGAGCACGGGCTGCTGACCTTGCTGCAAGCAGGATTTTTCAGCGGGCATGAGCTGAAGATTCTAGCCTGTTGCCGTGGTCGCGGGGCTCTTGCCGACGAAATCGCCGCAAAGATCGGAGAGCACAATCTTATCCTGACGTCGCAGAGCGACGAGCCTTCCTTGCGCACCTTCGTGAGCACGTTCTTTATAATGTTACGCCTCAGCCGGGAGTGGCGGCCGGATATGGTTGTGTTGTCGCTCAAGCAGGCCAATCTCCTGGGACGATTCGCTGCGATGTTCGCTCCTCGGCTTCGCTGCGTTTCATTCGAGCACATCGCCCGTTATCGCTCCCGGCGTGCTGAAGGCGTTTATGGCCCTGTGCTCAAGGCGCTGTCCTGGCGTGTCGACGAAATCTGGGCTGATTGCGAAAATACGCTCCGGGAGACACAAGCATACTTCCTGCCCCGCAGGCGCCGGTCGCATGTGGTGCCTCTGTTTCGTGCCGATGGGGCTTCCTCCCACAAGCGCGACTACGCGCTTCACACACCCTTGCGCCTTGCTGCAGCCGGACGCCTTATGGCGCGAAAGAACTTTGACCGCCTGATCGAGGCCATCCGAATGCTCCAAGACCGCGGCGTTTCTGCAAGCCTCGATCTTTACGGCGATGGGCCGGAACGGCAGGCGCTTTCGCGCAAGGCGGATGAGCTCGGCATTCGAGATCGCGTGCATTTCCATGGATATGTCGCACGCTGGTTCGAGCTAGCCTGTGATCGTGACATGTTCATTAATCTGTCCGATACCGAAGGGTTCTGCATCGTCGTCGCCGAGGCGATGCTTGCCGGCCTTCCGATTATCGCGACCGACGTCGGCGGTATTCGGGATTACGGCAAGCATGGAGAGAATATGCTGAAGCTTACTGTGCCCTCAGCGGACATGGCGGTGACCCAAGTGTTAGTGCTAGCGGGCGATGAAACGCTTCGCAAAGAGATCGGAATACAGGCACGACACGATATGCTGGAGGCCTATTCGCAGGATGCTTTGCGTGTCCGCGCTGCGGCGGTGTTGGGTGGCGGAATGTAAGGACCGGCAAAGCACTGACGACCAGGATAGCCGGGCCGATCGTGAATTCCGACTGCTCGGCATCCCACCTGTTCGACAGGTTCTCGACCTGGCCCTTCTCCAGTCCGATGCCAGCGCGCAGCCCGCCGGCTGGAGGAAGCGACGATGTATCGCCAGTCCTTGCCGACGAACACCATCTCCTGCGTCTCGCGCGGATAGGCCCGGACGGAGTTTTTTCGTCAAATCCCCTCCTTGGGCTATCTGCTCAAGACAAAACAATGCCTGCTCCACAACTAGGCCTGGTAATACTGACTATAACGTTCACTGTAAAATTCGGCACTGCCGAACTTTTGGTACCGCTTTATTCTTTTGACATCAACCTTGTTGAGCAGAACGCCGATGCATTTATCCGCCAGGATCGGGTTGTTGTTGAGAATTTCGCGCACGAATGTACGAGCGGTCACACCCCATTCAACAACCAGAACAAGGCCGTCGAGGTGCTGGACAAAGGACCTCACGTCCGCGACTGGAGCCAACGGGGGCAAATCAACGACGACGTAATTGAACATAGGGCCCACCTTGAGCAGAAAGTCGCCCATTTTCTCGATAGGCTGCACGGTGTTTGCGAGCTTTTGTTGGCTCTGGTTCACACCGGGCAGGAACCTCAATGGCAATGACTGATGGGCCAGCAAGTCACTCGGATTGAGTTCTCCAGCCAACAAGTTGGCCAGGCCTCGTTCCCAGCCGTTGGCTAACATAGGGGACAAGCCAGGATTGTGGATATCGGCATCGATCAACAACGTCTTACAACGCTGCATAGCAAGAACCATCGCTAAATTAGCAGCGATCAGAGACTTCCCTTCTCCCGGGAGGCAAGAAACGATGCCGAGCGCCTTGGTGCTCTTGCTTGGTAACTCGACGTCAACAGCGACTTTCACAGTTCGCATCGCTTCAGCGAATTCCGAGCGCGGATGTTGTTCTACCCAGTTGAAAGCGCTGTTCCCCACCTCGATGAATGACGGCTCTCCGGCCGCACGATCGTGCTTGTTTCGGCGAATTGGCTTCCCGTCCAGCAAAGGGATCATTCCGAGCGTCTGAAGTCCGAGTTCATCGCGCACTTGAGCCGTCGTGCGGAAAAAGCGCTCCCGGTACTCCCGAATTCCGCCCACACCGGCGCCAACCAGGCCGCCGAGCACGAGACAGAACGCCATCGTAAGACTTCTGTTCGGAGAACTCGGTCCGCTGGGGTACGGTGCCTCCGAGATAATCCGCGCTTCCGTCAACGCCATCGAAAGGTTCTGCAGGCTCGCTTGGTACTGCTGCAGGACCTGTTCATATTGCGACTTGAGAGAGGACGCCTCAAGTTCGAGCTGGCGCAACGTAACCAGCGTTTCCTTGGTCAGCGTATTGTCTGTTCGGAACCTGTGGATTGCGAGCTCGGCATCGACCGATCGCTTCCGCACCGTCTCGACCTCTTCCGCCAGTGCGCTGCGAGCTCGGATAATCGACTCGTCTTTGGCTCCGACTTGGTCAGAGATATAGATTTCTGCATACTTACTGGCTATTTTTTGCGCCATTTCGGCGCTAGGCGACCGAAATTGGACTTGCAGTATGTAAGAATCCCCTACACGAGCTACCGTTATATTCTCAGCCAGAATGCCAAATGCCTGCCATCGAGGATCCGAACCTCGCGCGGCACTCGATTCCACCGGCGCTCCGCTTGCTTCGGAACTGCCGATGAATGGCCACCGAGCGACCGATCCTGTGAGACTGTTGAGCAATGAATGTGGCGCTGACAAGAAAGAGCGATCGGCAGCAAGACCGAGGCTGTCAATGACCTTTAGCCCGATGCGGTCGGAAAGCAACAATTCGACCTGACTCAGCATCATCGGGTCAAGCGGTGCGGAGCTTCCGCTCTCTGTTAACTCCGTTACGATGGATGGCTGGTTCTTGTCGATCAGGATTCTGGCCGTCGACTCGTACAAGGGCACCTCGGCCCAAAGATACGCCAGCCCCAGCACAAGTCCTGCGAGCGCGCATGTAACGACTAACCTCAACTGCCGTTGCGCTGCCGCCACGAGTGTTTCGAGATCAATCGTTCCCCACTGAGGATCGCCGAATGTGAAGGCAGAATCCGGGTGTTTTTCAACTTCGCGGAGCATAAGCCTTCAAACCTGTGGGATGAGACTGGCAGCGCATTTGTAGTGACAAACGCTATACCACATTATCTGACTAATGTCTTCAGTATCGACGCCCGTGGAGCACAGGCGCACCGCTCGGGGCGGGCATCAGCCCGCTCTTCGCCAAAGGCGCAACTCCTTAACCTCGATGCAATAACCTGACGCGGCCCATGCTCCGACTGCCGCAATTCCGCTGCATGTCGTAAGCTCCAATTGAAAGAAGAAATTGAGTCGTATTGCCAAATGGCAAAACATCTGAGCAGATTCCGGGCTCCGGTTGAGCCTGTCCTGCGGGAAACAGGAATGGCTCGTCGATCACAGACGCGCGATAACGATCACCGCAAAGATCCTGCGCGCATCTGGCGCCTCGCGGAAAGCCTCTCCGCTGCCCGAATGAGACAGGTTGCAGTCACATTTTGTTTCGTGGTGTGGGGTGTCATCTTGCTGATCGTCCTGCTCTAGCAGCCAGAGCCTATAAAGGCGGAGAGTGGCCCGCCTCACTAAGTGGCTCGGCAGTTGCTCCCTTTCGGACTCAACGCGCGATGTGTGACTTCGGAGTCACCGATTCTTTGGAGACCGAGCGCCACACTAGCAGCATGACAGCAACAAAGTACCCAATCTGTATCAAGATCCCACAAATTAACGTTTGGACAAACGTGCCCCAGAGGGAGCCGGTGAGCAAATATATACTGATGGCGAATGCCACAGTACTATGATAAGGCCTCGCAAGAAAAGCAAAAAGGACATCGCCGTCCCACTCGCAGCCGCTGACGTGACGCGCTCCTTGGCTATCCAGGCCTCAGCGCGTTAACCATCATAACATATCGGAACGGGTCAGAGCGACCGATATATTAGAATATGCGAATAAATACCCCCAACCTGTGCCAGGAGGCTTGCTTCCAGGCGGGACCGGCCATGCCATGCGATGTGGATTTAGGCAGAGGCTGAATCGAGTTGTGTGCGTCAAGTTGAGCAAAATGGGATGGCTTCGACGTTGGTGTGTCCGCCGCGCAGCTTCAGTGTTTAGCGGAGCGGCGGACATGGCGGCCCCGCCTCAGACGGGCCAATGCCGCTCAGGCCACCAGGAAGACGAACGCGACTGCCATCAGCAGGTAGCGCGACTGGCTGCTCGCTGGCCGGCGGTGTCGCTTCCGATCGGCGACACGATCGTGACGTCAGCCATAGCGTTTGCGGCTCCACGACTGCACCAGATTGACGACCAGGAGCATCGCGAACGATAGCAAAACCATGATCGCCGCGATCGCGCTGGCCGCCGGATAGTTGTGTTCTTCCAGCCGGATGATGATCAGAGTGGGGCGATCTCGAAACATCGGCTGCCATGTTGCCGTTGTTCAGAGCGTAAATTCGCCTCAAAAGAATGGCATTGTGAGAAAGGTCTGCGTCGATGTCACGCTCAAGCATTGCGGGGTGATCGCGAATGTTGAATAGATCGGTGCGCTGGATGCGGGCAGGCAGCTGCGCTGCGCTCGCATGCATGTTTCTGTTGTTCGCAAACGCGAATCTATCGGTTGGCCTTGCCCTAGCAGAGCAGCACAATGTCGGCGAGTACCGTCTGCAGACTGGCGACGTGATCGGCTTCGCCGTCATAGGGTATCCCGAGATGCAAAAGCGAGCTGTGATCGACCAAAGCGGTGTAATTGTGTTGCCGGCCCTGGGCCCCCTAAACGTTCTCGGGAAGACAATAGGGGATGTTCGCAAGGAGGTAATTGAGGTTTTAAAACCAAAATCCCTTCCGCAACGATCCGCCGACGGCACTGAGACTTGGACTGGTTTTTACCCGGATCAGATTGTAGTTGATATTGAGGAATACCGACCCATCTATATTGACGGGGACATTGCCTCTCCTGGGATTCAGCCCTTCAGACCAGGCATGACTGTCCGACAAGCTGTGGCGGCTGGCGGCGGCTACCAACTCGGTCGCGGTGAGCTTCAAAACCCTGAAATGACAGCAGCGGACCTTGGCGGCCGCCTCCACATTCTGCGTATCAGGTACCAGGAAAGCGAAATCAAGGCTGCTCGCATAGAGGCGCAGCTGAGCGGCGCCAGAGCGATTGAGCTTCCGGACGCAGAACGTGACCCGAGCCTCGAACCTCGTCGCGACGAAGCTTTGCAGCAGGAGGGGAAGCATCTTGAAGCTGTCTATGCGGATCAGGAGAAGGAGCGCGCTTCAATTAAGTTGGCCGCAACCAAGGCGGCGGAACGAATGGGCTATCTTAAGGAGCAGCAGAAGGCGGATCAAGCGGGCGCAGCCGCAGATGCGGCGGAACTTGATCGCCTCAAGAAGCTCTTCGAAAAAGGTCTGGTCCAGATCACTAGCGTCAACTCTGCTCAACGCGCAGTGCTCTTGTCAGCGACCCGCGCTTTGCAAACCAATGCTGAGATCGCTCGACTTGAACGCGACCAAGGGGATTTGCAGCGCAGTCTTGATAGGCTTATCGACCAGGGTCGAATTGACCTGTTGGCTAATTTGCAGACTGAACGCGCGGCGATGACGCAAATGCGCGCTGAGATGGATTCCTTGACCAAACAAATCGCCTACGTGATGCAGATGCGCAGCGACCTTGTAGGCGAAGGGGACCGAATTACGATCGGTGTAACCCGCTCCACTGACGGACGGGCAGCGACGACCGAGGCGACTGAAGATACTCTGCTTGCTCCGGGTGACACCATCACAATTACGCTGGAGGCCCCACCAGGAGCGGCGGTCGCGAATTAAACAATTAAATATTGTATAGAGGCGGCGCGTAATTGCACGTGTCCTATGGAAATGTGGTCCGGGCCAAGATCGTTCCGGTAGCCGCTCAGGTTCCGAGCAGTGACGTGATTGCCGCGTGCGCCGCCAAAGCCTGGCATCAAGCATGTAGCTTCAACAGCTCCGGCTCGGCACGCCCGAACAGTGACGCGCTCACCTCTCCAGATAAATCTTCTTATAAAGAGGCCGAGACTCGGCGTTTCGCATCCGATTCACTCGAACCTTGATCCAGCGAGGAACCAGCCCCCGGCAGTAGACGTCGACCGTGTGAGGCAGACGTGAAATGGCCGTGTGCGGCTCCAGGACAAAGAGCTTCTTCGACAGGTACCAGGCTGCGGAAGGCCGCCCCTGAATCAAAGCCCTCACGGCAAGCCCATTGATCGTGTCAAGCAGATGGGCATTGAGATCGCTCCCAAATTGCGGATATTTCTCGCGAAACTCGGCTAGGACAATTTCATACGAACGAAACATCTGCATGACATCGCTCGACATGTTGCCGATGGTCCTCCGGTAACCCACAAGATGTTGTGGCACGACACGAAACTCGTAATTCTCCGCTATTCTGAGGCACATTAGAAAATCTTCGCAGCCTTGTGCGTTCCTCGCCCTCAGGGAGGGATCAAACTGTCCCGCCCGCTCGAATGCAGAGCGACGTACAAGCATCGAACTTCCGTTACCGACAAAGTTGTTTCTGCACATGCGTTGCAGCACGCGACCATCGGCATCGGGCTGTTTGAATGAAAATATCCGACCGTCCTCGTCGATCTCCGCAAACCAGCAATATGCCAGGCCAGCTGACGAGCCTCCTTCCTGCAGGACGCGCAGTTGCAGTGCGATTTTGGATGGAGCCCAAAGATCATCCGCATCCACGAACGCTAGAAACTCCGCATCGGTGGCAGCGGCGCCGCTGTTGCGTGCGTGCGCAACACCCGCGTTCGGCTGCCTGAAAAGGCGTATACGCCGATCTTGCTCGGCATAGGCGGCCACGATTGACGCGGACCGGTCCGTCGACCCATCATCCACTACGATAATGTCCAGCGCCTGGTGGCTCTGCTGGCAGATGCTGGTCAGCGTCGGGAGAATGGTTCTCTCGGCATTGAACATGGGCACCACGACGCCTATCACAGTGGCATTGTGCTGGCTCATTTGCCTTCGTCTTCTCTCACGACGTGGTAAAATGGCACATCAGGGCCGGTAGTTCCATCAGATTTCACTACTTTAGCTGATGAGGATTCAACCACGACGGCCGAACGGCAAGGCAGAGGCCCCGGCGAGTTCCACTCAGCACTCCTGGAAGCGATAAAGTAGCGGCTTCCGAACTTTAGCTGGATATTTAGGAACCACCCGTCGCGGCATTCCGCTGCCGAAGCCATGCAGCAGTCGCATCGGTGAAACAGGCGTCCACCACTACAACGACAACGCCCCGGTCGAGATCGCCGGCTGCCCACGCATGCACGCGATTCAGCCGTTCATCGTTCAAATCACCGCGAGCCAGGACATACCGTTATGGCTACATGGCACCGGATCTCCAGGCCCGCCGCCGATATCGACCAGACGCAACGCCAAAATTACCTCCGGTCGCCGTGGGCCACCCGCAACTGGAAACGATGACGGGCGTTGCTGTGACGAACAGGATATAAGCGTATCAGGCAGCAAGCCTGGTTGAAGAAAGCCTGACGGTCATGAAGCCAATGAACGAAGAGCACCTCGCAGTGCTGCGCAGGCACATGGTCGAGATGATTGCAATCCATACCGACCTTACAAGCGAGGAGCTCGGCAAGGCGGCGCTCGATGAACGGGTGATGGCAGCGATGCAGCGGGTGCCGCGCCATCTCTTCGTGCCAAGCTCGGTCGCGCCTTATGCCTACCAGGACATGCCATTGCCGATCGGCTTCGACAAAACCGTCTCGCAGCCGTTCATTGTCGCACTCATGACCGATCTCCTTGCGCTCCAACCGCACGAGGCGGTGCTCGAGATCGGCACCGGCCTGGGCTACCAAACCGCAATTCTCGCGGAACTCGCCGGGCACGTTTGGAGCATCGAAATCATCGAGGAATTCGCAAGCCATGCCGAGGCTCTGCTGCAGGACCTCGGTCTGTCCAATGTCAGCATTCGTGTCGGGGACGGGTCTCGCGGCTGGCCCGAGCACGCGCCATTCGACAAGATCCTGGTCAGCGTCGCGGCGGGGCGGGCGCCGCCGGCGTTGCTCGAGCAGCTCAAGCCGGGGGGCCGCTTGGTTATGCCTGTAGGCCCTGAACAAGGGCAGTTGCTGACGGTCATCGACAAGGATTCGGCAGGACAACTGAAGACCCGCAAAATCATCCCGGTTCGGTTCAGCCGGCTCGAAACGGTCTAACGAGGGGTGCGGACAACAGGCACGCAGGGAGCGCCGGGCGCCTCATCCTTATGGGATTTGGCCGTCTCACGGCTGCTTCGCGTCCGATCGTTTGAGCATCGCAAATGCGCGATTCATCCGTTGCAGCGCTGTCGCGTTGGCCACGAGTGCGTACAGCGCGAACCCGCCCGTCAGAATCCAGGGCGAAGCGGCGCCCATGGCGGTCGCCAATCCGTCGGCGACCAACAGCACGCAAATGAACACCAGGCGTTCCATCCGTTCGAAGAAATCCGGCCATGCCTGGTTTTCTATGGGGATTTCGATCGCCGTCCGCGCCTTGGCGTAGCTGGTGAGGAGTCCGCCGGCGAACGCGAGCATGGCGATTGCCCACATATCGGCGACCCAGCCTATTGCCGCAAACACGGCGAATTCCTGATAACGGTCGGCCATGGCGTCGAAATAGCCACCCGCCTTGGTGCTCATATGTCTGCGGCGAGCAACCGCCCCGTCGAGCGCGTCGAAGGTGAAGGCAAACGCCAGGCAAAGGCCAAAGGCAAGACTTGACTGGTGGTACAGATAGGCGGCGCACGACAAGGCGACGAGCACCAGCCCGCCTGACGTAACCTGGTTCGGGGTCATGCCGATCCCGATCAGCGGAGAGGCGGCGTGCTCCCATAGCGGGTCGATACGGCGTTTCATGAGACCGGCGATCATGATGACTTGGCTCCTCTGATGATGTCGCTCCGCGACGTTTAACCGGCAAATTGAGGGTTCGTTCCAGCCCGTCGGCGCCGATCGAGGTGGTCAGCGCAATGCCCGTTGTGTCCGCTGTCGCAAATCGACTGGCGGTCTATAGCGCATCGCGCCTGACCGGGTCACGCCCGAGGGCATGCTTTTGCGCGACCTGCGTTAGCGGAAGTAACTGGAAGACTGATACAACGCATATTCGCAATTCACCCTGTCGGCCGTTCGAAACGCCATGCGTAAATTTCTGCCCAGGCTTGCTTACCTGCTCGCGACCTCTGCCGGCGCGGGATTATCTCCGGTATGGCCAGGCACCGCCGGCGCAGGCGTCGGAGTGGCTGTTGCCGCGGTCCTGATACCTGCATCGCCTTGGCTGATCGTGCTAGCCTATATGGGCTTATTCGCCGTGGGAGTATGGGCGTCGTCGCATGTCGTCTCCCATACCAGGACGGAGGATCCGCAGATCGTCGTCATTGACGAGACCTTCGGGACCGCCGCAACGCTTTCCATGCTGCCGCTAGACCCGGTCTGGTGGGCAGCAGGTTTCCTTGCTTTCCGGTTTTTCGACGTCGCCAAGCCTTGGCCCATCGGCATCGTGCATGAGAAGGTAAGGGGTGGACTCGGCATCATGCTGGACGACGCGGCTGCGGCTGTCTTCGCCGGTGCGTCGCTGCTTTTGCTGAACGATTTGATTCACCGTTTGCCGTAAGGAGGACAACTCAGTCTTCACCTGCCACCCAGCGCGAAGAAAGACCTGCTTCACTAAAATCTGCCGGAGCAGCGCTAGACCGCAGCGTCTCGTGGCCGCGCCAGGTCGTTCGTTCCCTCCGGGTCCGGCGCCTGGCCATAGCTCATCTTCCTCATCTGCTCGATCACCCGCGCCATCTCCTCGTCGGAAAGGACCGGCGGCTCGCCAAGGCTAAGCGCCTGGACATACATGCGCGACAGGGTTTCGACCTCGTTCGCCAGCCACAACGCCGCTTCCATGGTCTTGCCAAGCGAAATCTGGCCGTGCTGGCCGAGCAGGCAGGCGAGGCGATCCTTGAGCGCAACCAAGGCATTGTCGGACAAGGCCTGCGTGCCAAAGGTTGCGTATTCCGCGCAGCGGATGGTCGTGCCGCCCGCCACTCCCGTCATATAGTGGAAGCTCGGGATCGTCTTGTGATGGCAGGCCAGCGTCGTGGCGTAGAGCGAGTGGCAATGCAGCACGACGTCGATCTCCTGCCGCTCCCTCAAAATGTCACGGTGGAAGCGCCACTCCGAGGAGGGCCGTCGGCCGACATAGGTGCCGTCAAAGCTCATCTCGACGATGTCTTCGGGCGTCATCGTTTCGTAGGGCAGCGACGAGGGCGTGATCAGGAAACCGTCGCTAGAGCGCACCGACAAATTGCCGGCATTGCCCTGGTTGATGCCGCTTGAGTTCATCCGGCGGCAAGCATCCACCATCTCGCGGCGCAGAGCGCTGTCATCAGTCATCGATCGTTCCTTTTGCTGGTCTTGGCCCGTTGCAGGTTGTTTCGCTTCGCCAGGTCGCGCCACCGCTGTGCATAGGCTGCGAGCGTCTCACGATCGCTGGCAAAGGCAGTCGGCAGGCTGAGCGCGATCGGAGCCGGCGTGTCACGAGTTTCGTGTTCGCCAAGTAGCGCCGCACCCGAGGCGGTGCCATAGGAGTCGAGGTTGTAGACCGTTTCGGCGTTTGGCCGCAGCGCCGCAACCAGCGTGGCGTAGAGCGGGTCTCGCAGGAAGGTGCCATCCAATGCAACCAGCCCGGTTTCGTTCAGTGCATCGATACATTCCACCGTCAGCAGCGCGGCGTAGAGCACCGCGAGCGCCTTGCGCTCTGCAGGGGTTTCTGCAGGCGGCCCTTCAAACCGGCCGAGCCCAGCGCTGCCTCGAAACAGGCCGTCATCGTCGCCGAACGACGGCAATGCGAAAGTGCCGCGCTCAATCAGCAAGCTGACCAGCGCAGCGTCGGCTGCAGTTCCTTCTTGCCCCTGCCCTGCCACCCCGTGCCCTGCCACAAGACTGAACTCACGTCCGCCCATGGTCAAAACGCCGCCGACCGGGCGTCCTGTCACGTCGCTGTTCAGAACCATTCCGCGATTTTCATCGAGGCGGTCGAGAGGTGTCGCCGCGCACATTCCGACAATCCAGGTTCCGGTAGAGATCACGCAGGCGTCGTGCATGCCTGCCGCCTGATAGCGGTAGAGGTTCAGGCTGCTGTCGTGGCCGCCGGTCAGGACAGACAGCTCTTCCGGTATGCCGTGTCGGCGCGCCAGATCCTGCCGGATTGGCCCCAACCTCTCCCAGGCCGGATGGAATGGTGGCATGAGGCGCTGCCATCCCTGCCCCGCCACAATGGGCGACCACTGCTTGCGCACATTGTTCCACAGATGGGATTGCGCCGAGAGGATCGTCGTTTCGGCCGATGGCACGCCTGACAGCCGCCAGGCCCAATATTGAGGCAAGCCCAGATACCAACGAGCCTGAGCGACGCGCTCCGGATCAACCTGCTGCATCCAGTACAGCTGGCGCGCCTGGTGGGCAGCCTTCAGCATGATCGCGCTGCCGCGATCGAAGAAATCGCCCGAAAGCGGCGCGTAGCCATCGCGAATTGCAGGCGGCAGATCCTGCTCGTAGTCAATCATCGGCAGGGCACAAGTCTCGTCGGGATCTGCGTTCACCAAGACCCCTGCGGAGCCATGTCCGGTGCCGACCAGCTTTTCCAGCGGATGGTGTCGGCACAAAGTGGCGAGCGAGCCGAACAGCCAGTCGGTAATGCCATTGAGATCGTGCCGCCGCCAAGGTGGACCGGGCCGCACTTCGTTGCGGACAGAGAGGCTCTCCACGAGCACGCCGTCGAGCGTCATTGCGGAGAGCTTTATGTTGGTCTTGCCGACATCGAAGACGGCGATCCTTGCGCCGTCCGCCTTCTGCCCGTCACCCATCGTCTCAGATCAGACCGTATTGGCGAGCCTTGTTGCGCAGGAACGGCAAGCCATTGCCCATCACTTCGGCCTCGTCCTTGGCAACCGGCCGCCAGACCGAGAGGCCGTAGGAGACTTCCGGCGGCATGTTGATGAAGCTTTCCATGGCCAGTCCGCCCTTGAAGCCGATCGCCGCCAGCGTCGCGTAAATCTCGTCCCAGGGGCAGTTGCCGGTGCCTGGTGTGCCGCGATCACTCTCAGACAAGTGGATGTACTTCAGGTGGTCGCGGGCAGCCAGAATGCCGTTGGCGGCCCCTTTCTCCTCGATGTTCATGTGGTAGGTGTCGAGATGAACAAAAATGTTGTCGGCCCCGACTTTCTCGACCATCCAGACGGCCTGCGCGCCGGTGTTGATCAAATGGTTCTCGTAGCGGTTCACCGCCTCGATTCCGAGCTCGATGCCGCGCTTCCTGGCGTGCTTGGCGGCGACGGTCAGCACGTGGGCGATATTGTCGTATTCCTTTTCGGTCGGTGGCAGGCCGGTGCGTTCGCCGATACCGCCAAAAATCACGCCGGAAAGCGCCAGCGCGCCCATTTCAGCAGTCTTGTCGATCGCCACTTCGAGATGTTCGATGGCGGCATCCGGCCGCACCGAGGCCCAGGCGCGCTCCGGCAGGCCAAGTGAGCAAACGGCAGGAAGATTGTGCTTTTCGAGCAAGGCGCGTGTGTGCGCGGCATCGACCGCCGGCGCGTTCAGAAGCGCGATCTCGATAAAGTCCATCCCGTATTTGACGGAAGCCGCGATCGCCTTCTCTGCGCCGGCCCGGTCCCAGTTCATCGTCCACATCGAGGTGTGGACCCCAAAACCATGCATCTAACTCACCCTCTGTTTGTGTTCAGGAATTTGAGGCGCCCGGCAAGCCAGCGCAGGATCATCACCGTGATCATCAGGATGCCCCAGACTGCCGTCGCAAGATGCTGGCTTGCGCCCATCAGATTGAGTCCCGAGGACAGAAGCTGGAGCACGACGAGCGCAACGAAGACCGGGATCACCCGACCGAAGCCGCCGAACGGATTGACCCCGCCAAGGAAGCAGGCAAGCACGGTGATCAGCAGGTAAGACTCGCCGTGGCCGACACGCACCGAATTGAAGCGCGCCAGCATGATGATGCCGGCGACCGCGCACATCGCACCGGACAACGTGTAGACGAGAACCTGCACCTTGCGCGTATTGATACCGGAATAGCGCGTGGCCTCGATATTGGAGCCTATCATGTAGGTGTTGAAGCCTAGCTTCATGCGCGTCAGCAAGACGTGCCAGATCAGCACGCAAGCGATGAAGATGAGCAACGGCACCGGGATGCCAAAAATCGAACCGTAGCCGATCGGCGCCAGGAAGCCGGGAATGCCGGACACGTCGCCGCCGCGCGTCAGGAATTCGCCGAGACCGCGCAGGAAGATCATCATCGACAGCGAGACCAGGATCGGGTGAGCCTTGGTGTAGGCGATGACGAGCCCCATGATCAGCCCGCTCAGTGCGCCGACCGAGATGGCAAGGACCGAGCCAAGCACAAAGGCGCCGACGCCCGCTTCGACACCTCCCTGGCTTTGCAGTACCCAAGCCAGCGTCAAGCCGGCCATGTTGGCCGTGAAGGTGATGGCCAGGTTCAGGCCGCCGGTCAGGATCGGCAGCAGCATGGCGAGTGTGAGGAGGCCGAGTTCCGGCAGTTGGAAGGCGACGGATCCAAAGGTAGCGCGGGAAAGAAAGTTCGGCGCGGCAAAACCGAACACGATCATGACAGCTACGAACGCGGCAAACGGACCTGTAAGTTCGGGGCCGAGCGCGTTGCGGACGCGTTCAATCAAAACCGTCATGAAGGCACCCGTCGGCTTTTCAGGAACGGCAGCAGGCGTTCGATGCTGGTATTCGAAAGCGTGATTGCGGCAAGAATGATGGCGCCGACGATCATCTTGAACGCGAAAGGCGACACGCCCATCAAATTAAGTCCGTTCTGGGTAATCGAGACCAACAGAACGCCCAGAATGCAGCCGAGCACGCTGCCCTTGCCGCCGCCGAGCCGCGCACCGCCAAGGACCACCGCTGCCAGGACGTCGAGTTCGCGCCCATAAAGGGCATTCGGCACAACCTCCTGCGCGTAATGCGCCTGGACGAGACCGGCGATACCCGCCATCAGGCCAAGCCAGCCGAAGGCGATAAATTGCATGGCACCGATATTGATGCCGAAGCGGCGCGCGCCCTCCGGGTTGTCGCCAAATGCGTAGAGTTGGCGGCCAGTGGTGGTGCGCGTGATCAACGCCCAGGTAGCGAACACGCATATGGCCATAATGAGCACAGGCAGGGTGATCTCCGCCCAGGTCCCGTCAGCCATCTCTCGCTCGAACAGCACGACGCGGGTGGTGAGCCAGTCCGGCAGGTTGTAGATCGACACGCCGCCTGTGAAAAACATCAGCAAGCCGAAGAAAATGTTGAAAGTCGAAATCGTGGCGACGATCGAGATGATCCTGAACCCGTGGATCAGGAAGGCGTTGATGCAGCCCAACGCGACGCCCAATGCGCCAGCGATGATGAAGCCGACAATCCAATTCCCGCCGCCGATCCAGCCGAGGACGGTCGCGGTCAGATATTGCACAACGGAGGCAGCAACCGCGAAGGAAATGTCAATGCCGCCGGCGATCAGCACGACCAGCAGGCCGACGGCGAAGATGATGTTGACCGAGCTGGTGTTCAGAAGGTCAAACGCGTTGCCGAGGGTGAAGAACCGGTCTGTCGCGAACGAAAGGAAGACGCAGATGACTGCGATAACGGCGAGCAAAGCCAGTTCCGTTGCGTGGGAGCGGACAAACCTACGCATAGACCGCCTCCTCGATCGCCTGGAGGGTCGTAGCGCCCGGCGTAAATTCGCCGACAATGCGCCCCTGAGCCATGTGCAGCACACGGTCCGCGTTGAAATAGACTTCAGGCACCTCGTCCGAGATCAGGATAATGGCCAGGCCGCTGTCCGCCAGCTTGGAAACGATGTCGAAAATGCCGGCGCGCGCGCCGACATCGACGCCGACCGTCGGTGCGTCGAGGATAAGCAGCTTCGGGTCGGTCGCCAGCCATTTTGCAATGGCGACACGTTGCTGATTTCCCCCTGACAGGGTCGAGATCGCGTCGTCCTGCTTTCCGATCCTGACCCCGAGGTCCCTTATCCAGCGATTGACCAGAGATCGCTTGCGATCGCTCGAAATGAAACCGCCTGTAAGGATCTTGTCCAGCGAGGCGATGACCATGTTGTCGGCGATTGCCTGGGGCTGAATGAGACCGAGCGACAGCCGGTCTTCCGAAAGATAGGCGACGCCGGCGGCGATCGCGTCACGGTTGGAACCGAAGCGAACGGGTTTGCCATCCAGGGCGACAGAGCCCGATTTCGGCTTGCGCATGCCAAACAATGTCAGCGCCAATTCGGTGCGCCCTGCCCCGAGCAACCCGGTGATGCCGAGCGTCTCGCCGCGCCGGACTGTCAAGGACACGTCGTCGAATTCGCCGGGCCGCGACAGTCCCTTGACCTCAAGCATGACCGGGCTCCTGCTCAAATCCCGATGCAGGACGGAATAGTCGAAGGTCTTGCCCGTCATCAACTCGGTGATGCGCGACTGGGTCAGGCCTTTGGTTGGATAGACGCCAACCAGGGCGCCGTCGCGCAGCACGGTGACGCGGGTGGAGATTTCAAGAACCTCCGCCAGGCGATGACTGACGAACACAACGGCGACGCCCGACGCCGACAGATTGCGCACAACGTCCAGCAGATAGTCGGTTTCGGATTGGGTGAGCGACGCCGTCGGCTCGTCCATGAAGACGAGGTTGGCCTCACCGACGAGGGCGCGGGCGATTGCTACGATCTGCCGCTGTGCGATGGGAAAGTGGTGGAGTGCTAGATCGACATCGAAGGTAACACCAAGACGTTGCAAGGCGTTGATCGCGACACGACGCATCTCGGCATAGTTCACCAGCCGCGGCCAGCGGCCGATGAGGGTCTGGAACGCGATATTCTCGGCGACAGTCATCTCGGGAAACAGGGCGAGGTCCTGCCAGATGACCTGAATTCCGCTGGCCTGCGCCGTAACCGGCGACATATGAGAGTAGCTCTGGCCATCATAATCGATTTCGGCGCCCGCCTCGGGCTTGTACACGCCTGTAATGATCTTGATCAGCGTGCTCTTGCCGGAGCCGTTCTCGCCGGCAAGACAATGCACCTCGCCCGGCAACACCTCAAAGCTGACATTCTTCAGCGCCTTCACGCCGCCGAACGTCATGTTGACGTTGCGGAGCGACAGCAGCGGCCGTGGTGCGGCGCCATCGAGTGCCTGATCAGCCATCGAGTCGAAACCTGGATCCAATCGCGTTTGCAATCCTGCAGCCGGGCCGGTTCGAGGCCGGGCCCGACTGCCATTAGCCTTGGGAGGCTTTACAGGCCCATCGCCGCGAGATCGTCGACAGTATCCTTGTTGATGGGGACGAGTTGATCGACGATGATGTTACGGTTTTCGAAGTCGGGCTTAACTGTCCCAAGCCCTTCGATCGTATCGCCATCCTTGATCTCTTTGCCCTTCATGAGATGGTCGGCCAGCGTGACGAAAACCTCGCCCGCCTGCTTCGGATTCCACATGAAGCCGCCGGAGATCGCGTCGCTTTTGATGAGCTTCCGGCCTTGGCCTGGCGAGAATGGTCCGAGCACGAAAATTTCGCCCACCTTCCGGCGCTCTTCGATTGCGCGGCCAGCGCCGATCGGGCCTTGGCTGCCGAAGGCGAGGAAGCCCTTCAGGCCGGGATTTGCGGAAATCAGGTCAAGCGCAGTGCTGCGGCTCTTGTCTACATCCTCGGCGACGCCATAACGTTCGCCGACGAGTTTCATGTCGGGATTATTCTTCTTCAGATACTCGATTGCCGCATCGGCCCAGGCATTGTGCAGCGGCACCGTCAACGAGCCGACGAACACTGCATACTCACCCTTGCCGCCCATCTTCTCCGCCAGGAGCTTGGCGTGAGCCTCGCCGAAGCCGGTGGCGGACGCGAGTTCGAAATCCCAGTCGGCGCCCTTCTGGCCAGGCGATTCATGTGTGATGACGATGATGCCTGCGTCCTTGGCCTTCTGCAGGACCGGTTCAAGCACTTTCGCATCATTCGGCACGACGCCGATGACCTTGACGCCCTGCGCGATCAGATCCTCGATGGCGCGAACTTGCAGTGCTGGATCAGCGCTGGTCGGGCCGACCATGAATGCGTCGATCCCGAGCTTCTCGCCGCGCTCCTTGATACCCGCCTCCATTGCGTTGAACCACGGAATGCCGCCGATCTTGACGACGACGCCGACCTTGCCGGCCTGCTGTGCCCTCGCAGCGAATGATCCGCCAATCATAAGGGTCGCGGCAAGCGCCGCGATCAAGAGCTTTTTCATCTGTACTCCTCCCATAACGTTCCTAGTGGGAACACACTCGAGCCGTCGAACGACGGCGGCCGTTAGAAACCTCCCCGAAAGAGACGGGGCACTTCCCCCATCGATCATCCACCGGTTTTCGCTTGCACAATCGATGGTGCAGAAACTATTGTGCATCGAGAAGCTCTCGTCAAGCGGGATATTGCTCTAAATAGACGCGCCGGAGGCGCCAGATGGATCAGCGGGTCAAGAAGAAGGCGACGATCTATGACCTGTCCGTGCTGTCGGGCAGTTCGCCGTCGACCGTGAGTGCCGTCCTGAACGGCACTTGGCGCAAGCGCCGCATCAAGGAAAGTACGGCGCAAACAATTCTCGGTCTCGCCGAACTCCACCAATACACCACCAATCTGCAAGCGCGAGGCTTGCGACGCTCGCGATCGGGCCTGGTCGGCCTGATGCTGCCCGTCCACGACAATCGCTACTTCTCCTCCATGGCGCAGACGTTTGAGGGGCATGTGCGCAGGCGCGGCCAATGCCCGGTGGTGGTTAGCGCCAGCCGCGACCCCGAAGAGGAACGGCGGACCGCGGAGACGCTGATCTCCTATTCAATCGACCAGCTCTTCATCGTCGGCGCCACCGATCCCGATGGCGTGCACGAGGTCTGCGAACTGGCGGGGCTGAGGCATATCAACATCGACCTGCCGGGAGCGAAGGCGCATTCGGTGATCAGCGACAATTATCAGGGCGCGCGGATGCTGACGGAGGCAATCATCCGCCACTTCGCCAACGACGATCCTCTGCGGCCGGACGAGCTGTTTCTGTTTGGCGGCCGCAACGACCACGCCAGCCGCGAACGCATCGCCGCTTTCCATGCGACCAAGAAGGCGCTGCTGGGCGCCGACCCTGACGATGGTGTGCAGTCCTCCGGCTATTCGCCTGATATAACTTTGCGTGCCTTCGAGGCGTTTTACCAATGCCGTGGCAAGCTGCCGCGCGCGCTGTTCATCAATTCGTCGATCAATATGGAAGGTCTGCTGCGTTTCATGGCCGGCCGGCCGGCGGAAATGTTCAGCGAACTCGTCGTCGGTTGCTACGACTATGACCCCTTCGGCTCCTTCCTGCCCTTCCCCGTAATCATGGTGCGGCAGAATGTTGAGGCGATGATCACGAAGGCATTCGAGCTGATCGATGAACCGCCGACGGCACCGCAGACCTTCCTGATCGCGCCAGAGTTGATCCAGCCCAGGTCTGCATTGAAAGGGCCGCTGGACACGCTGAAGGATATAGCCTGAGGGTGACCCGGCGCTATAGGGCGACACCGCCTTGAGATTTTCAGTGGTTCATCGCGCCGACTCTCACGGGAGTGTCGCCGTCCTCAGCACGAGCCAACTGGGTGGGGGCGTAGGCGCCTGTAAAAAGGTCTACAGCACCGAGCGTTAGAAGCGATAACGGATTCCAAGGGCGTTCGCATTGGAACCCTCTGTCATATCTCCAAATGTACCATCGGCGCCGGATCTATGGTGGAGTTGGTAGACGAGTTCGACGTTGGGGGCCTGCCTCACTCTGAACGAAAGCTCCGCACCAACGAAGCCGAGGAATGATGCATCGCCATCGTGGAGGATTTCGCGTTCGCGCTCGATCTCGGTAGGGCCGGTAACGGCACTGAATCCAGCAGTCAGTGCGGGCGCAATCGCCAAATCACCAATGACCAGGCCGTGGTGGCGCAGTCGCGCTCCGGCCCAAAGTTCGCCAGTCGTATCATCGTCCTCGCCAAATCTTATGGCCGCGCCGGCGACGCCACCAAGAACGAAGCCAGCGCCGATATCGACGAAATCGCGACCGTATGCAGCTCCGATTATATAGTTGTCCGTGTAGTCGGCACCCAAAACATTGATCGCGTCCCCGAAGGCCCCGTGCGCAAAGACGCCACCAAAGACATAAACATCATTCTTGGTCGGCAAACCGTCTGCGAAAGGGTCCTGGGTCGCAAAATAGATAAAGGGAGAATTGTCATCGGCGAGTCCAGAACTGACTGAAATGCCCAAGATCACCGCAGCCAGGGCCACTTGCAGTCCACGCATAGACAAGCTCCGAATCAATCCATTTCGATGGTTGGCAATTGCAATGGGGAAAAACAAGGTACGAATTGTTTTATCGCCAAAATACTGGATGCGGGTGGCTCGAACCATTCTTCAGGCTTTGCCGGGCGCGCACAGGTGACCTTCGCCACAGGCCGTAACGGCGCAGTCTTCGGCCGCCGGCCTAACAGTAATGGCATCTGCCTATACCAATTCACGTCCGTTGCTGCGTTCGACTGCCCGGATCATCTGCTGAAGTTCCAAAGAAACCACGATTGAAGACCGTAGATCTCGGAACTTTTTCGCGCCGGCACGGGTTGTCGATGGAGATGCATCGAACGCATGGGACGCCGGTGAAATGGCCATTCTTTCGGGAAAACCGGGAAGCTGTTGGGTGGCGGCAGCCACCGCTACGAACTATCCCCCGCTCGAGGGCTCGATCCATGCCGATGCCGTTGTCGTGGGCGCCGGGATCGTCGGGCTCACGACGGCGCTTCGCCTTTGCGAGGCCGGTCGGTCGGTGATCGTCATCGAAGGCCTGCGGACAGGCGGCCAGGTGACCGGCCGCTCGACGGCCAAGATCACGACGCAGCACGCGCTGATCTATCGCCATCTCATCGACACTTTTGGGCTGGACCAGGCGCAGACCTATGCCGAAGCGAATTCCGCCGGCGCCGTGCAGATCCGGGAATGGGTTCGCGACTATGCCATCGCCTGCGATCTCGAGAACAAGGATGCCTATACCTACAGCTGCGATGCAAGCCGGCGCGCGGAGATCGTGGCCGAGGCAGAAGCCGTGCGCCAGATTGGGCTGGACGCCGATGTTCTGGAGCGCGCGCCGCTGCCTTTCGAAACGGCCGCCGCTCTGCGTTTTTCCGACCAGGCGCAGTTCAATCCGGCGATGTATCTGGTTGGCCTGGCTCAAGCGGTGACGGCCCGTGGCGGACGGATTTTCGAAAACAGCCGCGCGATCTCTATCGGCGAGGCAAGCCGCTGGCGCGTCGTTACCGACAGCGGCACCGTTCACGCCGAGCATGTGGTCGTCGCCACCAACATGACAGTGAAGAGCCCCGTCGGCATGGCGAACCGGACCCAGCCGCGCTGCCACACTGCCATGGCGTTTCGGATCGATGACCCTCTTGCTGTCGACGGCATGTTCATCGGCATCGACGATCCGACGCATTCCATCCGCACCGGCCGCGACGCCGAAGGCCCGCTGCTTGTCGCACTCGGCCCCAAGTTCGACACTGGCCAGGTCGGCGATGTGGCGAAACGGTTTGTCGAGCTGGAACAATGGGCAAGAATGAGCCTTCCCGTTGGGGACGTTGCGTGGCGCTGGTGCAATGAGGACTATGATACGGCCGACAGGGTTCCATATGCCGGCGAACCCGATCCGGCCAAAGCCTCCGGGTTTCATATCGCCACAGGATTCAACGCCTGGGGCATCACCAATGGAACGGCCGCAGGCATGATGATCGCGGATCTGATCTGCGCGCGGCCGAGCCCATTGCAAAAGCTCTATGATCCGGCGCGGCCTTATCCCGAGGACTTTCACAAGAATGGCCGCAGCCAATCGATTGTCTCAAGCCTCGACGACATCGTGCCGGGCATGGGCGGTGTGATCGTCAGGGGCGACGAAAAGATCGCGGCGTGGCGAGACGCTGAAGGGGTGCTCCACCCGGTTTCGGCGACATGTACCCACAAGGGCTGCACCGTGACCTGGAACAACGCGGACAACACCTGGGATTGTCCCTGCCATGGCTCGATTTTCGCCGCCGACGGTTCGGTCATCCACGGCCCGGCTAGAAACCCGCTTGCTCCGGCCGCACTATAAACGGAGGCGACCGGCACGGGCCGGCGTTACCGTGCGTAGGTTCCGACCAACTCGGTCTGCTCCAGCGCATGCTTCTGGGCTTCCTTCCAGACGAGCTGCACGCCCGCCTGTCCCGGCACACTGAGGCTCGGCACGTCGAGCGCGGCCAGCCGGAAATGATAATGATGGACGCCATGTCCCACCGGCGGCTGCGGGCCGTCGTAATAGGCATTGCCGAAATCGTTGGTGCCTTGCCTGAGTGCCGACGGGCCTGGCTTGCCATCCTGCGCCTCGGTGAGTTCGCTCGCATCGGGCGGGATATTGAACACCGCCCAGTGCCCGAAAATCCCGCTCGGCGCGTCGGGGTCCTGCACGACAAGAACAAGGCTCTTGGTACCGTTCGGAACACCGGACCATTTTAGCGGTGGTGAGACGTTCTCGCCGTCGCGGGTATACCTTTCAGGGATTTTCCCGGCCGCCGGGAACGCCGGGCTGATAAGGGTGAGTGGCATTTCCATCTCCCCAAGAACAAGCGCTACAGCCAGCTATATCTGGCGCTATTTCACGCCGCTTGCTGAGCTTCCGCGACGCGCCTGACTTCTGCTGGCAAGGATTCCCAAACCTTGATCATCTGCCCCTCTCCCACATGGTGAGCGAGAACCTGGGATACGACCCTGAATGCATCCTTGGAATCGACCGGTCGGGTGAATTCCAGCTCCGCCTTGATTTTGGCCAGGAACTCGTCGAGCGACCGCAACTTCTCGGGAGTCTTGGAGGGCTGATATTGGTCGTAGTAGGCGCCGCGCACGAGGATCGGCAGCTGCGAGCCCAGGTGGGCGGCAAGATCCGGCTGCATGCGGTCTCGCAGGGCGTGGAGCACCGCTCCAAGCACATGCCATGCGACCTGCCGATCCGGTCCAATCTCGGTCATGATCTCGTCGAGCCAGATGTTTGTTGTCTGCAGCGTCTTGTCGAATACTTCGAGTCCGGTGGCGCTCATCGAAGCCTCCTTTCAACAGGTTGAATGACTCATTGGACGAAACGGCCTTGGTCGGCTGTTGTTCCCGTCCCTAAAGGCCGCCTCTCGCGAACGCGGGTGATCTATTCGGCCAAGTTTACGTTCGCCAAACTTAACGCGTTCCCGTCAAGAGTTGGCCCGTCAAGATTTGGACGTGGCCACGGCAACGAAAAGAGATTGCCCTTGCCTGCTGATGCGGAACAACATCGGCTTGTTCAGCTGGCGGGATTTCGCCCACTCCTCTTGGATGTCCGACGGCTGTGTCACATCCCGGTTGTTGGCCGAGACGATCACATCGCCAGGCTGAACGCCGTTTTCGGCGGCGAGGCTGTTTGGAGCCACTTCCTGGACGAACACGCCCGTAGTATCCGGCTGGAGTCCGAGCTGCTGGCGCGCCTCATCCGGGATTGGGCTGAGCGACAATCCAAGACGCGCGTCAGCCGTTTCCGACTTTGGAACGGCGCTGGTCTGTTGCTCCTCATCGTTGCGCTGTCCGATGGTCAGAGCTATTTCCTGTTGGCTGCCCCCGCGGTTCCGTGTCAGCGTCGTTTTCGTTCCCGGCTTTTGGCTCGCAGCCGCGAGGGTCAGATCATGGACGCTCTGGATGTCCTTGCCGTTAAAGCGCGTAATCACGTCTCCCGCCTGTATGTCTGCCTGCTCTGCCGGACTGCCGGGTTCGACCGAGGCGACCAGCGCTCCTTTGCTGCCGGGTATTCCAAGCGCCTCGGCAATCGACGGCGTGATCTCCTGGAGACGCACCCCGATGAAACCGCGCTCGATCCGGCCAGTGCGGATCAACTGGTCGACGACGTTCCGGGCGGTGCGGGATGGTACCGCAAAGCCAATCCCTATGCTGCCACCTGTGGGAGATACGATGGCCGTATTGACCCCGATCACTTCGCCGCGCGCATTGAACAGGGGGCCGCCGGAATTGCCGCGATTGATTGAGGCGTCGGTCTGGAGAAAATCGTCGTAAGGACCGGCATTGATGTCGCGCGAACGGGCCGAAAGCACGCCGACGGTAACGGTCCCACCGAGCCCGAACGGACTGCCGATAGCGATCGTCCATGCGCCAGGTTGTACTGCATCGGAGTCACCCCAGGCGGTCGTTGTCATGTTGGACCGCGGGTCGATCTTCAGCACCGCGAGGTCGGTTGCCGGATCGCGGCCGACGAGCTGCGCAGGCAACGTCTCCTTGTCGGAGAATACGACATGAATTTCGCTTGCATCGGCAACGACATGGTTGTTGGTGACGATGTACCCCTCGGGGCTGATCACAAAGCCGGAACCAAGGGCCTCTCGCACCTGCGGTTGCGCCAGTCCGAGGCCGGGACTGCCGAAAGGACTAAGAAAGTCGCCCAGCGTCGCCTGGTCCTGGATGATCTGTTTGGTCGTTATTGCGACCACGGCTGGAATTTTCTCGCGCGCGATCGCCGTGAAGTCGTTTGGGATTTCCTGAGCTGCGAGCGGAGCAAAGCCGCCGGCCGAGAGCATCAGAGTTCCGGCGATCAGGCCGGCGCAAAGTCTTTTATTCAATACCGGTAACATGGCCTGCGACGCCTCCAGCGTTCAGTGATCAAGCATGCAGCCGCTCCGGCATGAGCCAGCGGTTCACCAGCGGATTACGACAACCCTGTCGTTCCCGTTGGCGAGTTCGACAGCTTCGGTGCCGTCCGGTTTCCGGCTTTCGATCCGGGCACCTTCTACCGTTTCTATGCCGGCAATGTTGGCCGCAAAGGCCTCGTCAATCTCGGCGGCACAGACGAGGGTATCCGGGGGCAGATCCTTCACTTGGTCCATCAACTCGCGAAGCTTCATGGCGAACCTTCTTGGCACAGGCCCGGATTCTTTCAGCCGCACATTCCAACCATGTGCCTCCAGAAAAGTTCCGAGACGCGATTGCGGGCATGTCACAGGGACCAGATTCCGCCAACGATGCATCGGTGGTGGCATGGATCAGGGGCGCGGGCCGTGTTCACATGAATCGAGCTTCCTGCCCCCCCGACAAGGGACCCGGCCATGAGCCTTCGTCCGGCCGCCCTGAATGCAAGGCGTCGGCTCGATCAACACTGCGGCGCCGGCGATGCCACCAGCCATTTGCCGGCCAGCCGCTAACGAGAACGATCAAGACTTGTCGTCACCGTTCTGGGCTGGCCTCAATGCACAAACCTTGCCCTCAGCCAGGCCAGAAGTCTGTTCCCGGTAATCGTCCGGCGGACTCTGGCGGCAGCCCATCGCGCTTGCATCGTAGCACCAACGTGACAGTGACAGACGATGTTGTGCAACTGCCAGTCACTTAGCTCGAAGAAGCGCTTTGCCTCACCGTAGGTATCATCTTTCAGACCCATGGCGCGCAGCACCGGATCCTCATAGGCAACGGTGATCGGCGACCCCGCGCCACGCGCTACGTCACGAGCTTCAGGACTGAGATATTCGGTGCCTGAAAGGGCTCCGAGGCAACGCCGTGGATTTTGTTCGAGAAGCTCTGCCCAACGCTCGATCCGCTGCGCCCGAGTCATGGTCGGGTATGTCGCCGAGGGCTCAACTTTCGCAACTGTCTGCAGTTGGTCGAGTGTTTGGTGTTTCATGGTCGGCTCCTTTCAACAGGTGGAAGTGCCCACGCCCTAACAGAAGATTATTGCGCTGCGACGCGCCGACAAGGCCGGAATTGACAATGTCAGGAGTTTGCCCCTCGCCCGGTTCGGATCAGGAACCTTCCCGGGGGCCTGCTTGTTTTGGCTAGTGAAAGGAGACGGTCATGAGCACAAAACCACCACCCGTTCCGGCAGAGAACCAGAGCCCAAAGGGTCCGGGCGATAACAAGTCGGTTCCTGTCGACCAAACGCAGCACAGCCATTCCGCCCCAAATCCCGACAAACAGGGCCAGCAGGGCAACACGAAGGTCAATACGACCCATCAAGGCCACCAGCAGGACCGTTAGGTGATTTCATGTCTACGTCGAAGAAGACCCGCGCCAGTATTCGCCATGGCGGTCCTGGCGCATCGCACGAAAACGCCAAGGAGCCGCTGGTGATTGAAAAGC
This sequence comes from Mesorhizobium sp. WSM4846, assembly GCF_055811415.1. NCBI lineage: Bacteria > Pseudomonadati > Pseudomonadota > Alphaproteobacteria > Hyphomicrobiales > Phyllobacteriaceae > Mesorhizobium > Mesorhizobium sp. WSM4846. The sequence goes on from NZ_JBVVPZ010000002.1 coordinate 124,693, forward strand.
CGCCAGCCGATTCCGATCTGCGCAGCCGCAGCAAGATCTCAGGCGGCGGAGGCGAACGCGACAGCCACCATACTCATGACCCCGAAAAGAAGGGCGGTGGCACCCGGCCGGCAACCAAAGGAAGGTGAATTGTATTCACGTCCCCTGCGAAGCGTGCGGCGTGGAGGTGCCAAGCATCATCCGGCCGTCGACTGTGAGCACCGCCAGTGGCTGTGGCCTTCTTTGGCCTACCGCCGCAACTTTCGACTGCGTCAGGCATTTTTGCTGTGATCGCCGTTCCTCCAGGCGGTCCGAGGCTGAGAAAGCCTGTCGCCCGCGGGCTCCCTGCCGGCGGGCTGCTCGTCAGCCTACCGGCTTTTCCCGCTAGACGAGCGACAGCGATGCTACTTGCGGTGGAACAGGAAGCCCCTCTGGGAGTTCATACCGTCATCAACAGGCGCATGGACGTGCCCTTGTATGGCGCGGCAGCGCACGAATGGGAGAACCACCATGAGCCTCGGAACCATACTCATCATCATTTTGATCCTTATCTTGCTTGGCGGGTTCAGCGGTTTGGGTGGTGGACCGTTCTACGGCACCGGCTATTATGGTGGCGGTGGCCTCGGTCTCGTGCTGCTGATCGTTATTATCCTGGTCCTTCTCGGGCGCATTTAGTACACGATTAGGCGGACAATTTGGCGATGATCCTGTGTGGGCCTGATGCCTTGCCCAGGAATGTCGCCGCGACTGCTGGCAAAGGGGGCCGCACGTGATTGTCCGGACGGAACCGAAACCGCTCAAGGGCATTATAGCCGCTCAGAAATCCACGAGAATGGCGCCATAAGTGAACTTCGTTGAACAAGCCGATGTCGGCCTCGGAGTTCCGGGCATTCCCACTGCCGATCTGATGCAGGCACTGCCGGTCGCCATCTACACCGTCGACGGGCAGGGACGCATCACCTTCTTCAACGAAGCCGCAGCTGAGCTCTGGGGCCATCGTCCTGTTATCGGTCGGGACCTATGGTGCGGCTCGTGGAAGCTTCGTCATCTGGACGGTCGGGATATGGCGCATGGCGAGTGTCCGATGGCCGTGGCGCTGCGTGAAGGGCGGGATGTCTCCTGGGACCAGGCGATTGCGGAGCGGCCGGATGGCGAACTGGTCCCATTCAGGGCTCACCCACGCCTGCTTCGCGACGAAGCGGGCAATGTAGTCGGTGCCATCAACACGCTGCTCGACCTGCGCACGCAGACGCTGGGCGATGAAGCCCGCATGCGTCTTGCCGCCATTGTCGAGTCGTCGATGGACGCCATCGTCTCGAAGGACATGAATGGCATCATCACCAGCTGGAACGATGCTGCAGAACGCCTGTTCGGCTACACGCCTGCCGAGGCGATCGGCCGGCCGGTGACGATGCTCATTGCGCCTGACCGTCTCGACGAGGAAGTCTCGATCATCAGCCGCATCCGCGCCGGCGAACGCGTCCCCTCCTATGAGACGATGCGCCTGCGCAAGGACGGCACGCTCGTTTCGGTCTCGCTCACCGTCTCACCGATCCGCGACGGGATCGGGCGGGTCGTCGGCGCCTCCAAGATCGCGCGCGACATCAGTTCCCACAAGGAGAACGAACGGCGCATCCGACTGCTCATGCGCGAGGTCAACCATCGGGTGAAGAACCAGTATTCGGTCATCATCTCGATGATCCGCGAGACAAGCAAGCTGACGAGCACACCTGAGGCTTTCCTCGGGCAAGTTCGAGAGCGCATCATGGCGCTTTCGGAATCCCATGATCTCCTGGTCAATGCCGAATGGCGCGGCGCGACGGTCGGCGAGCTCATCCAGGCACAGCTCAAGGCCTTCGCAGCGCAGTCCCGCGTGTCGATGGCCGGGCCACTGGTGGTACTGCAGCCGAACGCCGTCCAGTATCTCGGCATAGCCTTTCACGAACTCGCCACCAATTCGGCAAAACATGGAGCGCTGTCGTGCAACGGCGGACGCGTCGAGATCGATTGGCACGTGGTCCCTGCGGGCGACGGCGCTGAGACTTTTCGACTGGTCTGGCGTGAGTTGGACGGGCCAATCCTGGACGCTGTCAGGGCGCGCGGTTTCGGACTGGTCGTGCTTGAGCGAGTGGCGCCGCAAGCTCTCAGCGGCAGCGGGCGGCTGGAGTTCCACGCCCGAGGCATCACCTGGACGCTCGAGGCGCCGCTGCATTTCGTCCAGACATCACTAGCCGAAATCGCGGCCGATTGAAGGAATTTCGCCGCGCTCGTGAAGCTGAGCCCTTCCCCGCGACCGACTGTTTTCGGCCAGACCTATTGCGTTTGGTCCGGCGGGCGAAAATAAGGCGAAACAGCCCTGTCCTCCAGAACATCGACGTCGCCTCTTCCAGGCAGGGCATCGCAGCCAAGCGAGTGCCGATCGACGTTACCTGGTTCAAACACGGTCAGGCTGTCGAATTCCATGGCCGCCCCGTAGAACTGGGCGGCTTGCAACACCAGGCATTCGACGTCTTCAAGCGCAACGTTTTCTGCGAGGTTTCGCAGCCGCACAGCCTCGGCCACCGAAGTGACATTGAGTATCCCCTTATCCCGGGCGGCTGCCCAAACCCGGAGGTTGACGTCGTGACACAAATGGGCCGAGTAACCGAAGCGCATGGAAAACCCCCTTTTCAGGAGCGGTTTGTCCCTCGTGATTAGCATGTGCCCTATCGATCCGAATAGCAAGCTGAATTAGTAAAATTACCCGCATAATCAATGATTTAGCATATGACAAAGACTGCATAATCGACGCCTTGCCGTAGTTGTCAGTCGTTCACACCAATGGCAAATCAACCGGTCTTGACGACCGCTGAGGCTTTTCCTACTTCTTAGACTAATACTAACTTTGAGCGGCTGGAGGGCAGAAATGGCCGAGCTGGAAAGACCCGAACGACTGCAGATCATGCTAACGTCGGAGGAATTGGCTGCTTTGGAAAACTGGCGCTTCGAAAGGCGCATGCCAAGCCGGTCTGCGGCCGTGAGGGAGTTGCTGCGGCGCGGTCTCCACGCGGACGGATTTTTGACAGCGGCACAAGGTGCCAAGTCGCAGGATTTTGGAATTCTGCCCAGTTCCGGCATTGTCGATGGAGCGTCCCGCGACCAGGGCGGCAGCAAGCTGTAAGGCTGCCCTCGCGGCGCTGGAGATTTTTCGGCGCCGGAGCCTTGCCCATTCTGTGGAACTTCAGGCAATCGTCGCGCATTCGGTGAGGCATGTTGTGGACCGGAACAAGGCCGGTTGCAGCATCACACAGGCCAGCAAGGATCGAGGCAGTGAGCTTCCTTTACCGCGCGGCAAAAATCGCCGAACAAGCTCATGCGGGGCAGACGGACAAGACCGGACGGCCCTATATCGAGCATTGCCGCCGGGTCGTTGATGCCGTCGAAACGCTCGACCAGAAGGCCGTTGCCTACCTCCATGACGTTGTTGAGAAAAGCGACGATTGGGATCGCGAGCGGCTCGAGGCGGCAGGTTTCGGAACCTCCATCGTATCGGCAGTCGATGCGATGACACGCAGGCCGCACGAGGACGACCTCGCTTTCGTGCGCAGAGCAGCAGCCAACCCATTGGCGCTGCCGGTCAAGCGCGCCGATCTTGCCGACAATTTATGGCAAGCACAGCAGATTGGCGCGTCGACATCGAAATATGAAGACGGACTGCGGATCCTCGACGAAGAATTCTCCTGATGACGAGAGGATTGTCGCCTGTGGCGTGATCGGCCGATGTGCGACCTTCATGCGAGGCTCTATTCGGGGATGTGAGGCGTATGTCGCTTGTCCTCGGCAGGATCGGCATCGATCCGCGCCTTGCTGGGATCGAAGGCGCCATGGCGGGCGATGGCCAATACCGGCGTGTCGGGCGTCTCGTAGGCCCACATGAAGTCGTCGGCCGCTCCGCCGACCGCGTGGACCCGCCAGTAACTGGCCGTGCCCTTCAGCGGGGAGTGGGTTGTGGTGTTGGTCTTCTCCAGGAGGTCGAAATAGATATCCTCGAAGGGGATATAGAAGACCGGATCTTGCCCCTCTTCATGGAGCACTTTTGCCCGCTCTGTCGAGGCAATGATCGCGTCGGAGAACCTGACCGTCACGGTTCCATTGAACGGGGTAATCGTCAGCGCGCCGGGACGGCTGGTGGAATTTACGGCTAAGGGCTGCATTCGACTTCTCCGTTGGCTGCCGATCTCCTGGAACGTCGTATCGCCCGTCAGGGTTCCAACCGCGTGAGGCTCATTGGAGCCGCGACATCGGGGGAGCCGGCGACAGATGAAAAACCTCCCGCGGGGCATTCAGATTCAAGGGAACGTTACCGCCGAAGAGTTCGTTTCCTAGATTGACACCGGAACCGGCGGCGGGGCTTCGCAAGTTAAGGGAGATTGCCATGAAGGTCGGCAACTGCATGACGAGGAATGTACAGGTCGCTAACCCCGAACAGTCGATCCGCGAAGTGGCTGAGATGATGGGCAGGCTTGACGCCGGAGGGATGCCCGTGGGCGACCACGACCGGCTGGTCGGGATGATCACCGATCGAGATATCGCGATCCGCGGCGTAGCATTGGGCAAGGGACCTGACACGAAGGTGCGTGATGTCATGAGCCCGGAGGTCAAATATTGCTTCGATGACGAAGACGTCGAGCATGTGCTTGAAAACATGGGCGACCTGCAGATACGTCGGCTCCCGGTTCTGAACCGCGACAAGAGGCTCGTCGGCATCATCTCGCTTGGCGATCTCGCGACGAATGGCGAAGCGGCAGAAGCGGGAGAAGCTTTAAGCGACATCTCGAAGCCGGGCGGCGAGCATTCGCAGACTGCTCACTGACTAACGCCGCGACATGTCGGCGCAAGGTCAACATCACTTGTTTCGCGGTGCGTCGGCTAACGCCGGCGCCCCGCCGGAGCCTTTTGCATTTGCGATGTTTTTCGGCAAAGGTTCAGGAGCATCCATGACAACGATCCGAAGCACCGTGTCCTTCAGCGCCGAAAAAAGCGCGGCAGGGCGAAATCATCCTGCAGGCGCCGACGCGTCAGATCACGCGCCGAGACGTTCACCCGGATGTCGTGTCGTGATAAGCTGTTCTTGCGACGGGACCGCGCGACACCGAGGCGGGCATCTCGCGGCCGGGCAGCCCTTAGTCGCACACGATGAGCTTGAGCACCTGATGTTCTCGAACGATTGCAAGCGTCCTGCCAAACCCTGTTGCGAAGGTGGGGCCTGTTGCCAAGGTGGGGCCTCTTGCGAACGTCGGGCCTCTCGGAGTGGACGGATTTGGGTTGGTCGCTGAACCTCGGGACGATCGCCGGCACCACCGTGCGCGTTCACTTTACCTTCCTGCTTCTGCTCGTCTGGATCTGGCTGACGCACTATCAGATCGGCGGCACGCCAGCGGCCTGGCAAGGCGTTGCCTTCATCATTGCGGTTTTTGGCTGCGTGGTCCTGCATGAGTTCGGCCACATCGCCGCTGCGCGGTATTTCGGCATCAACACGCCGGACATTACGCTTTTCCCGATCGGCGGCGTCGCCAGGCTCGAACGCATGCCCGAAGAGCCGGGGCAGGAGTTCGTGATCGCGGTCGCGGGGCCGCTGGTCAATGTCGCGATCGCCGCGCTGATCTTCGTCCTGCTCGGCGGGTCGGCGGGCGTCGAACAGATGGCCGGGATCGAGGATCCGCGTATGAGTTTTCTCGCCAGGCTTGCCGGGGTCAATGTCTTCCTGGTCATCTTCAATATGATCCCAGCCTTCCCGATGGATGGCGGCCGTATCCTGCGCGCCGCACTCGCCGCCCGCCTGTCGTGGTCGCGCGCAACCCAGATCGCAGCCATGATCGGGCAAGGATTGGCCTTCGTCTTCGGTTTTGTTGGGCTGTTCTACAATCCGCTACTGATCTTCATCGGCATCTTCGTCTATCTCGCCGCGGCAGCGGAAGCGCAAAACGCACAGATCCGGGAGGTAGCCACAAGCGTCCTTGTCGCGGATGTGATGATCACCGAGTTCGCCCGGCTGGAACGGTCGGCGACGCTCGACCAGGCAATCGAGATGCTGCTCGCGACCACGCAGCACGAATTCCCTGTCGTCGACTCCGCAGGCCGTCTTGAAGGATTGGTGACACGCAACGACATGATCCGGACATTGAAGGAAAAGGGACCCGCCGCACCGGTCGCGAGCGCAATGCGGCACGATATCCCGAAAATACATTACCGCAAAAGTCTCGAGGAAAGCCTGCGGCTGATGCAGCAGGCAGATGTGCCTGCTGTAGCCGTCGTCGACAGTTCCGACCGGCTGGTCGGGCTCATGACACACGAAACCATAGGCGAGATGCTCATGATCCGCTCAGCCGTGTCGGATGCCTTCCGATTTGGTCGTTTGCGTGGGGCCAAGCCGCGATTCACACGGATCTGAGCACGAGGATTCTTTTCACCGCCGGATCGGGTGAGTGCGCTCTAAATCGTAGCGGAGCGATAAGCAGAAATCGGCCGGAACGAAGGTCGTCCCGGCCCTTTTTTCTGTGTCTCAAGCGCCCGGAACGTGAGGCAGAAGTTCAAGCGCACCGCGATAGATCATGTCGCCAGCTACGTAGAGGATGACCACCAGCCCGACATAGGCGATCCAGCGGTGCTTCTGAAGCAGATTGGCAATGAGGTTTGCAGCGATGCCCATCAGCGCGACGGAGAGGACAAGGCCGAAGATCAGCACGTTCGGATGTTCGCGCGCAGCACCGGCTACCGCCAGAACATTGTCGAGTGACATGGAGACGTCGGCGATGATGATCTGCCAGGTTGCCTGGGCCAGGGTCTTGCGCGGAGCCTTGCCAGCTACGACGCCATCGTAGTCGACGTCGCTTTCCGAAAGCGCTTCGATCGCCTGTGCTTCCTGCGCATGGTTTTGCCGGAGTTCGCGCCACATCTTCCAGCAGACCCACAACAGCAAAAGACCGCCGGCGAACAGCAGCCCGACGATCTGCAGGAGCTGGGTCGTCGCGGCCGCAAAGCCGATGCGCAGAACGGCCGCTGCGATTATGCCAACGACGATTGCGTTTCTGCGCTGCTCTTTGGGTAGTCCGGCCGCGGCAAGGCCGATAACGATGGCATTGTCGCCGGCCAGCACCAGGTCGATCATGATGACCTGCATGAGAGCGGTCATTGCTTCGGGACTGAAAAAATCTGTCATACGGCACCCTTGCGTTCAGCTAGGGGTGACGCGGCTTGCGAGTATAACCGTAGAGCAACGCGGACACCGCGTATGACAAGAGAAATGCCGCTACAGCTGAAGAAAACTCAAAGCCAGGCCACCCGGATTGGAATTCCAGTCCGACATCGCAGTCCTGATGGACTGCCAGAGGGGCCCGGCCTGGCAGCACCTAGCTATTGCCCCAAGCGCAAAAACTCAAGGCTTAATTGTGATCCGCATATGCGGCATCGAGTTCGGCAAGCTGGTTAAGCCAGGTCGATCTGCCACGCGGCCATTGAACGGGCCGGCAGCCGCAAGTAGACTGATACAGTGGGCTTCGGTCAATTTCTCCAACACTCGATCTGCGACGTCGATGGCGATGAAGGAATTCTGTCTTGGCTGCTCATCGACGATCGATCGGCCAATATCTGTTCCCAATCGGCTCCTTGGGCCTGGCCGCACTCATTCATTTCGGCGCCGCGTCGATCGAGCATTCGCCGCTCTCGATCAAAATCCTGGCGTTGATCGTCGTCGCTATCTTCATCTTCGCGACAGTGTTTGTGGTCTTGCATCATGCAGAAGCCGTCGCACTGCGGCTCGGTGAACCATATGGCACGCTGCTGTTGACATTTTCGGTGACGGCCATCGAAGCATCGGTCATCGTTTCGATGATGTTGCACGGCGAGAACAACCCGACGCTGGCACGCGAATCTGTGTTTTCGACGGTCATGATCGTTTGCGCTGGCGTCGTCGGGGTCTGCCTCACCCTAGGTGGGCTGAAGCATCGATATCAGGACATCAAACGACAGGGCACCAACGCCTCGCTTGCCGTCATTATGGCGCTGACAGTTCTTACGCTGATCCTTCCAAACTACACGCTTGCAACAAGCCCCGGTACGTTCTCCGCCTCGCAGCTCGCTTTCGTGAGCGTTCTTTCAATCCTCCTCTACGGTGCCTTCGTCTTTGCCCAGATGGTGCGCCATCGGGGCGATTTTATCGAAGACCTGACCTCCAGCGCGGAACATGACAAGCATGTATCTGAGGGTGGGAGAGTGACCACCAATGTGCTCCTCTTATTTGTCGGACTGGCAGGGATCGTTCTTCTGACCGAGCAGGTGGCCGGCAGCATCGAGAATGGGCTCGAGTTTCTTCATATTACCCAGGCGGACGCCATCGTGGGCTTCTTCGTCGCTGCGCTTGTGCTTATGCCGGAGGCGGTATCGGCGGTTCGGGCAGCACTCAATAATGAACTTCAGCGAGGGCTGAATGTCGCCCTCGGCTCGGCCTGCGCCACAATCGGCCTGACAATCCCGGCGATCGGTGCGGCGAGCCTGCTCACCGGACGAAGCCTGACTCTTGGTCTGGGTCCGGGGGATACAGTGCTTCTCATCCTCGCGCTTGCCATCAGCATCGTGAGCTTTGGGACGGGCCGAACAACGATGCTGACGGGGCTCGTTCATCTCGTCGTATTTGTCGCCTATCTGTTCCTTATCTTCGTGCCGTAGGTCGTCTTCGGCCATCGCTGCGTCCTGTCGATTTGCGGCGCACATGCCTAGCCTGCAATTACTGGACCTTCGAGCGCAGGCGATCCGTCACGAACTCCATCAACACCACGATGGCGAAGATCACGAGAATGATGGTCGAGGCATTCCTGTATTGGAAAAGATCGAACGCGACCTTCAGCTCCTGGCCGATGCCACCGGCTCCAACGAGGCCGAGAACAACTGATGAGCGCACTGCCTTTTCAAGCGCGAAGAGCGTGGTGTTTATCAAGGACGGCATGGCGTCAGGCAGTACTGCCCCGCACAGAACAGAGAATCGTCCGGCGCCGATTGCAAACAGCGCTTCCTGAGGTCTTTCGTCGGCATCCTCCATCGCCTCGGCGAAGAAGCGCCCGCAAAAGCCGATCGTATCGACGACGATGGTCATGGTGCCGGCAACCGCCCCGAGACCAACGGCTGACACGAAAAGTAGTGCCCAGACCAAATCTGGAACAGTCCTGAACAACGAGACCAGCATCCTGGAGATATGCCGGAACGGGCCGATCGGGGTTATGTCCTTGCCCGAGAGCCAGGCAAACGGCAAGCTGAGGACGACACCTATTGCTGTCCCCACGAGCGCTATCTGAAACGTTTCGACCATGCGCCAGAAAACCCTCAGGAGGAACCCTGGCTCGACATTTGGGGGTATCATGCGGCCGACGAGATGGACCATTCGGGGCACCCCGCCTGCCAGTTGTTCCGGCGAAGGTGCGACCTGCCCGGCGGAAACGATCACGAGAGCGGCCAAAGCGACGGCAAAGCTGAAAGTGACGGGCGAGATCGATGGAATCCGGCTCGGCGAAAGGCGGTCATGCATCGAAGACGTCTTTCAGATCAGCACGGGTCACCTGCTCCGTCCGTCGGTCGAAGAAGACCTTGCCCGCCTTGAGCGCTATCAAGCGGTCGGAGTAGTCGAGAGCATGCTCCATGTCGTGCGTGGTGTAGACCAAAGTGATCGCCTGTTCCTGGGTCAGCTCGGAGAAGACGCGCATCACATCATGTCCAGCCGCCGGGTCGAGACTTGCCGCCGGTTCGTCTGCTATCAAAAGCTTCGGACGCCGGATCAACGCACGGGCAATCGCCACCCGCTGCGCCTGCCCTCCAGAAAGCGCGTCGGCGCGGGCGCCCGCCTTGCCGAGAAGCCGCACTTCGGCGAGGGCCTGCATTGCTTCCTCGCGCCAGTGTTGCTTTGCGATGGAATGGTGCCAGCCGCGCCAGCCGCCGGGCAGCCCGAGCTTGCCCTGCAAAACGTTTGTAAGAACCGATTGGCGGCTGACCAGTCCGTGGTGCTGGAAGACAAATCCGATCTGCCTGCGTATGCGCCGCAGCTGGGCGACGGACGGCGCCGAGCGGAAGCTCTCGCCGAGGGTGACGACCTCGCCACCGCTCGACGGTAGAAGACCAATGAGACATTTGAGCAGGGTGGATTTTCCAGCACCGTTCGAGCCAATCAGGGCAACCCGTTCGCGCGATGCTATGGTGAGGCCGATACTGGAGAAAATGATCTTTCCGTTCGCATAGCTCTTCGCAAGATCGTGCGCCCGAATGATGGCTGTCATAGTGACCTCTTGGCCCAGACCGAACTGCGAAACAGACCGGCGGTTAGCCGCCGGCCTTGTCGCTGAAAAGGAGCGAGTCTCAGTTTACGAAGTCGGTGAGGGTCTCGATTCCGATCGTGCGGTACATCGAGCGGACATAGTCGTAGTCCGAGTCCCTGACATCAGTCAGGAAGAAACCGCCCTTGAATTTCTGGTTGTCCTCGCCGGTCAGGATCGCTTTCATCAGCTCATTGCCATTCTTCGCAAAGGCATCGCGGATCTTGACGAACACGTCATCTGAAATGTCCTTGCGGGCGACAAGAATGTCGTTCGGCAGATCGCGGCCCCGTGCGATGACCGAGAAGGCAACGCCGGGGAATGCTTCCCGGACCGAGTTGAGATAGCCGAAATTCAAGCCGATAGCGGCGATGTCGCCGCGGATGAGAGCCTCAGCCGCGATGTTGCGCGATATGATTACTGGTTCGTAATCGGTGGCATATTTCAGGTTGAAATCGGCCAGCGCCTGCGCGGGGCCGAGGTGCTGGGAGGTCGAGCCGACCGAGCCGAATGCGACCTTCTTGCCCTTCAAGTCTTCGACCGAGCGGATCGGTCCATTCGCCAGCACGGCGATCTGAGCGAAATAGTCGGGGCGCTGCCAGGCGACAACAATCTTCGGCTGGCTTAATTCCTTCATGACGACGTATTCTGCAGGACCGGTCAGGACAAGGTCGACCTGCCCGGAATTCATCGCCTCGACGGCGGTGGTCCGCGAACTGACCGGAAACAGCTCGACATCCAGGCCGGTCGCCTCCTGAAGAGCGGTCTGGAAAGCACCGAATTCCTGCTGAAGAGCCTCCAGTCCCTCCATGTCGGTTACCGCGAATTTCACTGGCTCCGCAAACACTGAAACGGCGGAGGCAAGCGTCAGGGCGAGTGCGGTTGCGATGCTGCGGATCATCGTTTTTTCCTTTGCTGTATAGACAGGAAACTGTTACCCGCTAATCCGTATACGCAGCAGATGACGTGCTCGTGACATGTCGCCGGCGCCACCGGCAGCTTTTGCTTTTTTGAGGGATACAGTGAACTGGCACATCCAGGGTGGTCGCATCCTTACCGAACGGGGACTTGAAACCGCGGACCTGAGCGTCACCGGCGGGATCGTGTCAGAGCTGCGGGCGGCCCATGCCTCCACGATCGATGCCGATGGTCTGCTCGTGCTTCCGGGGATCGTCGATATTCACGGCGACGGCTTCGAGCGCCAGATCATGCCGCGGCCCGGTGTCCGCTTCGACACCGCGCTGGCGCTGAAAGATACGGACCGCCAGCTTGTCGCCAATGGCGTAACCACGGCCTTTCACGGCGTCACGGTGTCGTGGGAGCCTGGACTTCGCTCGCTCGACGCTGCCAAACAGCTGATCGGCGCGGTCTGCGATCTCCGCGATAGCCTTGGCTGCGATACGCGTCTGCATCTGCGCTGGGAGACCTTCGCGCTTGATCAGATGGCGCAGGTCGTACGATGGCTCTTGCTTTCGCCACGGCCGATCATCGCCGTCAACGATCATACGACGGGGTCGGTGCTGAACGGCACGATTGCCCGCAAGATCGGTCAGATGGCGGAGCGGTCTGGCTTGAGCCGCGAGCAATACATGACGTTGCTCGGCCAGATTTGGTCCCGCCGCGCCGAGGTTGAGATCGCGATCGGGAAGCTGGCCGCAACTGCGCGGGCCAATGGCAATGTGCTTCTTGCCCATGACGAAGCGTCTCCCGAGGAACGCATGTATTTTCGCGCCCTCGGCGCAAAGGCCTCGGAATTTCCGCTAACGCTCGAAACAGCCAAGGCCGCGCGGCAAATGGGCGAGGACGTGATCCTCGGCGCGCCCAACGTCGTGCGCGGCGGCAGCCATAATGGAGCGCTAAATGCCACCGAGGCCGTCAGAGCCGGACTTTGCACGGTGCTGACCAGCGATTACCACTACCCTTCGCCTCTGCATGCGGCCTTCAGACTGTCTTCGCCAGACGCCGGCGACTTCCCCTCGATATGGAATCTGGTTTCGGCAAACCCGGCCCGGGTGGCCGGCCTCGACGATCGCGGCTCGCTTGTTGCCGGCCGCCGGGCGGATCTGATCCTGGTCGATGCAGGCGATCCAGAGCATCCGCGCGTGGTGGCCACCATGGTCCATGGACAAATTGTCTATAGCTCCGGGCTCTCCCGCACAGACCGACGGCCTGCACAGCGGTCGCCGGCGAATAAGGTGTCATGAACTTGGACACGAAAATTCCAACACCACACGAGCGCAATGGCAATCGCCTTCTGGCCTTTGACGGGCTGGTCTTTCGGCCACGCAGCGATACGCCGATCTGGCAGCAGATCTACGATCACATCTTCGATCTGATCGAGAGCGGCAGTCTTGCGCCGGGCAGCCAGCTTCCCGGCGAAACGCATCTGGCAGAGAAACTCGCGGTCACCCGCATTACGCTTCGCCGGGCGCTGCAGCAGCTACAGCATGAGGGCCACCTCACCGCCCGCAAGGGCGTCGGCATCTTCGTGCGAAACCTGCCCTCGACATTCACTGTTCGCGACGGACAGCGCTTTCTCGACAATTTCGAAGCCCACGGCCAGGAAATCGGCACCAATACGCTGCTGATCGTCCGGGAACCGGCCGAAGCGGCCGTGGCGGAACGGTTGCGTCTCGCACCTGACACCACCATTATCCGGCTGTGCCGAATCAGAACGTCGGACAAGCAGCCGGTTTACGTCAATACCAAGTTCTTTCCGGCGCATCTCTTCCCCGACTTCGAGCAGAGATACGATGTGCGTCAGTCGGTGACCGATGTTTTCCGCGCGCATGGCATCGACAACTACCGGCGGGCCGAGACGCGCATCAGTGGCGGCTTTGCATCCCCCGATGAAGCGGAAATCCTGCGGCTGACGCCCGGAACGCCAGTATTCCGCATCAATGCTGTCAACGAGGACCGCAGCGGCGTACCAATCGAATGGACCCGCGGCTGCTGGCCGCTGACATCCGTCGAATTCGTCTTCTGATTATGGCGCATGTCAACACGACCAGTTGAGGACGTCAGTCGGGCCATTGGGTCGACCCTTAGACAGACACCACAAGCCGGTCGAGAAAAGGCCGCTGGCCGACAAGCAACTTTTCCCGGGCCATTTCGAGGCCGAACCACCCTGCGCGATCGATCTCAGGAAAAGTCTGCATGCGGCCGCTGCGCGGCGGCCATCGCATCTTGAACATGTTGCTGCGCAAGGTGCCGGCATCGAAATCGCCTTCGGCGCCGAAGGCCGTAACAAGCTTGCCGCCGGGCTGGCGCAGTTCCCCTAGCGGAAGCAGTGCTCCCGAGAGCTCCCAGCCGGTTTCCTCCTCAAATTCGCGACGCGCCGCGGCTTCCGGCTGTTCGTCATCACCATACTCGCCCTTTGCGATCGACCATGCGCCGAGATCGCGGCTTTGCCAGAACGGCCCGCCCGGATGGACAAGCAGCACCTGCAGTTCGTTGGTCGATCTGCGGTAAGGCAGGATGCCCGCACTTCTTTTCGCCATCGCCTCATGCCTCCGGAATCCAGCCTGTCATCGCAGGCAGGCTGAACGGGAATGATGCGCCTGAATGGCAGATGCCGTTAGACTCGAGATACCTCAATTGATACTAGCCGCCGCCGCAAGTCGCTCATTCGGATTGCATTCGACTACCCCAGGCGGTGGTGGCGGCACTTCTGGAAATCCATCCACGCTGGCCAACAGCTCCAGATAGCGCTGAGCTGACGCGGCCCACTGAAATCGCGCCGCCCTGGCGCGACCGCGTGCGATCAATTTGGTTCTGAGGCCTTCTTCGTGGACCAGGCGCATAAAACAATCGAACCACGCATTCTCGTCGCAAGGTGATGCGTACAAGACCGCATCGCCGCCGATTTCGGGGAGGCTGGCACGGTCCGACATGACCACCGGACATCCCAGTGCCATAGCTTCGAGGGGCGGCAGCCCGAAACCCTCGACCAAGGAGGGGAACGCGAGGCATAGGCAATCGCGCAGAAGCGCGCCGAGTTCCGCGTCCGACCTTCTTCCCAGCCAAATGACGTTCGGCGATTTCTGGTCGCCGCTGCTGGCGAAAACGCGGGACGTTGAAGCGCCGACAACAACAATCTGCAGCCCCGCCGCGGCAAGACGCTCGTGCATGCCGATGATCAAGCCGACATTTTTGTGCGGGATAGAACTGCCAAGCACGACGATCGTACCAGGGCCGGCCACTGCCAGTGTTTGTTCCGAGTGGCAAGGAGCCCATCGCAACGCATGTTCATGCCCATTGCCTACAATTTCGACCTTTGCCGCCGGGCACACGCCATAGCGCGCCAGTTCACCCGCAGAGTATTTCGATACCGTCGTAATCTTATGCGCGGCCCGGCCCAGGGCAGGAACCAAGGTGCGGTAAAGAAGCCGGAATGGAAATGAATAGCTCTGCGGGCATGCCCGTGTATTGACGTCGTGAATGCACAGCACCTGCCGACGAACCGTCACAGGGCCCGTATTGCAGAGGCTAAGCAGCCCGCCGCGAAGATAGGCCGGAAGCACAGCCTGTTCCCATAAATGCCCGCCGACGCTGCCGACAGTGCGGACACGGATCGCTGCCAGGGGCAATTTGTCAAGCGCCCCCGGCGGGACCAGCAACTCGACCGTGAGATCCCGTGTCAAGGCAGCCTGGCCCACGATCAAGGCGTCCAGCGCGGAAACGATCTCGCGTGCGTAGCGCTGAACTCCGGTGGTCGGCTGCGCGAGAAAACGGCCGTTGATTGTCCAATGTCGTGTCATCACAGGGTTTTTGGTCACCAGCGCCATGCCTCAGTTCCACGACTTTGGACGACCAGGACAGCAGGGTCATCCTGGCCTTTGGGACGTACCCGGTCGTTTTCCTCAGAGGCTTCCCGGCAGCTCTCATCCGAATGGCGAGGCCAATCATAGGCGTTTACGCCAAACGTGTGAGGTTCTGCGTGGCGCGGTTTTGATAGACTGCGTCGGGCATTGCGGCAGATCTCAATCGTCGTGCTCGGATGGATGTCAGGCGAGTTCAGCGAGTGGAGTGATGCCGCATGATGTCCGGCGCAAACCAGGCAAGTTCGAGCTGATGCAGCGGCCGACCAATCCATCGCAATCAGGTTCCGTTGGACGGGCCGTCGCCGCGGCCAGACGCCTATGGACAACCCTGGCATGCCTGCTGGGCATGACAGCTTCGTGCGCAGCGGATCTACTCTGGGGGGTGAACGGCCACCCTTTCAACGCCTATCCCGGGATATCGATCGAACAGCAACTCGACTATGTCAGCGACCTCGGCATGAAGTCGTATCGCGTCAACATTTCCAGCGCCGACAGCGCCACCAAGCTTGCCGAACTGGTCAAGGCGGGCAAGCAGCGCGGAGTCGAAATCCTGCCGGTAATCACGCCCGACCTGGACCTCGACAATCAATCCGTCGATGACCTCTATGCGCAAGCCTACGATCTCGCGTCGACACTGGTATCCCGCTTCAAGGACGACATCCGCGTTTGGGAGCTTGGCAACGAGATGGAGAACTACGCCATCCTGATGCCCTGCGAGATGCAGGACAACGGAATCCAATACAACTGCTCCTGGGGCCCTGCCGGCGGCACCGAGACGTCCGACTATTTCAGTCCGCGCTGGGCAAAGGCAAGCGCAGTGCTGCGCGGCCTGTCGGATGCAACCATCGCAGTGGATCCGACCATACGAAAAGCAATGGGAACGGCCGGCTGGGGTCACCGCGCAGCGTTCACCCGCATGCTGCAGGACGGCATCAGATGGGATATATCGGTCTGGCATCTTTACGAGGGCGACCCCGAGGAAGCATTCAAGTTCTTGGCCACTCTCGGTCGTCCAATCTGGCTAACCGAATTCAACTACGCCGGGGGCAGCCAACGAGGGGAAAAGCAGCAGGCGGACGGTCTGGTCCAGACGATGACGCTATTGCGCCGATATCAATCTCGATATGGATTGGAAGCTGCCCATATCTACGAACTGCTCGACGAGCCGTACTGGGCGCCAAGCTACGAGGCCTTTATGGGCCTCGTGCGCCTGAAGAAGCGCGGCGAAGGGCTATGGGCGCCGAGCGGGCGAAAGCCGGCATACGATGCCGTAAAGAAGACCATTGCGAACGGCAATGCAGGCTCGAGCTCGTCAATGGCCACGACGGAGAGCTTGCCGCCTGCTGACCAGATGTCGGTGCCCCCCGTTCCCGGCATCGGGGCATTTCACCCCTGTTCGCTTGATGCGTTCGACAAGTCTGTCTTCAACCACGCCAACCAGATTGCATATGCTTACTGCCTGGTCCTGCGTCGCATGCCGTCTCCGACCGAACAGTGGCGCGAGGTCATCGCGATGAAGAAGGATCCATCGATTGTTCCATTACTGACGAAGATGTTGCTTTCGGTCGAATTCAGGACTGACAATCAGCCGGTTGGGCTTGGAAACGCGCAATACGTGGCCCTTCTCTATCGGACATTGCTGGGACGGGAGCCAGACGGCCAGGGACTTTCTGCTTACGTGTCGAAACTGGACAGCGACAAGGCGAGTGGAGAACAGATCGTGGCGGAATTGATCCATTCGTATGAGTTTCGCTCCAGACACACGGTTCTGTTTGCCAACGAGCCTTAGCTGGCGGTCCAATGATTTTTTCGGCCGACAGGTCGTGACTGGCGCTGTTTGGGCCGCAGTCGATAGCTGGGGCCGACAGATCGCTATGCTCGGTGCATTTGTGGTGCTGGCGCGGCACCTTGGCCCCGAGGCGTTCGGGATTGCGGCGCTCGCCATGGTGGTGCCCAATATTCTGGCTGCTCCGGTAAACGAGGGGTCCACCTGACGCCATTATCCAGCGGGAGGAAATCGATCCCATCCACCTTGATTCGGCTTTCTGCCTCCTTGCGGCGACAGGCGTTGTGATCACTGCACAATCTGGATATCCGCCGGTGCCATCGCGGCCGCGTTGGACCAACTGCATTTGGAGACGCTCGTAAAAATGGACCAGCGCCATAGGCTGCGGGCTCGATGAAAGTCGTAATCCTGAGCCAGCCATTTGACACGGTCACGCCCCTGGCCGCGGTCGCCGTTGGTGGCACAAAGTCTCTACGCATTCGACTTTCTCGCCCAAGCCATTCGGACAATACGCCGTCTATCGCCCGACGTGGTCCAAGCCCCGGAATTTTCCGCATGCCCGCCATTCGATAGGGGGCGCCGCAAGCAGCAATCGTGTTGCACATGCACTGTGACGGGCTTGCAGAACTTGACCGCCACGCGATGAACCGAGCCCTCGCGCCAGCGATCTCACCGTCGGTGCTCAGAACATGTCGTGACGGCGGCGCACGTGCTTTGCTGAAATGGGCACAATTTTCGCAGTCCTGCCGAATGGAGCGCCCCCGCGAACCAGGACGTCGCCGTAGCGCGAATACCAGGAAAAGTATTGTTCGTTGGGCCGTGTGTCGCCCGAAAAGGCATTCACACGCTGATTGAAGCTTGGCAGACCGTTATCGCGGCCTGTCCTGAAGTCCCGCCGCGAGATCGTCGGCCCCATCGGCAACGCTTCCTCGTGAGTTCCTGATTGACCTGAGTGCGGACCGCGAAGTCTGCGATCTCGCTCGCTTCTACCACAACGGTAGCGCATACCCCGGTCCCTACTATGCCGCGCTGCGCGATGATCCCACTCTGAGCTTCGTTGGCACCCTGCCCTACGAAGAATGGCCGCGCGATATGCCGAAGCAACGCTTCTGATAATCCATCTCTCAGCGAGTCCTTCGGAATGAGCCTGCCGAGGCGCTGTCGAATGGTACTCCTCTCGTAGCCACTCGCGTCAGCGGCATGACCGAAATCGTGGAAGCGACTGGCGATGGCGTTGTGGTTGAAAAGAATGACCCGGAAGCGCTTGCAGCCCATATCATCGGCCTTTCTTGATATGCAGGCGGGCGGCGAACCTGGGACGCCAGGAAGCCGCGCGGGTCGCCGATCTCTATTCGGGGGAAAAAATAGCCCAGTCGACCCGGGACCTGTACGACATGGCCGTCGTCATCCAACCGTTCATGGCTTGGAAAGCGAAACCGCTCTTTCGCTCAGCGCCGGGCCTTGAACGACGTGAACACCGAGCCCGTGTCATCTCCCCACTCCCAGTTGACGGCGAGTCCGACCCTAAAAATTTGAAGGGCGGCATCGTCGGGATAGATATCGGTGAGGCTTCGCTGCATCACCAGTTCGTCGTCGATCAAGATTGCAAACCGATTTCCGTCGAACGCAACGCGCATGCGAAAAGGTTTTCCCCAAACGACCTTGTCCGCCACATTTGTCCAAACCGCGTCATAAAGTTCCTCAAAGCCGAGCCGCTTGATGAACACCGAAATCGATGCACCCTGGTAGACGTCGTCGAGCCAAGTCGTGACACAAACGTAGTTGTCGCTGTCTTGCCAGAAAAGCAGTCCTGCCCGGCCGCGCTGATCTTGTCCTCGGCGCTCCCCAGGAGGCTCGATTGTGGCCTCGAGATCGGCGAATCCCGGTAGGTCCCATGGCAGCGAATAAAATGTTCGACCTGGGTTCGGTCTGTCTACGCTCGCGCGCACACGCGCGCTGCCCAGCCCATCAACGTCGATGACACCGGTGCCCAGTGTTCTGGCCCATTGCCCGTCGCCCAGCTCCGACGTGCGGCGATCTAGTTCGCCGGCAGTACCGGTAAAACCGTCGGCATAGGACAGGGTTGCTCCGAGTTGGTTCCAAGGTGCCCCCAGAGGCGCCATAAATGGGATGGGAACTTCGCAAGGATGAGCCTCGAAATTATGCCAGCGCGGCTCGCTATCGAAGCTTTTCCATATACCTACTCCGGTAGCGTTCTCGACTGAATCGGCATTGACAGCTTCGAAAAGGCGAACCCCGTCAAGAAAGCAGCTCACCTGACCGTTCCAGTCAAGAATCTGGACCGAATGGGTAGAACAGCTGCGCAAAGCGTGTTCCGTACCGGTCGCGATCGTAATCTCTTTGCCCGATTGCTTGCGCACCAAGGTCCATCCGAGCGTCGACAGTTTCAGCACCCAGAAATTGTCGTTGTCCCGAAACCGACAAACAAGACCACACATATCCGAGACGGCGCCAATTGCCAGCAGCCCGTGGATCAATCCTGAAGGGCGACCAGGATCGACGACGGATAGGTTATCGCCAGCGTCCTGCGAAAAATGCCACCGCCCCCCGATTGCAGCGATTTGCCCCGGCCAGCCTTCGACGAGTGCATCGGCGGCGTGGGCGGTGCCAAACAGCGTCGAAAATTGAGGTATCCGCCCGACTTGGACCGCTTGGACGCGTGTGTCGACCCGAAAACCGATCTGGCCAAGTGCCGACTGATGAACACCCGCAAACAGCTTTTCGTCCTTGTTGAAAGGATCGATCGCGATCGGACGCATCATCGGAAAAGCGGCAAGACCGTGGGCTTTTTGGTCGGCGGCCGCATAATAGACAGCGCCCTGCTCTCGCAACGCCACGACATAATAGACATGAACATTCTTTAGGCGCCGAAACGCACTCAGGCATTGCTTTCCTACACGAGCCCACAGCTCGCCGTTTTCGCCTTCTGCGGCATGCACGACAAAGCCGCAGCCCTCTTCCACGGGATTAATCGGCGCCTCACTGGGGAACCAGCCGACAGCCAGGTTCTCGTCGATGTTCGATCCCCGGTAGGTTCTGGAGGTGCTAAGCGTCCACCACCAAAAACGGCGAAGGGTGAGCCTCTTTCGTGGCGCACGTATCAGGGCAACCAGTCGGCCGGGCCATGGGTCAATGCCGGGTCCTCGCAACCAACGGTAGAGCCGCCTGGCGAGGTCATCAGGCAATGGCGATCCCTGCGATGTGTTGTGGCCGTTGGTGATCGAGACCAATAGCACCAGACCAGCCTCTCGCTGAAAGGGACCATAGGAGATCCCTTGCCGGCCCCAACCTGGCCTGACGAGCGGCTGGAAACGAAGTGCGCCGTGATCGATCGCGA
This sequence comes from Mesorhizobium sp. WSM4846, assembly GCF_055811415.1. Lineage (NCBI taxonomy): Bacteria > Pseudomonadati > Pseudomonadota > Alphaproteobacteria > Hyphomicrobiales > Phyllobacteriaceae > Mesorhizobium > Mesorhizobium sp. WSM4846. Next base: position 144,973 of record NZ_JBVVPZ010000002.1, read on the forward strand.
TCTGGCGTTCGATGTCACGTCCTCGCCTGACACCTCCCTTGACTGCCAAGGTGCCAATTACCGCACCGCGGGCGCGTTTATCTTGAAAATCGTCTGCGACAAGAACCTCCGGCCGGGCAACGCCGGACCCAGCCTCTTCAGCAGTTTCTACCCAGTCATGACGGTGCAACAACAAGACCCTCCTCACGTCGTCGTACGAGATTCTTCAAGGCATCAATGACGTTTCGCAGTCCTGGGCAGAAGTCGCGCACTGCCTCGCTTGTCCCATTGATCAGGCTTGCTGTCTCGCATGACGCCCGCGAAGATAGTTCTTAAGCGCCCACCGGCCGCGCCAAGACGTGTTCGACCCGCCATTCCCCATTGCCATAGGAGGCTGGCAGCGGTTTTAATGCGTAGCCTGCAGCAGTCAGGAGTTCCGCGATCTGTCGGGCCTTGCGGTTGAGCCCCTCGCGCGTTGCATCGTCTACCTCATAAATCACCTTCGGACGGTGTCGCCGCAGTGTTTCCGTCATACCGCCCAGGACGTCAATTTCGGCGCCTTCCACGTCGATCTTGACCAGCGAGGGCGGCCTGAGGCCTCGCTGGGCGATGGCATCGTCGATGGCGACTATGCTGACCTCCAGGCGGCCGCTCATGTCCGGCGGTGCTCCCGCCGAGGCAAGCGCGGCGCCGCCGATGTGATGGGCGAGCAGAAGCTGGCCACGGCCGGATGTGGCGCCCGCAGCTTCGGCGAACACCCGTATTGTGTCGAACCCGCTAAGCCGTGCACTCTCTGCGACAGCTGCGGCATTGCGGGGAACAGGTTCGAACGCATAGACTTGACCGCGCGGCCCGACGCGGCGCGCGGCGATGAGGCTGAAGAAACCTATATTCGCGCCGATGTCGAAAAAGGCGTCCCCAGGCGCCAGGTTTGCCGCGATCGCCTGTTGGATGGGCGGCTCGTAGGTGCCGCGAACAAAGTTCGGGTCGGCGGTCTTCGCCACCAGTTTGAGACCGGCGGCCTCTCCCTTGGCTATGACGCGCGCGTCGCTGAACACGCTGAGGAACCTTGCCGTCAATGTCACGCGCTCTTTCCCATTCTTCGACGCCTCGGGGACGGGGCCAGCCCGTGCCGCTCGCCGCGAAGGTGACAGATTGCGCGCCCGGGATCGAGCCCGACAACCGGTTGGCCGGCTCCTACCTCCTCCGACTGATCGCTACTCCGATTGTGGGCGATATCTCATCTTGGGGGTACCTGCCCGGCCTCCCGGTCCGATGGAACGGTGGCATCGTTGCGCGAGACATGGATGGCCTGGGAAGCATCCCACCCCTTCGAAACGATCTCACGATCGCCGTCGCCGTCGAGGTCGACCGTGCGGGCGCCGAGATGACTCTCGACGCCCTCGCCGACCAATTGCTCGATGAACCGCCCGCCTCCCAGATTGCGCCAGAGCGAAAGGCGCAGGGCGCCGCGGTGCTCGCCCATGACGAGGTCCGGCCGGCCATCGTCATTCATATCGGCCACCGAAAGACTGTTGAGCGAGCCGCGCGAGGTGATCTCCTGCTGCTCCCAGTTTTGCTTGATGTCGCCGGGATTGCGCCACCAATAGGCCTTTGCGTGGTCGGCCTGCCCGTTTTCTTCACTCACGACGATGTCGGTTCGTCCCTCGCCGTCCAGATCGGCGACCGCCACGCGGTCCGGATAGACCATGTTGGGGGCATTGGCGACGTCGCGGCGCTGCCAGTCGGCAGAGCCATCCCTCGGATTGCCCCACCATGCGATCTCCTTTGCGTTGCCGGTAGTGGCCGCAAGGTCAAGCAGGATGTCGCCGTCGATATAGGCGAACGCGATCCCCTCGTCAGAGGCCTCAGGGCAAATGCGGGTTAGCGGCCCCCCGCCGCCGTGTCGCCGGGGATGGGAAAGTAGAACACTCCGAGACCGCTTGCGACCGCAAGCTCGGCCGGCCTCCTTCGACGTTCTGCGACGGTGCATGGCCGTGCCCCGAGATCGTGGCTGGCGGCGGGAACCTCGCCGATCGCATGTTCCTCAAAGCCCCGCGCTGACGCCTGCTGCGCCTGAAGCCACGCCAGGTTCAGTGTCTCGCCCCCGCCGCGCCGGGCGATCACTTCCCCGCGTCCGTCGTCGTCAAGGTCGATTGCCGCGATCGCATCCACTCCCTCGCCGAGCCGGCCTGTTCCCATTCACCTTGCCAGGGATCGGCCGGCCGGCGATACCAGAACGGACCCGAGGCTCCGTCTTGGATGGGACGGCGGTTCATCCAAAACGGGCGGCAAGTAAAGTCGCAGAGGGATCGAAGCCGCACCGCAGCTTTGGCTCGAACCCCGAAGAGGTCATGGCCGCCCGCCGACTTCCTCCCGAGACGCTTCAGGCCGCTTATGTTCACGCATTAAGCTCGTATCGCGTGAATATCTCGTGCTCGCTCAGCAGCCGATTCAGAAAATCGCCACCACCTACATCCGCCAGGATAGGCCAGTCGTCGAGTCCCGCTGGCCGCTCCATCTGGGACCGGTGAGCTGCCAGCGCGTGACGTTTTGCATCTATCACGTCGCCGATAAAAGCGTGGGAGTTGAACATCTTAACGCCGCGCAAGCCGGCAAGGGTCCGGACCGTCTGCCGCAATGCGGTGCGATTGAATCCAAGCACTCGATCGTGGAGACGAACCCAGGGCCACTGATACCAGTACCAGACGGGATATTCGAACACGGTCACGCGCCGGCCATACAGTTGCAGCGCGCCTCGGGCGCCAAGATTGGTGGCAACATGGTCCGCGGGCGGCTCTTTTGCATGGGTGACGAACACGCTCTGCGGTTGCCAAACGAAAAGCAACTCAGCGATCGCCTCTGCGATCTTGCCGATGTGATGCTTTGCCGTGCCGTCGGGAACACGCAGGAATCTCACCCGATCGGCCGACCCTCCCAACCGGCAAACCGCCTCGATCGCTTCGTCCTCGCGGGCGATCCGCAGCGCCTCCCTGTCAACCCGATTTGCATGGGATGCCGAACCGTCGGTGACAAAAATAAACCGGACATCGGCGCCCGAGCTAAACTTCTTGCTGGCAACCCCTCCACATCCCAGCGTTTCATCATCGGGATGGGGTGCAATGATGACCGCCGACGCCTGCCAGTCTGCTACATCGAAAGGATGAGACCGGTTACGCATCGCTCTATCGAGCATAGCGCCAATCGTATGCCTGACGTCATGCATCGATGCTTCCGATCATCCCTTCTTCGGTGTGGTTCAACCCGACCTGCGCATGGTAGCAAAACACTGTAGGCGATTGGGGTGAGAAAACAATGAAGGTAGGAATTCTTGCTGGCGGACTGGGAACGCGGCTAGCGGAAGAAACCGAGATCCGGCCGAAACCAATGGTCGAAATCGGAGCAAAGCCGATCCTTTGGCATATTATGATGCATTACTATGCCTACGGCCACCGCGAGTTCGCCGTCGCGTTGGGGTACAAAGGCGAATACATCAAACGCTGGTTCAGCGACTATGTCGCATTCGATGGCAGCTTGACTGTCAATGCTGCATCGGGAAGCGTCAAGCGCCACTCGAACTCGCTGCCTGACTGGTCCGTCGATCTTGTGGAGACGGGACTGAATACGCTGACGGGCGGCCGCATAAAACGCCTGATCGACTGGATGGGCGACGAGACATTCATGCTCACTTGGGGAGATGGCGTTTCGGACGTCAACCTTGATAAACTGATCGCCTTTCACAAATCGCATGGCAAGCTTGCAACGATGACGGCGGTGCGTCCGCCAGCACGCTACGGGCACATCGAATTCGATGGTCATCGCGTTGTCAACTTCACGGAAAAGCCACAGGCCTCGGAGGGTTGGATCAATGGCGCCTTCTTCGTGCTCGAGCCGGGTATAAAGGACTATATCGACGGCGACGATGTCATGTTCGAACACGCGCCAATGCAGCGGCTCGCGACTGACGGGCAACTGATGGCATATCGCCACGAATCCTTCTGGCAATGCATGGACACCATCCGCGAAAAGCATCTCCTTCAGAAATTGTGGGACAGCGGGCAAGCGCCCTGGAAAACATGGGAATTGATCGATGAAAGTTCTGGTTACAGGCCACCTCGGTTACATCGGTTCCGTCCTGACTCCGATGCTGCTTGAACGCGGCCATGACGTCACGGGCCTGGACAGCGACATCTTCCGGTCATGCACTTTCGTAGGAACGTTGGCCGAAGTGCCGACGATCGAGAAAGACATCCGCGACATTGAAATCGACGACGTCGCCGGCTTCGACGCGATCATCCATCTCGCCGGACTGTCAAACGATCCGTTGGGGGACTACCGACCCCTGCTTACCGAGGAAATCAACTGCGGCGCTTCGGTCAGGCTCGCGCAACTCGCCAAGGCCGCCGGCGTCCAGCGGTTCCTGTATGCTTCCTCTTGCAGCAATTACGGCGCGGCCGGCGACAGCTTTCTAACTGAAGATGCTCCCTTCAACCCGGTTACGCCTTACGGCGCTTCGAAGGCGAATGTGGAGCGAGCGGTCGCCCCGATGGCGGATCAATCGTTCAGCCCGACGTTCCTGCGTGCGTCGACTGCATACGGCCTGTCGCCTCGCATCCGCTTCGATCTCGTGGTTAACAACCTGACCGCCTGGGCCTACACGACCGGCCTGGTCTACCTCAAGAGCGACGGCTCGCCATGGCGGCCGATCGTCCACGTGGAGGACATCGCGCTGGCCTATATCGCGGTACTCGAAGCCGAGCGAGAGCTGGTCCACAACGAGGCATTCAATGTCGGCTTGACCACGGAAAACTATCAGATTCGAGAGATCGCGGAGTTGGTGCAAACGATCGTTCCCGATAGCCGGGTGAAGTTCGCGCCCGACGCCGGGCCTGACAGACGGTGCTATCGCGTCGACTGCACCTATATTGGTCGCCGCCTGCACGGGTTTAAGCCGCAATGGACAGCGCGGCGCGGTATCGAACAGCTCTATCACACATTTCGAGCGGAAGGCCTTGCACTTGGGGATTTCGAGGGCGAGCGGTTCAAGCGCATCGCCCATGTGCAGAAGCTGATCCAAGATGGTGAACTGGATACCGATCTGCGTCGCACGCCGCAATTAGCGGTAGCGGTTTGAACCAACACAGCCGGGAGCCATGGCCATGATGATTGCTGGTGCAGCCTCTGTAACCGAGCAGGTTTGCCGCTCCTGCGGCGGAAGTCACATCGACACTTTCCTGAAGCTCGGCACGACGCCCTTTGCCGATCGGCTTTCCCTCAAGGTCGACGACGGCGAGGACGAGCCTGTCTTTCCGCTCAGTGTGGTCGTGGTCGAGTAGGTCAGCAATTCGGCTTTCGCCCTCAGAGATCCGGGCGTGCGGCTTTCCCGAAGCCGGCTCTTCCCGACCCGCGCGCCGTCAGGGTCTCGACTCCGACCAGCCATACGCCGGCTTTCGCCGGTTTTCTGGATGCGTCGCGCAAAATCCGGTCGCCGCGTCGCGTTACGATCCCGACGCCACCGCCTCGCCACCAGCAATGTGTTGCGAATTGATCCTTTGTCGGAACGGAAAGAAGTCTTGCAGTCGTCTGCGTCAGATGGCAGCGAAGATGCTGCGCCGCCGCGTCCATTTCACCCCAACATCCTGCTCTTGGCTCAACGCCGTCGAGGGCTTCTTCGCCAGACCCACCCGGCGCAGGCTCAAGCACGGCGTCTTCCATTCCGTTGTCGATCTTCAGGCCGCCATTAACCGCTTCATCTGCGAATACAATGCCGAGAACCCGCGACCATTCATCTGGAAAGCCAACCCCGATGACATCATCGCCGCCCGAAACCGCAGGTTCCAAACGTTGGAATCAATCCACTAGGTCGTGAGGCACGTACCTTCGAAAGGATGAATTCGGCTCTCAAAGGACGAACTTACAATGCCCATCGGCGGCCTCTAAGCTCACTTTGACGCGCTCTGCCCAAAAACTGGTCTCCTTGCTGAGATCGCAATGCCCGACGCAAGAGATCACTTCTCGAAGGCTATCAAATGAGTGATTTCGACTTACGAAGGCCCAACGCTCTAAGCTTCTTCCGGCTATTCTTTGCGTCGCTTGTTATTATATCCCACTCGCCGGAACTTATAGATGGGAACTCGAATCGCGAGGTGCTGAAGAACATCTTCGGTACATTGACCTCCGGCCAGCTAGCTGTTTACGGATTTTTCTTCATTAGTGGATTCCTCGTGCTCGACAGCGCGATGCGAAGCAGCATCTACGCCTTCATGTCCAGACGTGTACTTCGTATAGTTCCTGGATTTGTTGTGGCATACTTGATCAGCATTAGTCTGGTATTCTGGCTGGGAGGTGGTGACTTTGATGAACTATCTCCGAGCCAGTGGGCGGCTAAGCTTTCCAAAATGGCGCTCTTGCTGAATCCGGCGCAGGTAGGATCGGCGTTTGCCGGGTCCCATGCACCAGATGTTAATGGATCACTATGGACTATTGCATACGAGTTTCGCTGTTATGTGCTTGTGGCAATTGTGGTATTCTGTCTCGGTCGCGTTACGCTTGTCTTTTCGATCATGTCAATGTCACTGGCCATAATCCTCGTTAGTTCCATTTCGCAGGGTGTCTACTTTCGCTACGACCTTGGAAACTTTGAGCCCATCGGTAACGTGGACGATGCCGTACGTTTTACGATGATATTTTCCATTGGGGCGTTGTTTCAGCTGCTCAAGGAGAATGTGAGGAGGAGCAATCGGGTAGCGCTTTTGTGCTCTTTCCTTCTCATAGGCGGGATGTGCTCGGAACGGCTAGCGCCCCTCGCAGTGGGCGTGTTTGGAGGTTATCTGGTCCTGTATTTGGCGTTTCTAAACGAGAACAGCGTCTTAAATTCGATTAACCGAAGGAATGATATATCGTACGGCGTGTATCTCTACGCATGGCCGATTCAGAAGCTACTGATCATGTATGTTCCGGCAATCACGCCTACGCAGCTAACGATCTTGACCTTGCCTATAGCAGTCTGCGCGGGCTTTCTCAGCTGGCATCTTGTTGAGAAACGCGCGATCCATATTCGGCTGCCGATCCTCCGCACTGCATAGTTCGGCTGTCGTTGGGCCGGTGCCCATGTTTGAAGACGACCTCGGTCGAAGGCGACGGCTCCGCCCGTCGGATAGACGCGGTTTCGCTCGCCGGACCGCCATCACATGCTCGATGTGCCGGTTCCCATTGGCGTAGGAGGCGGGCAGAATGGTTACCCATAGTCCATCGATGCCATAAACGACGCGATCGCCCGGGACCTTCAGCTGAAGCCCCTCGCGCCTGGCGTCGTCGAGTTCATAGATCACCTGTGGGCGGTGCGCACTTAGGACCGACCGCTTCGGCGAACACGCAGATGGTGTCGACCTGTTGGGCCGAGCGCTCTGCTCAATCGCGGCAGCGCTTTGCGCACCGGTTCAGATGCGTAGGCGCGCCCTGCCGCCCCCCACGCGGGCGCGCCGCAATCGATGTCGTAGACAACGTCACCTGCGTTCAGGTTCGATGCAAGTAGCTGCTGGACCGGCGGCTCGTAGGCGCACCCGCGCAAAATCTGGGTCGCCGCCTCTCGTTACGATCCTGAGGCCACCCGCCCCGCCACCAGCAATGCGTTGCGATTTGGAGAACAGATTGCGGAGCGTTACAGCCAGGTTCACTCGGCCTCTCTCCGCCCTTTGGGGTGCCCCTGACGCCCGTTACGGAAGAGAACGGCGGGGCCTGACGGGCCTATTTCAATCCGACATGGGTTGGCCGTAGACCGATACGCTCACTGGGTTGAGCGCTACACTGAGGGTCGCCGCATGAGCATCACATCGGCCTACAAGCTGCGAGGCACTTGGCGATCGCCGCCCACCGCTAAGGCTCAATGGCTCACGATCTGTGTGGAAACATGGACCCGCGTGCCTGGGCGCAGTTTCTGATAGACGGACTTGAGCCGTTCTGCGCGCGCCTCCCACGAATACAGCTCGACGGCACGCTTGCGCCCCTCGTTTCCCATTTCGCTTGCCCGGACGGTATCCTCCAGCATCGTGATCAATGCCTGGGCGAGTTCGCCAGGAGCATCGACTTCGACCAGCATCCCGGTGCTGCCAGCTAGAATGGATTCACACATCCCGCCCACGCGCGTTCCAACCACCGGTATCCCGCAGGCCATGCCCTCCACGACCGATATTCCGAAGCTCTCGCTGAGTGACGGATTCACCACAATGTCGGCCTCATGGTACGTCGCTACGAGGTCCTTGTGGGGCACGTTGCCCACGAAGTGAACTCGATCACGTAACCCGTGGCTCTCGATGAGTTCTTCTAAGTGTTCCCGATATTTGCAATTGCCCCAGCGATCGTAGAAACGGCTCAACGCGGTAACCCGCGGATCCGACGAGAGGCTGGTCAGGAAGTCCGCCGGGAGCGGAGAATGCGGCCCTGCGATCCGAAGTTCCACGTCCGCGAACCTGGTCGCAACCTCAATGAAGGCCTCGATCAGTGTGTGTAGCCCCTTCTCTGGCGACACCCGCCCAACGAACAGGATGACATGTCGGGTTCTGGTGGATGCGGAAGCCCGCTGCTCGCTCGGCCGAAAGTAAGAAACGTCCACGCCATTACCGACAGTGGCAACGACGCCAGGATAGTCCGGGAATGCAGAACGAAAGGTGCTTGCGATGTGGTCGCTGACGGCGACCACAGCATCCACCACCTTGAGCTGACGGGCCACCTGATCGCGGTCACGCTGTGACAGCCACTCACACTGCATCTCAAGCACGAGCCGATGAGATGAGCTGGCTGCTTTCAGTTCCCGGCACCATGCCCAGTAATTCATCAAATGGACGATATCTGGTTGATCGACGGCGAGGTAGCGACGAACCTTGTTACGATATTGCGAGTGGTCATCGGCCTTCCGATCCAGCCGCAGCCAGCGCGCCAGGCGCGGAAACTGGTGGATGATCCGCTGCAGCGCGCGGTCGCGCCGCGCCGCAGCCCGCCGCACCGCGAACGGCAGGTCCGCGGGCACCGTATCGTCTCGATAATGCTTGCCATAGAGCGTAATCTGCAGGCCTTCGCCGAGCCGCAGCGCCGTATTGTAGACGATCAGACCGATTGAGTTTTGAACAGGCGGAAAAAGTCTATCGTACGGCTGACCGACGTATACGAGCTTCATGTCACTCCCCACCGTCAGCTCGTTCAGGCGACTCTTCTAAGTGCAGGGCGGTCTTCGGGTCGGGAGAGGTGGTCGGCGAGGCGGCGAATGCCCTCTTCGAGCGGCACCAGGGGACGGTTCAATATAGCCTTCATCTTGTTCGTGTCAGGACAGCGGCGCGTCATGTCGCCCTCCGCAAGGGGCGGTCGGAATTCCAACTTCGATGACGAGCCCAGCACTTCGATGACAAACTCGGCCAGCTGTCGAATGCTCATTTCCACGTCGCTGCCCACGTTGATCACTTCGTTCTCGTGCGCGCGCGTTCGATGAACCGCGATGCAAGCGTCAACCGTGTCGTCGACATAGCAGAAGGTGCGGGTCTGCGAACCGTCCCCGTAAATCGTCAGGGGCTCGCCGCGCTGGGCGGCACGCACAAATCGCGGCAGAACGAAATCCTCGCTCTGACGTGGTCCGTAGGTGTTGAAGAAGCGAAAAATGGTAAATGGCAGTCCAAACTCACGCTGAAAAGTGCGCAGATAGACCTCTCCAAGATTCTTCACCACTGCATATGGCAGACGAGAGTTAAGCGGCGTGGTGCTCTCGTTTTGAGGAATCTCGAAAGGCTCGCCATATACCTCCGATGACGAAGCGAAGTAGACACGCTCGGCGCCGGTGTTCTTGCATAGCCTCAGCACGTTCTCGATACCGGTGATGTCGCGCAGCACGAGCAACGGATTTGCCAAAGTCCGCTGCACACCGACCACGGCTGCGAAGTGGAAGACGTGGGTGAAATGGAAGCGGTAGAACAACGACGAGATGTCGTCGAAATCGTTCGCATCCGCCTTTACTACGGTCAGATTGCCCGCGTCTATTTGTACCTTGTCTCGACTTCCGGTCGACAGGTTGTCAGCGACGACCACCTGGGTCTGAGGTAGCTTGACCAACGCGCGAGTGAGGGCGCTGCCGATATTGCCCGCTCCACCAGTTACCAGGATCGATTGCATCATATTCCCCACCTCAACCGAACAGTTTAATCGTCTGACGCAGTGTGCGTCCCTTCGCCAAACGCGACATCTTCGATCTCGCGAGCGAAGGTGGCTCCTAGATCCTTTAGGACGTCGCTTGAAAGTTAAATGTGGCAGCGCCAGGTTTATTTGACAACGTGGCTTGGGGTAAGCATTTCGGCTGTTCTCCCAATGGTGCAATCCATGCTATTTTCAGCTCTGGGGCTGGCTAAGCGCATACATTTTGCTGATTGCTGTGAACTGCTTCCCCGCGGTAATTGAGGCGATCCTTTATTGTCGACATTGAAGCGAAAGTTGCCAGCATCTCATGCAAACTGCTCCAGATCTTCAGGAACTGGTTAACCGCATCCGAACGCGGGACTACACCATTGGCATCATGGGCCTCGGCTACGTTGGCCTGCCGCTCGCCATGATCTCGCTGGACGCGGGGTTCAAAGTCATCGGTTTCGACATCGACGCGTCTCGGGTTGCACTTCTTAACCGCGGAGAAACAGGCATAGATCATTTGCCTGGTGCTGCCATCAAAGTGGCTGTCGACAGCAAGCGGTTTCGCGCCACCAGCGATTTCGCCGACCTAAGCGAACCTGACGCGATCTTGATAGCGGTGCCAACGCCGCTTACCAAAAACCGGGAGCCGAACCTGTCGTTCGTCGAAAACAGCGCACGTGCGATCGCGGAGCGGCTGCGCCCTGGTCAACTTGTCGTTCTGGAGTCGACGACCTGGCCAGGAACGACGCGAGAGGTCGTGCAGCCGCTGCTCGAGGCGACGAATCTTTCTCTGGGAAAGGACTTTTTTCTCGCCTATTCGCCCGAACGGGTGGACCCAGGCAACGATGTACACACCACCGCTACAGTTGCAAAGGTGATAGGCGCCGACGACCCTTCGTCCCTACAGGTTGCCAAGGAACTGTATGACCAGATCATCGTGCAAACCGTTCCCGTGGCCTCCACCGCAACGGCAGAGGCTGTGAAGCTGACCGAGAACATATTTCGCTCTGTGAACATTGCGTTGGTCAATGAGCTAAAGGTGATTTTTGACAGGATGGGCATCGACGTCTGGGAGGTGATCGAAGCCGCCAAGACCAAGCCGTTCGGATATATGGCGTTTTATCCAGGCCCCGGCCTCGGCGGGCACTGCATCCCGATCGACCCATTCTACCTGACCTGGAAGGCAAGAGAGTACGAAGTAACAACACGCTTCATTGAGCTTGCCGGTGAAATCAACACGAACATGCCGCATTATGTGGTTGACCGCCTTGTGGAGGCCTTGGACCGGCGAGCCGGCCGCGGCCTGAGCGGTTCGCGGATCTTGGTGATCGGGATGTCCTACAAGAAAAACGTGGGTGACACACGAGAAAGCCCATCGTTGAAGCTGATCGAAATCATGGAGCGACGCGGGGCAGTCGTTGATTACCACGACCCCTACGTACCGGAGATACCCGGAACGAGAGAGTACGCCACCCTGGCAGGTCGCCCCTCTGTGGATATCTGCCCTAGCAGTTTGGCATCGTATGATGCCGTTGTCATCTCGACAGATCATGATGCGATTGATTGGCAGAACATCACCAAGCACGCAAAGCTGGTGCTCGATACCAGAAATGCTTGTGCGCGTAGTCAGTCACGCACCGACAACGTCGTAAAGGCATGAGCGGCCCGACTTGCGCACCGGCTTGGTCAACCGGCTATCGACAACGTTGAATGGTTTAACGCGTCGAGCGGTTGAATTCATTCAGCGCATCGCATTTTCCCGGACTTGCGCGTCGAGGCATGCATGAGCGCGGCGCAGCCGTGTAAAGCCGGCGCAGCCGTGTAAACAGGTGGTGCCGGACGAGGTCGCCACGTTCATGCGGCGCCGGCCGATGCCCTCCCCGTCAGCGGGCCTTTTGGTCGCCATCAGCATCCTTGCCGACCGCGTCATTCCGCCAGACATGGATCGCTTCGAATGCGTCCCACGCGATCGACACGAGGTCGAGATCCCCGTCACCGTCGAGGTCGACCGTCCTTGCTCCCAGATGGCTTTCCATCCCTTCGCCGACCAGCTGCTCGATGAACCGTCCTCCACCCAGATTATGCCAGCTCGAGAGACGAAGTGCGCCGCGATGCTCGCCCATGATAAGATCCGGCCTGCCGTCCCCAGTCATATCGGACACTGAAAGGCTATTAAGGGAACCACGCGAGGTGATTTCGTGTTGCTCCCAGTCGGAGGAGCTGTCGGCGGGGTTGTGCCACCAATACGCCTTAGCGCTGTCGGCTTTGCCGTTTTCCTCGGTCACGACGATGTCCGCACGTCCATCGCCATCAAGATCGGCGGCCGCGACGCGGTCGGGATAGACCATTTCAGGAACTTTTCCAACGTGCCGAAGCTCCCAGTCTGGCGAGCCGTCACCTGGATTGCGCCACCATGCGACCGTCTTTGCATCGCCGGTCGTGGCGACAAGGTCAAGTAGACCGTCGCCATCGATATCGGCGAATGCGATCCCTTCATCAGACGCTTCGGCGCAGATGCGGGTGCGCGGCCATGGCTCGACTGTTGGATCGTCAGGAATCTCAAAATAGAAAACCCCACCGCCACTCGAGACCGCCAGCTCCGGCTTCCCACCTTTTACGACCTGGGCTAGCGCATGGCCCTGAGAGCCGAGTTCATGACTGGCGGCGGGCACCTCTCCGATCCCGTGCTCTTCAAAGCGGTGCGCTTCAATGTCCTCGGCATGGAGCCACACCAGGTGCAGCGCCCTGCCTCCGCCGCGCTGTGCTATGACCTCCCCGCGCCCGTCACCATCGAGATCCAGGGCTGCGACCGCGTCCACACCCTCGGCAAGCCGGGTCCGTTCCCATTCTGTGTTCCAGGATTCGGACGGTTGACGGTACCAGAACGGACCCGAGATGATGTCAGTGAGATCATCACCATCCATGGCGGAAAAAGCGATCCCAAAGGAGCGGACGTGCCCGTTCGTGATGCGATGATAGGTCCAGCGGTCGAGGCGGACCGATGCAGGCGGATCCAGCCGATTGATCCACACTCTGACAGGCGGGTTGCCCACCCAGTTCGCCCCATAGATGTCAAAATCGCCGTCCCTGTCGACATCGGCCACGACGCCGTTGTGGAGACCCACATCGTCGATCACTTGACGGGCCCAGCGCGTTCCTCGCCCGTCGACATTGTAATGAATCGCGAGCTTGCGCTCCTCAGTCGTATGCATCTGCCCGACAACGACATCGTTGTCTCCGTCTCCGTCCATGTCGGCGGCCTGCAGCGTATGGGCGCCCGCGACAGAAGGCTGAATGACATGGCGGATCCAGCGGCCCGTCGGTCCGGCGAGGGGCTGGAACCAGGCGACGTCGTCAGTGTGCTCGGAACTCGAAGTCAGAATGTCGGCGCGGCCGTCCTGGTCAAGGTCGGTGACGAGCGCCTTGAATGCAGGATTGAACGGACCAACCTCGTAGCTGCGCCATAGTGCTGGATCGCGTGCTGCCGCTGCGCCTGGATTCGACGCCCATACTCCGTGAAGGACGAGATCGACATCAGCATCGCCGTCAATATCACCGATTGCCATTCCCTCTTCGCCAAAGTTGAAGAAGAACAAGCCCACGCGGGTCCAGGAGCTGGGGCTTTCTTGGAAGAAAATCATCACTTCGCCAGGCGCCCGAACGACGATATCAACGAGGCCGTCCCCGTCGAAATCGGCCGCCTTGATGTCTTTGCCCCAGCTGCCGACTGCACCGATTTCCCGACCTTTCCAGCTGGGACCGTGGGTCGGGTTATCATTCGGCCGCGGGTTCTCGAACCAGACGAGATTGACAGCATCGGACCCATCGGCCGTGACGATGTCGGGATCACCGTCCCCATCGATGTCGGCAAGCACGCCGTCGGTGGTGAACTCGACGCGGGGCCTCGCGATTACGGTGTGGACCAGATCGGGCCACCGCCACCAAGACATCGCATCCTCGGGGAAGCCGCCAAGGACGAAATCTAGTCGACTGTCGCCGTCTATATCGCCAACAAGCTTTACGTCTCCTGAATAGGGGGCAATCTCTTTGCGTTCAAAAACAAGACCCGACTGTAGAATTTCTTCGGGAGGCCCCTGTCCCCGAGCGGCCTCGCAACTTGCGAGGGTGTACCCGATCACCAGGACCGCGATCAGGCGGCCGAACATGCTAAATGTTGATTTCGCAGCGTGTGAACATTTCGTAGTCGGCCAGCGACCGCCCGACGAAATCTCCCCCTGACAAGTCCGACAGCGTCCGCCATTCATCTTGGTTCTCCAGGCGCTGCATCTGCGCGCATGCGCCGCCAGCGCTTCCCGCGTTACGCCGATAACGTCGCCAAGATAGGCGAGGCTATTGGGCGTGGACGACGCAATGGTACCAATCCAGACTGGATACTCTAATACCGCAACAGGGCGACCATAAGCACGAAGCGCCGCGCGAACTGCTGCATTGACGGCGACACGATCGGAAGTCGGATCCTTTGCATAGTTCACGAAAACGCTCCGCGGCCGCCATGATTTGAGCATCGACACGACCGCATTTGTTATCTCATGAACGTGATGATTGGCCGCCCCGCCTGGAAGGCGTAAGAATGTAACACTTTCGGATGCGCCCAGACGATGCACTGCTTCTATGGCTCCGGCCTCGCGTGTCCGCAAGGTTTCAGGATGCCTAAGGTCGCGGTGAGGAGACGGCGCCATCGGTGACAAAAACAAAACGGACCTGGGCCCCCGAGGCAATCTTTTGGCCGCAACGCCACCGCAACCCAGCATCTCATCATCCGGATGCGGCACAACAACGACAGCCGACGCTGACCAGTCGCCTACCTCAAACGGCCTAAGTCGCAGTCGCAATTGACTAGCAAGCATGGTGCTGAAGGTCCGCCTAATCCACATTGGTGCGCTTCCATCATCCGTTCGCTCGCATTGTTGAACGCCGATCGCCCATGGTAACAGAACTCACTGGCGTTCGAGGCCTGTGTTTGTTGGTGGGGAAGACTTTTATGAAAATGGGTACCCTCGCGGGAGGATTTGGGACACGGCTGGCCGAGGAAACCGAGAGCCTGCACGCGTTCAAGCCGCAATGGAAGGCCCGACGCGGCGTCGCGCAGCTCCACGAGGCATTCGGCACTGTTGGTCTCTTGCTTGAAGAGTTCGAGAGGAGCGCTTCAAGCGCATCGCCCACGTGAAAAAGCTGATCCGCGATTGCGAACTGGACGAGCACCTGGTCTCGTTCCCGTTCTGGCCAAAGCAGACTGAGCCGGGCTAAGGGGGACGATATGGACATGATGTGCCTAGATGCGAAGTCGGTGACCGAGCGGGCCTGCCGATCTTGCGGTGGAAGTGGCATTGAGACGTTTCTCGAGTTCGGTAAAACGCCACTGGCCGATCGCCTTCTCACCAGCAGCGACATCAGCGAACCGGAGCCCATTTTTCCGCTGCGCGTCGCGTTCTGCAAAGACTGCAGCCTCGTCCAGATCACCGAGACGGTGAATCCGATAATCCTTTTTGCCGATTCTTATCCATATTATTCTTCTTTCTCCCCTGCTCTCTTGAAGCATTCGCGTGCGAATGCGCTTGATCTGATCAACCGCCGCGGTCTTGGCCCGGAGAGTCTTGTCATCGAATTGGCGAGCAATGATGGTTATCTGCTGAAGAACTACGTCGAAGCGGGAATCCGGGTGCTCGGAATTGATCCCGCCGACGGACCTGCCGCCGCTGCCGAGAGGGTCGGCGTGCCCACGCGCTGTGCGTTCTTCACCCGCGATCTCGCTGAAACGCTGCGCGCGCAAGGCATGCGCGCGGACATTGTCCATGCCAATAACGTGCTCGCCCACGTGGCCGACACCAACGGATTTGTGGCAGGAATTGCCCGACTTCTCAAGGATGACGGTGTGGCGGTTATCGAGGCACCCTATGTCGAACCTTTGATCGAACATTGTGAGTTCGACACGATCTATCACGAGCATCTTTGCTATTTTTCAGTTACTGCACTGGACAAGCTGTTTCGCCGTCACGGGCTTTACCTCAACGAGGTCAAGCACCTTTCAATCCACGGCGGTTCGCTGCGCCTTTACGTGGAAACGCGCGAGAACGTGGGTGCGACAGTAAAGGAACAACTTGCCCATGAGGCCTCGCGCGGGATCGATGCAATCGGCTATTTCCGCGATTTCTCCACCAAGGTCGACGCGCTGAAGCGCGACCTTTCCACGCTCTTGCGCCGGTTAAAGTCGCAGGGTGCCACGATTGCCGCCTATGGAGCGGCAGCCAAGGGAGCAACGCTGATTAACACCGTCGGCATCGGGTGCGACCTCGTGGACTTCGTCGTGGATCGCAACGTCCATAAACACAACAAATATATGCCCGGACAGCGCCTGCCGATCCGCTCGACTGAAGCGCTTCTCGAGGTGCAACCCGATTACGTCCTTCTCCTTGCTTGGAATTTCGTAGACGAAATTCTCGATCAACAGGCCGAGTATCGTGCACGCGGCGGAAAATTCATCCTCCCCGTCCCAACGCCGAGAATCATATGACAAAACAGGCGGACCGCGCGCAAATGGCTTGCCTGAAAGCCGATGGACCGACGCAGTCGGCGGGTTCCATTCGAACCGATTGCTTGGTCTGCGGTCAGCGAAATCTGCTCAATTCGGTGCTATTCGAAGCGTTGCCCCTGCTCTGCAACGCGCTTTGTGCGGACGCGGCATCGGCGCGCGCGGCACAGACCGGCAGATTTGCGACTACCTTCTGCCTCGGCTGCACGCACGTCTTCAATGCCTCATTCGAGGAAAATCGCATTGGTTATACGCAAAGCTACGAGAATTCGCTTCATTTCTCCCCCCGTTTCGTGGCGTTTGTTGAAACGCTGGCCGAGCGCCTGAGCAGGACCTACGCGCTCTCCGGGAAGACGATCGTCGATATTGGATGCGGCAAGGGGGATTTCCTGAAGCGGCTAAGCTTGATCAGCGGTGCGCAGGGAATCGGTTTCGACAAGAGCTTCGAGGACAATCGGGGGGAGGTGGTCCCTGGCGTACGATTTATCAACGACTGGTTCGGCGATTCCTACGCGGATTTGCGTCCGGACCTAGTGGTATGCCGCCAGGTTCTCGAACATATCGCCGAGCCGGTGAAATTCCTGCGCGCCCTTCGCGCCCATCCGGGCATCGGACCGGAGACGGTGTTCTTCTTTGAAGTCCCGAATGTCCTTTACACGCTCCGAGATATGGGAATCTGGGACCTCATTTATGAGCACGCCTCCTATTTCACGCCCGCTTCGCTAAACGCGGCGTTCGAGACAGCTGGCTTTCGAGTGCTGGATGCAGGGACGTCTTTCGGCGAGCAATATCTTTACATTGAGGCGCGGCCGGCTGCCCCTAAGTACGCTACTTCCGTTGACAGCCGCGAGATCGAGATGCTCGTCCGCGATTTCGAGCGCGCCTATCGCGACAAGATCGAGCGATTGGGTGGTTACATCGCGAGGCGCAATCCCCAGCAGACCGTCGTCTGGGGAGGGGGATCGAAGGGCATTACATTCGTCAACGTGGTGCCAGGCGCCGATCGGATCCGCGCGATCATCGACGTGAATCCGCACAAGCAAGGTCGCTTTGCCCCAGGAACCGCCACTCCGGTCCTTGCTCCGGAGGCGTTGCGCGGCCAGCCAGTCGAATCAATCATCGTCATGAACCCGCTCTACCGCGAGGAGATCACCAGTCTCGTAGCGGAGCTCGGCTTCACACCGGAGATTGCGGTTGCATGAAAGTTCAATTCAACCGCGGCGGCACGAAAGCGCAGAACGGGATTGGCAGGGGATACTCCAATGACCGTGCCGGTCGGGATCAACACGGCCATTCCACCAAGGGTCATCGGACTTTCTCGTATCGTTATAGCCCGACAATCTGGCAGAGAGCGCTCTCACTTTGATTGCCGCGGGCACCTCGTTTGCCCTTGAATATCAGCCAGCGCGGAAAGAGGTAGCTCCCGCTTCTTGATCGCCTGTGCGGATGGGCGTGTGGGACGCGGGATGCGGTAATCGGGCTGCACCAAACTGCCCGGAGGGGCGTAAGACATACGTCGTTTGGGGACGTTTACGTTCCCACGCTCCGGCGTAAGGTTGGCAAGATGCACTCGAACGAATTCGAATCCCGGCGACGCGCCCGCAGCGATAATATCAGGATATCAGCCTTAACACCGCCTAATTTGATTGCGCTACGAAGAGGATTTCCAGAGGAGCTGCCTATGACCAATAAGAACTGGAAGCAGCCATCCTTCCTCGCCAACCACAGCATCCTCAGCCATGCGTGCTTGTGGGGTGGTGGAATAGAATGACGAGCAAGCATGCGAAACGCCATCTGTGTCCCGCGACAACTCTGCGTTCGCGAGATTCCAGCTCGATAAACGGTAGCCGGAGAGAGATCGACGGCTCTCCTTTTTATTCACGTAGACCAGGCCAGATCGCTAGCGGCGCAGCTGTGAGACGACGACGGAAAGCCTTGACTGCGCGATCGAAAGTCGCAGTTCCGTCCTCCAACGGGCAAAGAAACATGCGATGACATCGATCGGCGCGAAGATTGTCACCGGCGCAGCTTGGACAGCAGTCGAAACATGGGGGCGGCAAGCAGCCATGTTTGCCGTTTTTGTCGTATTGGCCAGGCACCTCGGACCTGAAGCATTCGGCCTCGCCGCCCTCTCCATGGTTGTACCCGTCATTCTTGCTGTTCCAGTCACGACCGGAATACCGGAGGCACTCATTCAGCATCCTAAAATTGAGTCCTTACACTTTGACTCGGCCTTCTGGCTTCTCGCCGCGAGCGGCGCGGTGATTAGCGGGCTCATCTGGATGTCTGCCGGTTTGATTGCT
This sequence comes from Mesorhizobium sp. WSM4846, assembly GCF_055811415.1. Classification (NCBI taxonomy): domain Bacteria; kingdom Pseudomonadati; phylum Pseudomonadota; class Alphaproteobacteria; order Hyphomicrobiales; family Phyllobacteriaceae; genus Mesorhizobium; species Mesorhizobium sp. WSM4846. Next base: position 163,969 of record NZ_JBVVPZ010000002.1, read on the forward strand.
GCAGCGTTCGGACAGCCCATTCTCGAAGATCTCATCCGCTGGAGCAGCGTGGTCGTCGTAATCCAGGCCCTCTCGTCGGTACCTGCGGCTGTGTTGAAGCGCCAACTCGAGTTCCGCTTGTTCGCGTTGCGTACGCTTGCCGGCACCGTCGTCGGCGGCACACTCGGCATCGTCTTGGCAATAGGCGGTTTCGGCGTATGGAGCATGATTTGGATGCACCTTGCAAAAGCGGCTGTGGAAACCGCTGTCCTGCTCGTTGGCAGTTCTTGGCGACCCCGTCTGACCTTCTCCTATGCAAAGGTTCGTGACCTATTAGGATTTGGTGGCCCGCTTATCGTCCAGACTTTTTGGAGTTTTCTGAATGAGGAAATTCCAAAGGTCCTACTCGGTACGTTCCTCGGCCCCCACGCGGTCGGAGTCTATGCTCTCGCCCGTCGTCCGCTCGACCTTCTGGTGCAAGTATTCCTCAGTCCGCTGATGGCTGTCACTATGCCCACCGTGGCACGGATTCAAGATCAACCCGAAAAGATCGACCGCTTCTTCAACACGACCGTCCGCATCGCCGGGATAGCGGGGTTTCCTGCATTCATCGGATTTGCCGCGATCGCACCGATCGCGGTTCCCTTTATCTTCGGCCCGCAATGGGCCAGCGGGGTCGTCGCTGTCCAGATTCTCATGCTGCTGGGCCTGCAACGCACGATTGACAGCCTCTGCGCGTTTACGATCCTTGCAATGGGTCACTCCAGGTTGATCCTGAAGTTGAACATAGCCTACTCTGTTGTCGCAACGATGCTGTTGTCCGTCACTGCGCAGATCAGCCTCGAGATGACAATGGTGGCGCTCGTAGCCTGCGGCCTGGTCCTCCTACCAATCTTCCTCTTCTACGCTCAGCGCATCGCGCGTATCGACGTGCTGAGACCCCTTGAGATCTTCCCACGACTGGCTCTCGCCGCCCTCCTGATGTTCGGCGCCGTCAGCGCGTGGCTAAGCAGCGCGCCTGAGCACGCCTCACAGGAGACGCTTCTTATTAGCGCAATTGTCCTTGGAGCCGCTGTCTATTGTACGGCTCTCTTCGTGCTGGTGCGCTCTGACCTGTTCAATGCGCGAGACTTGTTCCTCAGGCTTCGCGGCTAGTTTGGTGTCGGGCGCGACCTGTAGAAGAACCCGGGGAAATAGGAGCCCTTCCAGCCGGCGCCGGTGGCGCCCCCAACCTCTCGGCGGCAAAGCCAATCATCTCGCGCAAGAGATCGGAATCCGGAGTCTTCTCCTCGAGCGCGCGCAAGTTCTGTCGATGACCACCGCAAAGCCGCTCGATCGCAACAGCGCTATCGAGGGCGCGCTGGCGAGCGGCGTCGCTACCGCCGAGCTACACCACCTGTGGGGACGCGACCGTGACCAGTACCTCTTCATCGAAGCAAGCCTCCCGAAACCGGGATGACCGCTGGTCTTTCAAGACTGAAAGGATTGATACGTTGGTCCGCCGCTTCGACCAAAACTATCGCGACAAAGTCGCCTGGTGGCGCGATTACCCATTACCTTGCCTGGGGTGCGGGATCAAACGGTATCACTTTCGTCAACGTCGTTCCCGAGGGCGCGCGGATAAGCGCTCTGGTCGACGTCAGCCCGCACAAGCAAGAGCGCTTTGCTCCAGGCACAGGCACAGCTGTGGTTGGGCCGGAGAGCCTGCGCGGCCGACCCGTGCGGTCAATCATCGTGATGACCGCTCTATCGAGACGAAGTTGCCCAGGCGGCACACAAGCTTGGTCTCGCGCCCGATATCATCGTTGCCTGAGCCGGCGACCCAGACTTTGCGGCTGACGGCCTGACTTAACCACTCCTTCGACGTCGATCCGTTGCAGGTTGACCGGCCTCAGCCAGCAGTGTCGCGTATAGTCGGTCGAGCGGCGCATAAACTGCGGCCATCTAAGTGGCGTCTTGGGCAGCGCCCGCCAAAGGGACAGCGAGTTAAGGCCGATCAGAAAGCGAGACCGGATGAGCTGCCCGCGCCGGTCCACCGCTGCATAGGTTACGAACCCGCGAAACGCAGCGCCGAACCTCTTCAGCACAGCATCAACCTGCACGTCATAACGCTCATTGGCGGCGAAACCTTGAAGCGACTTTGTTGTCCCGACGGGCCGCGTGTGTCTCACAACGACATCGTCAACGATGGCGTACCGCAACCAAGGCATGTCAGTCAGGCGGGTCCAAAGAAGGTCTATTCCCGTCTCGTAGCCGAGCCCGAACAATTTCAATGCCGTTTGCAGGCACCTGGCGCTGAACACCGGGCACATCATCTCGACCGTGTTGGTATATCGCAATAAATATCGCTTGCCGATGAAAAGCGTCGCTGCGTAGGAGAAATAGCTGTCCCAAGACAGTGCTGGCTGAAACAGATCAAGTTTATAGCGGCGGCCTATGGCGAACAGACGATTCAAGTCCAGCTTCGTCGTCTCGATGTCATCGTCGATCAGTGCAATGAGATCATATCGCGTCACAATTTCAGGGTAGCATTGAAACAAGGCATGATAGCCGGCGATCTTGCGCCCCGGGAGAAATACGCTGAACTCGTCCTGTCCATGGGAGACGCCAGCCTCGTAGGCGGCGACGAGAAGATCGAAGTCGGCGTCGCCCGCCCCCTCAGTCCAGCCGGCATGCAAAGAGCTACGCCCCGCCCGGACGATCACCAGATTTCTCTTGCCCGAGCCCTCCGGCAATTTTCGGAAGGCTGACACTGTTGAGGCCGCGGGCGTGACTTGGCGAAGGTTCATACAAAGCCTCCCGACGGGCGTCGCACCAGATCACTCGTTTCTAGCCAGGCGATCGGTTTGACACGGCATGAATGCGTTTCAGCGCTCCCAGGCCGGCGCCGCGGAGCTTGGTACGAAGCTGCGGAGATATGGCGCCTACAAGTTCCAGGAACAATCTTGCGATAAGCAGCGGATCCAAGATCCACGCAACCAGATGAAGCAGTGTCATGCCCAACGGTGCTGTGCGCCTGTGCCGATAGGCAATTGCGACGAGGTGTTTTAGCCGCCTCGACAATTCAAAGGCATTCGCCGCGGAGTCACCAGGATTTTGCCAAGCCAATCGCTCGGAGCTTGGCAACCGCACCGAGCGCGTCGGATGGTCACGGCTGTACAGTATCGCGTTGGGCGCATGAACAAACGTCCCGAGAAGAGCCATCTCGGCCAGAAGCGCACAATCGGAGCCGTAGTAGGGCTCGTGCAATGTCGTCTTGGCTAAGGATTCCCGACGCCAAAGGCCGAACATCGCAGCATCCCAACCGTGCGCAGCAACCATCAACCGGAAGCGGGATGCGGGCCACGGTCCTTCCATGTCCGGCAGCACCCTTTCGACATAGGAAGTGAGCTGCCCTGTCTCGTCGATTCCCAGCAGGCGCGGGTAGGCAATAACGTGGCGGGCATTCGCGTCAAGCGCACGCACGCAGTCTGTCAAGAAACCACCGCTCAAGAGGTCATCGTGCGCGCACCATTTGAAATATTCGCCTGTGCTCAGCTGGAAAGCTCGATTGAAATTGGCACCGGCGCCCAAATTGCGCGCGTTTCGGACATAACGGACGCGCTTGTCCAGCCTCGCGAATTCCAGACATATATCGGCTGTTCTATCCGTCGAAGCGTTGTCGGTGATGACGAGTTCGAAATCACCGAAGTCCTGCTCGAGGATCGACCGGATCGCTTCGGCGGCGAAATTCTCGCCGTTGTAGACCGGCATACCAAGGGACACTTGCGGCGACTTAGGACGTTCCATTTCGGGTTCTTCTTTGACGAGAGAGCGCGATCAGACCGCGACGACTTCCGCTCGAAGGTCCAGCGCAATCAAGGATTGCGTCACTTCATTCAGGTATATCGGGTTCATGACGATGACGAGATCAGGGGGAGCGTCCAACAAGTCGCTTGGCGCGATGACCGGGTGCCCGGTTCCGGGCGTAAACTTGCCTTGCTTGTAGGGGTTGATGTCGACTGCTGCCCAGACTTCGTCTCCAAGCTGCAAGGTCGTCAGGAACGACACTGCCTTGGAGCCGCCGCCCCACAGGACGACCCGCCGGCCGGCGGCGTGCGCGGCGCGAATGCGCTCCTGCCAGCAAGTCTGAGCGGCTCGCACGCGGGCGGGAAAGGTTTCCGCCAAACGGTGCATCACTTCCAGATCGTGCTCGAGCGGTAGTCTCGGCGTCGTCCGGCCGGCTGACGGCCGGGCGTACTGAACGATGTACTGGTTGTCGTAGACGAGCTCCAGATCGGTAACGTCGAAACCTTCCTGGCGAAACAGGCGTGCGTGCGCGCCAGGACTGAAATAGGAGCAATGCTCGTAGTAAATGTCCCAGAACGCGCTCTCCACGAGCACACGTTTTGCATCCGGCGTCTCGAAGACCGCCCAATCCTGGGTCCTCTTGCCGATCATCTTGCGGATCAGCCGCACGAAACTCGACACCGAGCTTACGTGTTCGAGCGTGTGGCGACAGAGGACCGTATCCGCCTGGAGATGCTGGTAGTCCGGTCCGAAAAAATCGACGATGATCTTGACGTCGCCGTTCTCGTCATTACGGCCTTTGTCGGCTCGATAAGCTGGATCGATGCCGAGCCCGGTGGCGCCGGCCGTCATGCAAAGTTCGCGGAGAAATTCACCCTTGCCGCAGCCGATCTCTAACACGTGCTTGCCGGCTATCGCACATTTTTGTGCAATCTCGCGTGCAAGTCCCTTCGCGAAATTGTTGAAGGTGCTGGAAAAATGCTGGGATTCCTCGAAGTTGGTGGAGTACCCCATGATCGTCTCGTCAAAGGCCCTGTTGAATATGAACCCGCATGCTTCGCAGAATGCGAGGTCAAGGTCGCGACGAGGAAAGGCATGGGCTTCTTGGGCCGAGTTAAGCAGGACGCAACTATGCACCGGGATGGCTTCGACCCGGTAGATTGACCGGCTGACTGGCGCCGAGCAGCACGGGCACACGGCCGATCGAAGCGTTTTGCGGTTACTTGCCATGTGAAGGTCAAATGAGTTCATTGTAGAATTGGCTCGACAAGTGAACCGGTTATATCGCCCGTCGAGCTCTCGGCTCCGAAGAGTTCATTGTACTCGGTTGCGCGAGCGAGTTGGACAGACTGGGCCAGGCCAAGGGCGTCGAGAATCGCCAGGTCGAATCTTTCCTCGGAGAACCGGGTCGCGTTCATGCGACAGGCGTGCGGCGTAATGGACAGTGCATTTTTCTCGAATAGATCAATGGCCCCAGCTACGGAATCGACGGCCTGACGGTCGAAGAGCACACCTGTCGGATGGGCGCTCTCGCCAAGCGGCCGGACAATGTCGCGCGCACCTCCGCGGCCGAAGGCGATCAATGGAGTACCACACGCTTGGGCCTCGGCAAGCGTTATCCCGAAATCCTCGCATCCAGCGAACACCATCGCACGAGCATTGGCGATTTTTTCGATGTATTCATGCCGCGGCAGATAACCGGTGAAGACTATGTTGGAGCCGGCAAGCGATCGCAGATGCTTGGATTGTACTTCGTCGCCTACAACAACTAGGCGACGCGACGGCGTTTTGCTGAACGCCTCGATTATCAGATCCGTACGCTTATACGGGGCGTGGAACGCGGCCGTGACGTAGTAGTCATCCTTGTTGACCACGAATTTAAGATCCTCGATGGCGACCGGCGGATGGACTACCCGCGCGTCGCGGCCGTAAATCCGTTCGATTCGAGAGCGGACATAATTCGAGTTTGCCAGCATCAGGTCAGGACCATGTGCCGTTCGGGTGTCCCAGGTCCGCAGCCTGTGAAGCATGTAACGAAAAGCTAGACCTTTTGGTCCAAATCCCAGGCCTGCTTGCTGCAAATAGGAGAATTGTTCGTCCCACGCATACCGCACCGGACTGTGCACATAGCACAGGTGTAGTTGGTCTGGGCGAGTCAGAACGCCTCGAGAGAATGCGGCCGAAGAGGAAATTACCGCGTCATAACCCGTGACATCAAATTGTTCGATCATAAACGGACAGAGAAAGAAAAGTGACCTGTAGTACTTTTCCACGAACGGAAGTCGATTCATGCCGGAAACGTGGAAAATTACGCCTGGAAAATACTCTTCCTTGATTTCCTTCGGGAGAAAATCAAAGAGGGTGAAGACCTCGGCTCTTGGAAAAGTCTTGCAGATACGAGCAAGGACCTGCTCCCCTCCCCGAAAGTTGGGGCACCAATCATGCACGACGGCGATGCGGGCGTTGCGGTCTATCGCGGCAAATGGCGTCTTGCTGATGGATCGCAAATGTTTGGCATCACGGCCCACCATAGTGGTTGCTTTCGGCTGTCGCACATGGCGCATGCTTTGCCCCTCACGGAATGTTGGCACTTTTTTTCCGGAATTCTTGTTGCCCGGATGCTCAGCGACTGTGTGCCGTCCGTCCCGTCCAAACAAGTTGCCTATCGGGTTAAGCGCCGCACCCTCCCGAGGCCGGATGTACTCCAACGAGGTACGTCTACTACTTCGATGGGCCTAAGCAGGCCTCAACGCTAACCTTATGCGCAGGCTGTATCGGCGCGGCCGGCGGATTAGGATCACAGCGCGCTCACTTCGCAAGCAGTGGTCGCACGCCGTATCTGTAATCCATTGCTCGCGAGGAGAGTTGATCGTCGATGAAAGTGGTGGTGATCGTCGCAACGTTTGGTCGCAAGGAACAAGTGGCTCGGCTTCTCGCACAGCTTGAGCGACAGACCCTGCTCCCTGACGCCGTGATACTGTCGGCCCCCGACGCCAGCCATATTCCCGGTAACACGGTTTGCCGGTTTCCCGTATCGCGCGTCGTCGGAAGGACCGGCTTGCCGGCGCAGCGCAACATCGCCCTCGACGTCGCAGGCGACCGTTTCGACATAATCACCTTTTTCGACGACGATTTCATTCCGGCAGACGACTACCTCGAAGGCGTATCGAAGGCGTTCAAGCAGCAGCCCGACTGGGCAGTGATGACGGGACACGTGCTTAAGGACGGCGCGACAACCGCAGGGCTCACATGGGACGAGGGCATCCAGGCGCTTCGCGAGGCCGGCCCTGCGACTGAATCGCGTGGGGTGGATCAACTCAGCGCCTATGGATGCAACATGTCGATCAGGGCCGCATTCATCAACGGCCTGCGCTTCGACGAACGGCTTGCGCTCTATGGCTGGCAGGAAGACGTTGATTTCACCAGCCAGTTGAGAGCCAGAGGGCGGGTCGTCCGTTTGCCGTCGATCCGCGGGGTTCACCTCGGCATCAAGAGCGGTCGCGTAAACGGCATCCGTTTCGGCTATTCCCAAGTGGCGAATCCGATCTACCTCGTCCGCAAAGGCACCGTCCCATCGACTTTCGCACTTAGATTGATGGGCAAAAATCTGCTCGCCAATCTCATGCGCAGCCTCTGGCCGGAATCCTACGTCGACCGGCGAGGGCGTCTGCGCGGCAATCTCCTGGCCCTTTCACATGTGGCAAGGGGCCGGGTGGAGCCCGAGTATATTCTGAAGATCTAGTGCAGAGGTAAGAGATGCTCCAGGAACTGCCCTTTTCAGTCGACAGCGACGCTCGCTCAAATCATCGAGTTCGGCGCCTGGGCCAGTTGTCGGCTCAGCGCAAAGGTTGGCGCATTCTCCACGTCGTGGTGTACGCGGGGATATCCCTGGCCGGCATGTTGGGTGCCTCGGCTGCAAACGACAAAGAGTATGTGCTCGGTCCGCAGGACAAGCTCCGCGTCAAGGTCTACGAATGGCGTGCGTCACGCGACAAGATTTTTGGCTGGGATGCTCTCAACGACGAGTACACGGTCGGTCCCAATGGCTCCGTTTCGCTACCGCTGGTCGGCGAAATCAAGGCCGCCGGACTCACCACCGGTGAGATCGCAAACTCGATCGGCGACAGTCTCATGAAAAGTACCGGCCTTGCCCGAAAACCGAATACGGCGGTGGAAATCGTCCAGTTCCGACCGTTCTATGTTGTCGGCAAGGTGACGCAGTCGGGAGAATTCGCATACCGGCCTGGGCTGACCGTGTTGCAGGCATTGAGCATCGCGGGCGGGTTGCGGACTCGAGAGGACAGGGACGCCAGGTTCGAGCGCGAAGTGATCCAGGGCGAAGGGGATGTGAGCCTGCTCAGACTGAACGAGGCCAGTCTCATCGCTCGCAAGGCACGACTCGAGGCGGAACTCTCGCATGCCAGCGACATTCAGTTTCCGGCCCAATTGACCTCCCGCATTCAAGACGACGTCTTTGCGATGCTCTTGAAGCAGGAGCGCCTGATCTTCCAGGCGCGCAGCGAGGGATTGGACACTCAGGTCAGGGCGCTTCATGGACTGCGCGAGTTCCTCCAGAAGGAACTTGCCTCGCTGGAAGCGCAACTCGTTTTCCTCGACAAGCAAATCGGCTCAATCCAGAAAGAGTTGACAGCGGTTTCGGCGCTTGTCGTCAAAGGCCTTGCGGCGGCCCCGCGCGAGTTTTCTCTAGAGCGGGCCCTTGCCCAGGCGCAGAGCGAGAGGTTGTCGGCGGAAACCAGTCTGCTGCGTGGGCGTCAGGAAATCAGCAAAACTGACATATCAATTCTCGAGCTCCAGGATGGGCGCAAAAATGAGGTAACGATCGACCTGCGTCAAACGCAAGCTGAGCTCGATGCTCTCGAAAGCAAGACAGAGACGGCAAGGCGGCTATTGTACGAGTCCGCGGTTTCTGCCCCGAGCCTTCTTGCCCGCCGAACTGATGCGGAGCTGGCTGCGCCGATCTACACGATTTTCCGGCCGTCGGCGGATGGTGCGACAGTGCAAATCCAAGCTAGCGAAACGAGTGCCGTCGAGCCCGGAGACACGATCAAGGTTGAAATACCACTGGCTGAGGATGAAACGGGCGCGCTGGACCTGACATCGACCGAGCGGCACGAGGCGCCGGGAATAGAACTCAAGGCAGAAACCGCCGGCGATACTGTAGGCGTTCCGTAGCCTCCCGGCGGGTCTTGCTAGAAGGATTAGGTAGAAACGCGCGACTGCTTGATGTAGATCAGGTAACTTCCTTGACCAATACACGCACTATATAGCTCTATCGCCATCGCGCTCTATGAGAGGAAAAGAGACTTCGCTATGCAAGCAACTGACCTACCGAACGTCTTCTTGACCAACACGTTCGATGAATGGATTCAACAGAAGCCATCCAAGTCTCAGACGGTTCGCTTTGCCAACAAGGTTCTCCGAAAACTTGGAATAAATCTCGTCCTCGCACCACCTGTTCGCACGGGCTGGATGACCAGTGTTGAACAGAGAATGGACATGTATCACTTGGCAGGCGCAGCGCTTTTCTACAACGTACCGGGAGACTTCTGTGAATTGGGATGCCACGAAGGCAAGTCAGCCGTGGTATTCCAACGCATACTTCAGCACTACGATCCAAGCAGGAACCTTCACTTGTATGACAGCTTCGAAGGTCTCCCGAACGCCAGTGCCGAAGACGGCCACGCCAACGCTCACAAGGGCGACATGGCCACTACGAAGGATGCGCTCATGGCAAACTTCAAGCGTTTGAATCTTCGGCAGCCTATTCTTCACCAGGGATGGTTCGAAGATACGCTTCCCACACAGTTGCCGGACAAAATTGCATTTGCGCATCTGGATGGTGACCTATACGACTCGGTCAAGGTCAGCTTGGAGTATGTGTATCCTCGCCTATCAAAGGGTGCTGCATGTCTGATAGACGACTACAGTGATCCTGGATTGTTCGACTCAGTCGATCTCTATCCGGGGGTAAAGAAGGCCTGCGACGAGTTCCTTAGCGATAAACCCGAAAAGGTTGCGCTTTTGTATGGTGGATTTGATAGCACTATGGGTTTCGGAGCTCATGGATACTTCCGAAAGCTCTGAGCCTAGCCTAGATCGCTTTAGGCGCGGCCGGGAACAGTGCCGACCTGCGATTTAATCACCTGTTCGCTGGAATCGCGCGAATGCCGGAGCGTCCTTACAGGAGCCTCAGCAACACTGTCGTCTTCAACAGGCAAGAACCGGCTGACAAGAACGACGGCGAGAGGAATCAAGAAAACGATACCCGGGTCGGCGCCGCCGCTTGCCAGGGATCCAGCCACGAGCGCCGATAAGGCGCAAGCGCGGACACTCGACGCGATCGCGTCGACCTCGGGATCGATGCGACCGCGGGCACCCCGCACCCCCCGCACCAGCATTGCCAACAGAACTGTCATCATCGCGGTGCCGAACAGCCCCAACTGGGAAAGCACCGCGATCGGCCAACTCGAGGCGCGCGAGCTTCCCAACCCGACCCCCAGTCCACCTGTATCGAAGAAAGACTGCAGGCTTTTGTAGTTCCAGTAGCTGCGCTCTTGGCCGGAGGCTGATGTGACTTTGTTGATTACCGTGTTGTCGACAAGCTGCAAGACCGGATCGAAGAAATGCGGATAGAACAGACTGGCGGCCATCGCGGAGAGGAGCAAGGGCGGTAGCAACGCGATAAGCAGTGCCTCCCCCAACCTCAGCCGACCTGAAGCGAGCGACTTCACGATGGAAAAGACAACGGGCACGCTTACGATTGCAAGACCAACGTAGGCGGTCGACGATGTCGACAGCAGCAGGAGAACAAACAGGGCCGCTCCTAACCCCAATGCGAATTTGGATCCGGTCTTGCGCCAATAGGTGTAGGTGAACGCCAGCCCTGCCAGCGATGCCCCACCGAACGACGATGCCTCTGAAAACGCCCCCGCGATCCGCCAGAACCCAGCTTCCGTGACCTGCGTCAGCATGGCGTAGTTGGCCGTACGGATCGGGGCAAGGACGTCGCCGGCACCGAGCACCTTGCCCAGCAAATCCAGGGCGCCCATCAGCACGTGCAAGCTGAACCACAGGAAGAAGCCCCGCCTGATATTCGCTAACGTGCCGCTGCGCCGAAGCAGCAGACAGGCCGCCAGGAACGTCAGCCCTCCCAGAATAAAGTATCCCGCCTGAGAGATATTGGCCGATACCGGCGCCAAGGCCGCTTCGTAGACGCCCCTGCCGGTGCGGGAAGCGACGAAGGCGCTTGTCTGCCCTGCAAAGAGCCTCGGAAATAACAGCGCTCCGATGCAGACATAGATCATCAGCGCGCAGACGATCCATGCGGCACCTATACGAACGAAGACCGCGCCTATTTCTCTCCAGATTCCCCGTCGAGCCAGCGCGGCTACTATCACGAGCATATCAAAGACGGTAAAGATAAGCGGCGATGAACCGCCAAGCGAGGTTATTGTCCCGATTGCCGTCGCACCAAACGCCAGCGAGGCAATCAGTGCAGTGATCAGCGACCAGCGCATATAAACGACGAGGGCCAGCAGTCCCATGCAAATCAGTGCCCCAACGAGGGAAACCTGCATTTCACACTCCGACCATCAATGATCCAGACCCTGACGGCGCCCCCGGAACCGCTGAGCTGAATGCTTGGCTTCACAAAAACCAGCCACTCTGATTTGCTTAGGATAAGGTTGGTTCTCGCAGCGTAGATTGACCCAGGGACGAGGTCGCCGTGTTGCTTGCCATTATCGGCGTTGCCGGTCTTGCCCTGACAATAGGGCTTACGTTGCGCGCGCCGGCGCTGATAGTGACGACCTTGGTGGTGATCGTCGGCAGCGTCGCTGTAGGCAGTCTTCTTCACCTGTCTGTTCCAAACACCATCCGCTCGACGTTTTATCTTGTTGTCGTCACCCAAATTGCCTACCTGGTCGGCCTTGCAATTGCCGTGCTGCGGCACCGCCCAAGGGGACAATAGAGTGGGCGACAATCCCTTGTCGGCGAAAATCGCTTGAGGCCGTTTCTGCCGCACCCCTGACATCGCCAAGGTCAGGAGGTCTGATCGAACTTCATCATGGCCGGTATCGTCCGCATCAGGATCGAAAGATCGAGGCGTAGAGACCATGTCCGAACGTACTGCGTGTCCAGCAATACGCGATGCGAATACTCAGTCGTGTTTCTCCCGTTTATCTGCCAGAGGCCGGTCAGTCCTGGCCGCGTCTTCAAATATTCATGCGATGCGGCGCCATAGCGTTGCAATTCGTCGGCAACGACAGGACGCGGGCCGACGCAACTCATGTCGCCCCGCAAGATGTTGAACAACTGCGGCAGCTCGTCCAGGCTCGATTTGCGAAGCATCCTTCCGAAAAACAGGATACGCGGATCGCACTTCAGTTTCTGGTTGGCTGCCCATTCCTGGGCGGCTTGTGGATTGCAGCTCAGATGCCGTTGGAGCACCTCCTCGGCATTCGGTACCATGGTGCGGAACTTGTAGCAGTCGAAGACCTTTCCTTTGAATCCAATACGGTGGTGAACGAACAGCACCGGACCGCCTGTGGTGGCCTTGATCAGAAGTGGGATAAGAACCAAGATCGGACCGGCCAGAATGAGCGCTGTCGAGGCTACCATCAGATCCAGCAGCCTCTTGGCCCAACCGCCGAGAGGCTGTCGGCTTTCGGTCCGCACATCGTCGTCAATGCTTGCCGTGCGCATATCCGGCTCAAACGGAACGGCGCCATGGTCATGGCTTGCGTTGAGTTGAGGCGACGAAAGGTCTGGCGTGATCGATCGTGCAGCCGCGTCGCTGTCGCGCCGAAGAAGCGATGTCGCGGGGGGCCCGGCTCCGACCAGTAGAGCCCAGCCTTCAACAGCCAGGTCTTCGCACTGCCGCAGGTTGCTTTCGGTTACGTTGGACATCTTCCGCTTGCGCTCGATTTTCAACTTATAGCCTGCATCTTGTCGACGACGGATGATCTCCGGCAAGCAAGGAAAAGGTGGTAGATCGGAGGTGTTTGGCAGCGTGGCCTACCCCTTAGTTGCTAGGCCGGGTACGGACGAATGGCTGCTCCGTTCAATGCCTGGCACGATATCGGAATCGATTTTTCGACTCGCGAGCCCCGAAGGGGCGCGGATTCCCTTTGACGGGCAAGTGTCGGATTGACGGGGCGGTGTCGAGACTTGCCGCGGACTCTAAAGCGCGTCGCATTTGAACGGATTCATGCGACGCGCTTTAAGGTCTTGTTTTTGATGCATGTCGTTATCGCAAAACCGCTGCGCACCCTCGGTTCAAGCCGGCTTCAAGGCCGAGGGCATGCTTTTTGCGCGCGACGTGCTGCCGAGAGGAGGCCAGGATGTCAGCGCGGCGCTTGACCTGCGCGCTTCCGGTAACGCCGGGCCGAAACAGTACGAACACGTGTCATCAACACGCCAAGGACGGAGGAATTGGTGTTTTTGAGTGTCTGCGTCAGGTCTTCCAGCTGATCAAGCGACGTCACGCCCCACTGCGCCACCACAATCACGCCATCAAGAAGCGGGCAGAGAGCAAGCCCTTCGGCACCGGAACTGAACGGTGGCAGTTCAACAATGACGATACTGTAACTGCCAACTTCGTTCAGCAATTTCTCCATATTATCGGGAATCAGCAAATTCGCCCAATTCGACGCATCGTTCTTCAAATAATAAAACGATGTCTTTTCAATGAATTGGATTTGCTTGCTGATGTCTTTAGGGTTGCCGGAATCCCGATCGACCACGGTGAAATCGGAGGAAAAGGGACGTTCGTTGGCCAGTGCCGACTTATCGTCGGCGTTGATCACGAGGGTCGCCGTGCCCGACCCCCCACACAGCGCCGCCAGATTGCTTACAACGGTGCTCTTGCCGTCGCCGGGGGACACGGATGTAATTCCGATGCGACGCCCCCTCGAAGCGTTGGCCCCGGCCAGGCCCATGATCGCCTTGACGCTCCTGAGGCTGCCGCTGAATGAAGAGTCCGGGTTCCTGAGTACCTCGTCAAGCCGGCCAAAACCACCCCGCCTGAAGCTGACCGGCGGCAATTCTCCAATACAGGCCAGGCCCAGTTCGCGACGGATCTGACGCGGGGTCCTCACGTTCCGATCGAGCCCGCGTCGCGCCACGGCGAACCCGATGCCAGCTACCATCCCGGCAAGTGCGCCAAAGGCGAGGATCAGCGTCCTGCGCGGCCGACTTGCCTTCTTGGGGCTCGTCGCGGACGTGATCACGCGAGCATCGGCGATCAGATAAGGCTGTTGGTCGACCGAGTTTGTATATGCCGCGAGCAGGCTTTCATACATCTTTCGGTAGGTGTCGGCGGTAACCTCCAATTGCTCCAGCGTAATCTGGTGTGTTGGCTTTCCTTCGCTGTGTACGAGGTCCTGTCCGGCGACGGGCGTCTCGTCCTGACCGATGCTGTAGTCGTGTTTTGCGCGAAACTCCTGGGCGACCCGGGTCGCCCTGTTCATCTGATCACCGACCTCCCGCATCCGCCTTTCCAGCCATGCGATGCCTTCGCTAGCCGTTGCTGTTGTCGTTTGCACTTGCTCGCGCACGAACGCTTCTGCTGTGGCGTTTGCGACGCGTGCCGCCAATGCCGGATCGTGAGACTGGAATGTAATGTCCATTGCATAGGAGACACCGACACGCTGGACATCCAGACCATCGCTGAATATCTCCACCGCGCGACGCCGACGCTCGGATTCCAGCTGCGGCCCGTTCACCTCCAAACGATCCGGCCAGGGCAGCACGCTATGGAAGAAATCCGTCAGCGCAGCATTGCCGGCATGGAATCCGCCGGCATCGACGATGCCCATCCAGGCTCTGCGAAACCTCTCGCCGATTGTCGGACCGTCCAGATCCCTGAAGGTTGGATTGTCCAGGAGTCCAAGATCATCGATCACCATCATCGCGATCTTCTGGGAGCGCAGAACTGCAAGTTGGCTCTCGACCTGAGCGGTGTCGAGCGACAGGTTCACTTCGGCCGGTTGCTGCTGAAGGTTTCTGGGTATCTTCGGTTCGATCAGGATCTGGGTGCGCGCCGAATAAATAGGATCTGAGGTAGCAAAGTAGAACGTGGCGCAAACGATTCCGGCGACGACGAACGCAAGAATCGAGAAAAGATACTGCCGAGCAAACGAGACAACGTCAGCGAGGCTGATAAAGTCCTGCGGTGCGTCCGCCCCAAGCCATGGCTTGTGAGCAATTGCCGCCGACGGCCGGTCTAGCATGGCTTCAATCCATATCTGCAACAAAAAGAGCGGCGAACTGCAACGCTCGAGCAGCATCGCCACCGATGGGTCCCGCTACGAGCATGCAGCCGCGCCACTGTTATGATGACAACCGTTTAGCTCGATCGGCCCAACAGGTGGGCGCCAGGAAACATCTCATTGAGCTTGTAGACGACCTCCGTCCTGTTCGTCGCCTTCAGCTTCTTCATGATGTTGCGGATATGGACCTTGACCGTGCTCTCGCGAAGGTTGAGCTCATGAGCGATTATCTTGTTCGCCTTGCCACGCCTGAGAGCCTGGACGACCTCTTCTTGCCGCTCCGTGAACACACTCGCCATGGGCCTTGTCATATCGGCGGTTGTGTCGCTTGCCTTGTGCTGGGCAAGCACGCTGCTTGCCGGCACAAATGTGCCGCCGGCAAGGACAAGATTTACGGCTTCAACACAGATCTCGAAACGGATCGATGAAGGGATGTAGGCTTTTGCGCCATAATTCAACGCCTTCAGAATCTGCTCCAGATCGTCGGTATCGGCCAAAATCAACACTGGAACCGGGTGGGCCTCATTCACGAGATCGGCGATTTCGCTGCCGGTCCTTGCATCTGTCACCTTTCGGCTGCCCACGTTCAGCAGAATAGCCGATATCGACAGTGCATTCTCTTGATGCCGCCACTCTTCGATCGAGCCGAACGACAGGATTTCCTTCCCGATGCCATAGGCGGTCAGGCATTGCGCAAGACATTGTCGGTCAAGCACTCGCTCGTCTAGCAGAGCCAGGCAAGATTCGGTCAAGCCATGTCTATGAAGATGTATTCCATTCCCAGCCTTGCGCGATACGAATTCAAGTGCACCGGGTGATTTGCTATCCAGTTGAATTGTCGGAACCATGAACTTACTCCCCAAACTCTACCCAACGTTTCGAGACCAGTACGATATGTACTGCAGGCAAATACTATTTCCCGCGAACGATGGTCTGTTCGCGTCGCCTTCACTATAACCTCGGGATTTCCCAAGCCCCACCTTGGACAGCACTACCCCGTCCATAATGTTTATCGCCGAAAAGATGTGCCTTCACTAATTTAGGTTAATAAAAGGTAAAAAATTTTCTATCCCTTCACTTGGCCCTAGCTATTTGGTCTAGGAGGGATGGTAGCCAGAGAACTCACCGACATCGCGTTGTTTGCCAGGCGCGGCGGACCGTCGCTAAAGACAGCGGGCGTCGCCGATGGCAGCGCGGCTTCAAGGCGCGTCGCACCGCCTTTGCATCGTGCGCCAAAGTAAGTGTCAACCATCGATATACCTGTCATCGAACTCGGCAAACTTCGTTACGCCCAGCCGATCCAGCACGCGGACGTGACCTTGGCGGAACTCCAGAAACCCGCGTTCCCGTAATTCCCGCAGCATTCGATTGACATGGACCGGCGTCAGGCCGAGCGCGTCCGCGAGGTCATACTGGGTGAGAGGGCATGCAAAGCCAGTGCGGCTGGCAGCGCCGACGCGCTCCAAGCGCGCTCTCAGCTCGAGCAGCAAGTGCGCTGTACGCGCCAAGGCGCTGCGTCGGCCTATATTGGTGAGGTGTTGGGCAACAAGCGCTCGCTGGCGCGCCAGCGTTTCAAGAAAAAGCGAGGCTATGTGGGGCGACTTCGCTGCTCCAAGAGCAAGCGTCTTGGCCGAGGCTTCCAGCACCGCAAGGTCGGTTTGAGCCACAAATGTCTGGAGAGCAGCGCCCGTATACGTCTGTGGCAGGACAATGTCGCCCTTCAGGGCAAAGTCCAAAATCTGTCGCTGTCCCCCGGCAAGGTCATGAGAAATGCAACCCCAGCCAGACTCGATTATGAAGACGCGATCGCCGTCCTCCCCCTGATTGACGATAGCGGTCTGCGCCGCATATCGCTTCGGCATGAAGCCTAGCGCCTTGATATACGCCTTATCGTCGCTTTTGACTGCGACTGACGTCGGACGGTTTTCATTCTCACTCAATGAAAGGCTTGTAGCATACGTCATTCGAACCCCGCCAATCCTCCCCTGATACCCTCCCTACGCAAAAACGTACTCCAGCTTTGACGTGTTGAGTACCCTGCACGGGCTACAACCATTGGGTGATATTGCACTGCACTCTCACAAAAAAGCAAGGATCACACCTGATCGAGCGCAGTAGGACCCGAATTCATCATAAAGCTCGACCGACGTTCTGCACCATCCATTCGAATGGTGAGGTCTCCGGCGGTCGGAAGCGATTGATGGACACCGTGCAACTTTCGACCACGCCACCCTTCCGGATGCTTACGGCTTTCGGCGTGACTGGCTAGCCTACCGACAGCAAGGCCAGGCATTGCTGCTGACTTGCGGTCGCGCTTAAGTTGTCGGGGGCGAACCGGCGGTCGTTCAACATCGGGCGGAACGTGCCGCTACCCCATCCATGCAACCTTCTGATTTCACTCCCAGATAGCACCTCGGGTTCCGCCAGATCGAGCAGCACCGGTCACTCAAGTGCAACCGCTGCAGGCCAGATGCCTCACAAAGCCGGCAGGTCGCGCTGGGCCGGGTACGAGAATTCCTCATTGCGGTGACAAGGTTTGAACGGACGAGAGCGTTCATTCACAGATTCGGCCACTTCGGCTCGATGAGTAACGCTGCAGTTTCAGGACCGGAACGCGTCGATTGACCGTCCCTCTTTCGAGCCAAACTGTCTCCGGGTTCAGCCGCGACACAGGCGCGAGTACTCCATTCGCGTTAGCTCTGAAGCCCCGATTGCCTCGCACGTGCGAAGAGACGCTCGCCACGCACCCTGAAGAGGGCGACGCGCTTCAGGGCGAGCGGCCGCCTCAACCGCCCTGTTGCGCTCCATAGGGTTGGTGCTCCCGCCAAGTCGCGGTGGCTCCGGTTGCGGCTTGCGGCCGGATTGGTCCGCCCTGGCGGACCGATACTCAGGTCACGCCGAAATTGTCGCCTTGCTCGGCCCGTGATTATCGATGTAGTCGCCCGGATCCCCTGCTCACCACGCAAAAGCCGTGGGATTTCCTGCCCTCCTCTCGGAGACGCGCTAAACTGCCATTTGATCTCGCTTGGCGTCGGGTCTAGGAAACTCTCGCCTGATGGCGTTTTGAATCCGCTTTTCCAGGGACATGACCGCCATGCTCAAACCCAAAACGCATAGCATAGACAGTACAAAGGCAAGGGGCGCCGAAAAACCTAATGAAAACAACCACCAGACCACAACCATTCCAACCGAGTAATGATTCAGATATACTGGATAGCTAATTCCCCCAACGTATCTCACAAAATTCCGGTAGCCTGAAATATTGTATTTAATGAATTCATTATACCTTATTCCTGCTGCCATTGCATACATGCACATCAACCACACAATCACCGCGGCGGTTTTATATGCATAACCGCGTTCAACCGACATAAAAATTTCAGCAGTGCCCATACAGCCAAAAAACAATATCAATATCGTCTTCCCTGCATGTCCCATTTCGCTACGGCCGTCGCCGCCGTTCCTGACAAGAAAGATGATCATGCCGGTCGCGAAGAAAACGCCGTGCTGCAGCAGAAGCAGTTTGAAGGGGAACCGCGAAAGCACTGATATCGCTTCTTCCGGCCGCGTGGACGGCGGCAGCAAGTGCAACCCGGAGAGAATGAGAAGGTATACCGAGCTCGAAAACCCTATTATTTTGGCCAGATCATAGAGTGATAAGCGAAACCTCGACAAAATTGACGCGGCTACCAGGAGGTAGAATACGGCCTCGACGACGAGCGACCATACGACCCCGTCGATATAAGGGCCCTTGGGAGACAAGGTTACCGATCTGAAAAAATCCATCAGAAGATGGGAAAAATCCTCGCCATAGAGAGCTCGTGCGGCCAAGCTGACGAGCGCGGACAGCCACAGGGCGGGCAAAATACGCGTAGCGCGCATGCGCGCGAAGCGCAGCGCTTGCGACGCGCCCCCTTCGCCTGCAGCGCTCATGGCAATGACGAACCCGGAAATTACGAAAAAAACTTCGACCCCTACAGCACCCAAACCGGCAAACGCCGACAGAAAACCGAAGGCGACATCGCTTCCCTCGGTGACTGACGCACTGCTCCAGGCGAATGTCGCGAAATGGTTCAGCAGCACCAAGAGCGCTGCAAAAATGCGCAAGAAGTCCATGACGTGGTAGTGGACATTGCGTTCCATATAATGTTTCCGAACCTTGCCAGAGGCCAAGGCCGAATACTATCGTGAAACGGTCAGTACGCCTGCTGCTACATTCGGACATAGCCGAATTGATTAACCGTCGGATATGACCCGTTTCGTGGGCAGATCCACCGAACTGCTACGCCTGGATTGCTCGGCGCCTTGATATGTTGAGCAGCGTTGCGTCCGATCGTTGCCATTGACGAAGAATGCTACGCGCCGTCTTACAAGGTGACCGCATGGCTGTTGCTCATCGCCGTCTTGCCGCGACCTCGCAAGGGATAGCTGGTTGAGACGGTGGATGGCGGTGAGATTCCTACGGCTCCACCCGCTCTACTCCTAATTGGTGTCGCCCTCCTAAATGATGCCGTGCTAATGTTCTAGCCGGCTTGGGAGGTTCCAATCGACCTCATTGCGAATGTTTTCGCCGGCACGTGGGCTGCCGGGGTGCTTGCTGCCATCTGGTACGTCTGGAGGCGGCCCTCGCTGCCCGTTGCCGAAAACAAGCAGGACCGCGATTTGCGGGAATGGCTGGACGGGCAGGTGTAGAGGGCGCTGCGCCGGGGCGAAGCAGCGCCCGACCCTCGTCGAAACGATACGGGCCGTCCCGGCGCCTGCGAAGAGCGCGCCCAACCCGGTGTTCAGCGAGGCCGTGCCGCAGCACGGCGCGCGAAGACCGGCCGTCAGCGCGGGAACCCCAAGCGACGTTAGGCATCGCCACCGCCAGCCGCTGGGGCTTTTTGACTGGGGCTACCGGCTCGCCGAGCGCGAAAGAGCAGCCTCTGCTTGATCGGCACTGCTCAGGAATTCGTCGCGTTCGGCTATCCACAGATCCGCATAGTCGACATTCTGCCACTCGGCAAACCACGGACCGCCACTTGTATAGTGGACCGCCTTGGGTGTGCCATGCGCCGGCTTTTCGTTCCAACCTTCAAGCCAGTTCCACTCTACCGGCAGCGAGCCCAAATCCTCATCGGCGACCCACTGCATTCGGTGGAGGTAGGCGCCACTTTCGCGGTTCACGACCTCCGGCGTAAGCGATTTAACCGCAGGATGCGCGCAATTGAACAGCATCAGCGAGGACCAGTTTTTTCGAGGGTAGGATGTCTGGACAACGCCATCCATCTTGGTGGTGGCCTTCGGCGTGTAGTCGTGCTGGACGCAATAGACCGCCTTGTTCGACTTCGTGTATTCCAGCAAACCTGCGACGTCACCGAGCCACAGGAAGTCGCAATCGCAGAACAAAGCCCAGCCCGTATAGTCGGCGAGAAAAGGCGTGAGAAACCGCGTATAAGTGAACTCTGTTGACGCGAGCGGATCTTTCTCCCTCCAATACAGTTCACGGGCACGCAGCTCGTCCTGCTTGATTGGAATGACGGAGACAGGCACCGAAGCGTTTTTGAGCAAAGAGTGCCGCGCCACGTCGTAGGCGATCGGCTCACGGCTGTCCCATCCAACGAATACCCTAAACGCATCAGTCATATTCAGTACCTTGGCTCCAATTTCAAAACGGTCATACACTAACTGTCTGGCAACAGCTCGGCAACAATGGCGCGGAAATTAGCCACGGCGATTTCTGAAGCCCGCGGATTTGCCCTTCACCCCGGCCCGGCTTTCCTCGGCGCACCTCGACTTGCCGCCCAACGCGACAAGCGCCCATTTCTGATAGGTGTAGCCGGCCGAATAAGCGGCGACCATCGCACCGGTCGAACCGTCCAGAAACCCCAGCCTGAAGACATAGCTGTTCATATAAGCCCAGACCGAGCGCAAAACCGCCTTGCTGATCGAGCTTTTTTTCCCCTCGGCAAGCATCCGCGCGGCGGACGCTTGCGCGTATCTGCCGATCTTGTCATGCGCGTCCGCCAGGTCGGCGATGGAGTCATGCTCCATGGGATGGGACAATCGCGAGACCTTGCCATTCACCACCACCTTCTCATGCACGGTGTCGTTGCTGAAGCGGCCGGACTGGCGACGGAAAAGCCTAAGCACCAGATCGGGCGACCAGCCGCCATGGCGGACAATGCGTCCGCAAAAGCGCGATCGTCTTGGTATTTCGAAGCCGTCACAGCCTTTCGGGTTGGCGATGGCGGCCCTGATTTCCGCGGCCAGCGGCGGCTCGACCCATTCGTCGGCATCGAGCGAAAGGACCCAATCGCCTGTCGCCGCGGCGAGGGCGCGGTTTTTTTGCGCACCGAAACCCGGCCAATCGAGGGTGATCAGCACCTTGGCCCCGAGCCCGCTAGCGATATCCCTGGTCTGATCAGTGCTGTTATTGTCGAGGACGACGATTTCGTCGGCAAAATGTACCGAGCGAAGGCAACGTGCAATGCACGCTTCCTCATTGCGGCTGATTATGACGACTGAGAGCGCCGGCACGGTCAGACGGATCCGGCATCAAAACTGCGACTGTTGTTCAAATGAAACTGCCCCCCCGGCCGGTTGGCACTCCGGTGATACTAACGGATCCAAAAAATATGTCGAAAATTATTTCAGGTCGAGATTTTCGTACAGCGCTATCATTCTCCTGATCATGACGTTGAAATCGTAGTATTCGGCTGCCGCCCTGACCCTGGCCGCAGTCTCAGGCCGTGACGACAGCTGCAACGCGCGGGCAAGCCCGGCGGCGAGGTCCTTTACGCTGGCTGCGTCGCAAACAAGCGTCGGCTCGAAGCGATCGACAAGCTCGCGCGCCCCACACCCGGTGCTGACGACGGCGGGCAAGCCGCTGGCCATGGCTTCGATCACCACTGTGCCGAATGGATCATAGATGGAAGGCAGCACCGCAATGTCGGCGGCGCCGTACCATGGCAGTGTATCTTTTTGCGGTCCCAGCATGCGGAGCCTTGCACCAAGACCAAGCCTGTCACCGGCCCGCTGGAACGTATCGGCGCGCGAATCGTGGCCAATGACCCATAACTCCGGCTCACCATCGAGCATTGCGACAGACTTTATCAAGGCAAGAAGTCCTTTTCGCGCAAAACCCGAGCCTACGAAGAGAACAACCGGCCTGTCATCGTTGACGCCAAGCCGTGAGCGGACCACGGCCCGATGCTGTCGTCGCAACTCCAGGTTGAAGCGATCCAGGTCGACCCCGTTGGGAATATGGTGCACACGTTCGGCCGGATAGTCGTAGTGACGGACAATGTCCTCCGCCACCATTTTCGAAATGGCAATCACCGCTTTTAGCCGGGGGCTGGCATAGGTTGTGCGTTCAAGTCGCAGCGTCTGGCGGTGAAACGGGCTCAGCCCCATCGCTGCCCTGCCAAGTCGCGTCTCGAAACGCCGTCGCTCGGCAAGATAGGCGGCATGAACGCCTTCCCCGGCCCGAAAGACGTCGCAGCACGGAAGGCGATCGTTGCTCTGCACCAGGGCCGGTGGCATTTCGGCGATCTTGCGGCAGGCGGCTCGAGCAAAGGACGTCGCCCGCAGGTAGCGGGGAAAGCGGCGGCCGGCGCACTGGATGAACTCTATGCCTTCGTGTCGCGGCCAGTCGCCTGACAGCACGGCCACCGGCCGTTGACGCGCGGCGAACGCCGCCATGATGTTTTCCAGCATGATCTCGCCTCCGCCAAAGGGCGCGTAACGCTGGCGCACGAACAGGATAGGCTTGTTCGGGTCAGCTTGAACCCGTTGATCATGCCGTGGCAAATCCATGCGACCTCGCTACGCCCTTTTGCACCCCGATCAAGTTTTCGAACTTGGCGGCACTTTGCTCGCAGTCTATTAAGCGTGGCAAGCCGGTCCTGGATAGGGGCGCTGGCGTATAGTTCCGCGTGGTTGCGGCTATGCCACGACGGGAGACTGCTTTCAAGGCGAGGGTTTTTGCCGATGACCACCAGCCATGTCTCGCCCGCCGACAAGACCGTCTCGGGCAAACGCAAAGTCGGCGTGGTCCGCCGACTGGAGCGCTCGTTGCGACCGGGGCTGCGAAATCTCAGCGGTCTGGTCAAGGAGCCGTTTCTAGCCTGGGCGCATCCGGAAGCTCTGGCTTTCTACCGCAGAGCGATGCAGACGGCTTATCTGCCGGACGACCTGATCGACGTCGTCCCGCAACTCAAGATCCTGTATCTCGCCACGCCGAAGGCGGCGAGCAGCCGCATTCGCAGCAACCTTGCAGCCATGATCGGCAATGATACCGTGTCGGAGTGGCGCAGCGACCAGAACTGGAAGGTGCACAACCGAAAGGCGTCGAGCTTGCAGGCGCCTCGCCATGGCATCGTGCAGTTCCATCGCATGGCCACAAGTCCCGAAGCCTTGCGGTTCACCTTCGTTCGCAATCCCTATACAAGGCTGTTGTCGTGCTGGGCCGACCAATATCGCGACCGCCCCCTTGTGCCGGGCTATGGCAGGGTGGAGGTCTATCTGGCCCATCGCGAAAGGGCGGATCCATCGCTGCCTGTCGGTGCTGACAAGAGCCTGTCGTTTGCTGATTTCGTCGCCTTTGCCTGCACGACCTCGACATGGCGAATCGACAAGCATTGGCAGAGGCAAAGCGACATCGTCGACCTTCCAGGCGTTGTGTTCGACCTCATCGGCAAAACCGAGACTTTCGCACGGGATTTCGAACGGGTTCTCGATCATGTCGGTGCAAGCGAGGAAATGCGACGCGCGGCGATGCCACCTCTGCACACCTCCTCGCGCCGCAGGCTTGCCGACTATTTCACGCCAGAACTGGCCAATACCATTTACCGCGCCTATGAGCGCGACTTCGATCAGTTTGGCTATCCGCGCGCGCTTCCAGAGTGAACGATCGGGGCGGAACCCTCAAAGATACCCGAACGCCTGCATCAGCAATTTGCCGCGTCCCTCGGTAAGCTCCTTCAATTCCATTTGACCCAGTTCGGTCTTCCAGCGGCCGCGGCCATCATAGATCGGCTTGTTGACCTGCTGGTTGCGGAGCGCGGCATGTTGCGTCTCAACCTCGGCTTCGGCCGGCTTGAACCATTGCTGTGGGTTCCTGTGGTAGTCGAGCAGGTCCGAACTGAAGGACAGATCGAGAAAGCCGCAGATGCGCTCGACAATCCTGGCTGGATCCTCGACCAGATCCTCATAGCGGTAGATCAGCACATCCGGCGCTTCCTGTTCGGCAAGAACGAGCGCATTGTCGTCGATCCAGCGGTCGAGCGCCTCCGCTGGATCGCCGAGACGTCTGGCCAGCGACGCCACGACGTCGCGCCCGTCGCGCACCGGCATCACGAAACGCGCGCCAGGCACGAGCCGGCGGATCCGGCCGACGCGACGGATATGCCGCGGCGTCTTTTCGAGCAGAAAGGTCTTTCCGGCGCCAAGCGCGGCGCGCTTCAGCATCCAGTAGCGGAACACCGCCAGTGGGGTCCATTTGAAGAAAACGTTGGTTTCCTGGAAAGGCAGGTAGACGTCGGGATGGGAGGCGAGAATTGTCGCAATCAGGGTTGTGCCGCTATGCCCGCAGCCGCATACGAAGCCGGTCCGCATCACCATCTCGGCAGTGTTCCTAACCTGAGGCGACCCGAGTACGGTATTGAGGCGCGCATAGGATAAGCCGTCCTTGCTAAAGCTTTTGTCCAGCTTCTCCCGATATTCGAACTTGGCCAGTTGCTCCTCACAATACGACCGTCCAGCATGACACGCAGCCAGGTGCGCCCTGATTTTGGAAAGGATAGGATAAGGGAAGAGGCGGCGCTTTGGCCTGCAACAATTTTAGAAAGAACAAGGGAGACGGCCTCCTTTAGATTCCCAGAGTTGGCGCGCCGGGATCGCTGCGGGTTGAGAAAACCTGCCATGCTGTAACGGAAACGTTCCACGCCGCCCCTTAGTTGCGATGATAAGCCAGAACTGTACTCCCGCGGGGCGACCTGCTGCGATGAGACATGGTGAATCCAGCGCCCTCGATTAGAGATTGAAGACAGGTGTCTTCTTCGTCGGGAACGCGCGCTACTACGGTCTGGGCGCGGTTGATGATGTCGGTGAAGATGAGATCGGCCTTTTCCTGGCCCACCCCCCTGCGGACATGCTGGTACACAGCGAGGAGAAGAACGATGTCGTAGCGGTCGCGTAGAACAGACGGGAGCTTGCGGCTCCCCAGGTTCATGGCGTCAAATCGACTTTCGACGTCTGACCCGAGAACGATCGACCGCGCCACGCCGATATGTGGTTTCAGGATGTCGATACCATGGATGTAGGCCGGTCTATGTTTAGAAATTTCATAAGCGACAATGCCCATATTGCACCCAACATCCAGGATTGTCTTGTCTGAGTAATTTACCCCGCACGAAAATAGTCCTTCGAGACGATCCTCCCATGTTCCCGCGAATTTCTTGTGAAATTTCCAAAACAGCATGAATCACCTTTCGTGGCCGGGCAAAGCCGGGATGGAGGCGAGAATTGTCGCAGTCAGGGTTGTGCCGCTATGCCCGCAGCCGCAGACAAAGCCGGTGCATCGGATCAATTCACACCCGGTCGCCGGAATAAGACACGCCATGCCGTTGAAAGGCGTCATCGAGCCGCTTCCAGTAATCGAGCCGGGCAAGCACGTCGTCACAGAAGGCTACGTCATCCGCGCTGAGGTAGTCCAAATAACCACCGACCTTACCCTTTCGAACCTTGAAGCTTTCCGGGTCGTCAGGATCGCGTGGCTGTAATCTTCCGCCATAGCGCGCACCCAGTTCTCCTGAGATTTCAGATTGCTGCATTCGTTTGAACGATCTGCTGACAGCAACATCGGCAAGCTGGGATTCGTCAAAGGATTTTCCCAAAAATTTCCCGATGCTGCGCAATGCATCGTTTGTATCCCGCTGCACATCTTCATAGCGCAGAAGCGCAACTTTTCGCATGTGAGTTGCGGCTGCGAACCACTGCAGATTGAAAAGCGCGATCTTCTCGACACCGTGTTTGGGGCTTCTTATGCAATCGCCGATCGGACCTGCTTCCAGCCCATGGCGTTTGTTGACCTGGAAATATCCTGACACCGCAGTGTCGCGGGGGTCTCGCGTCAGGAACAGAATCCGTTGCCGTTTATAGCGGGATTTGTCGGCGCTGATCTGCGTAATGTCACGCAGATCCTTGTGGTCGGAACCGTCATGCGTGTAGGCCGCATCAACGCCCAGGTCGTCAAGCATGACGCGCAGCCAGGTCCGCCCGGATTTGGGAAATGAGACGACAAGCAGCGACGGCTTTCTTGCAAAAAAGTTGGACAACAAACTCAACGTGAGAACTCCGATTGCGGGCACTTTGATCGAGCAGATCAGCGATTGTAGATATCGATTAGGGCATTGGCGATCCGTTGCGAAGCCGGCACCTCTGGATCGATCGACAGATTGGCATTGAGGAAGTCCCGGCTTTGCTCAAAATAGGTCGGCCTTGACCTGACCGCTGCGCGGATATTCTCGACGAGGTCATGCTCCGACAATGTTGGTTTGAAGGCGCCCATGGGCCTGTCGAACTCGACCATGGGCGAAACGAGCGGAAACAGCACCACCGGAATGCCGCAGGCGACTGCTTCGTAAACAGTCGTGCTTGGGCGCGTTACGAGCGCCAGAGCGTCCGGGAGCAGTTGTGCGAAATCCAGGGGCGATTTGTTCGGCATATCGACTTTTGCGAACATCGTGGGGTGGACGCTAACGACGTGGGCAAGGCCGAGTTTTGCACATGCGGCTGCCACGGCTTCAATCGCCTGGCGATCTGCGGGGTCCTCGATATCCCCCTTGAAGTTCACCAGCACAAAAAGCCCTTCGTCGTGCCTGGCGCCAGCGCTTCCGACGGCACGCTCAATGACCGGGGAGCCAACAACATATGTCGGCTGTCGCCTTTGCTGCAGCGCTGCTGGTCCCATCGACAGGATGTAATCAGCTCTCACAAATCGATGCGGCTGCAGCAGTCGCGCACCTCCGATGAGGCCGACCACACGGACCATGCCGAAGTTGATGGAGTCGATGAACCGCCTAAAAAATTGCGGCGCATAGTCATTTCCAGTCACCAGCATGTCGCCGGGTCTGATCATCCGCTCGAGCTCGGCAAAGCCGATATGCGATATTCCCCGGGCGATGAGCTCAGGTTGCGCTACGCCGCCGCGTTTCAATCCATCGAGATGCGCAAATACGCATCGGATGCCGCGGTCAACCAGAATTTCTGCCGCGTCGGCCAGCAGCCGAACATTGTTGCGGTTGTGTGGGACGAAATAGACAGTCCTCGTCGCTGCCCTGCCGCGAACGTAGATACGCCCGCGCTTGAACAGATTTCCTGGATGCACAAGCCGGTACGCCGCGAGGAGCCGCTGCACAAAGCCTTCGCTGACAGGAGAAGCCGCCTTGGTTCTCGACCTACCCAAAGATATGCATCGCCTCTTGCCCGTGAAATTTAGAACGGCCGCCCCGCCGGGTAGTTTACAATGCTCTTGCCGTCAAGAAAGGCGCTTGACTACTTCGCCGGCGTGACCTGCCTGGCACCTCGCGATGCCTTGCGTGGTGGATTCAAGTAGCGCTGATGAGTGAGCCCATGTGGTTTTGTGCGTCTTCCATCACCGCGGCCCACGGCCTTTCCCGTTTCGAGACCAGCACGGCGGAGGGATAGTAGGGTGTGCGATCGCCCTCGACCGGCCAGGAACGTTTGAAACCATCGCCAAGAATAAAGACCGACGGGATGCCGAGCGCGCCCGCAAGATGCGCCCCGGTATTGCTGATGGTTACCACGGCGTCCATCGCGGCAACCTGCGCCGCGAACAGATCCATATCGACGAGTTGATCCACCAAGACGTCGTGCAAGATCCGCGCCGGATCACCATCGGTCAAGATTTTCAGGTCGGGCTCGATCCGGCCATATTGCAGCGAAACGAACTGCAGGTCCTGTCGACCGAGCAGGCCGCGCCATGCCGTAAGTGGCGGCAGGTCCTTGCCAGGGTTGGAGCTGCCCCATGCGATGCCGACCAACGGCCGCCCATCATTCCGATAGCGAGCGCGAAGTTCAGCGACCCGCGCCGGGTCCGGCTTCAGCGGGACGAAATGCTCCCTGATCGTGGTCTCATCTGTCTCGAACACGGCAGTCAGATGCTGAACGCCCGCAAAGGCCTGGGCCTCGCGATAGGCGGCCTTGTTCCCCGGACCAACAGCTCGCACATCGGCAGCGGGAAATGTCCGCTGAAAGAGCGGCACCAAGCGGTGCTCGACCAGGACGATCAGACGAGCGGCCCGGGCGAGCGTGCGGCCGACGGAACTCGCATGATGGATCGCGGTCGCCAGACCCTGCTTTTCGGTCTCCATCAGATCGACGAGCAGGACCTGGTCCGAGACATCCTGGCCGAGCCATTCGCCGTTGACGTGGCCCTCAACGATGTGGCGCCGGGCGATCTTGAGTTCGGCCGCCGGGCCGTAGGCGCCCATACGCATCAGCGCCTTGCTAAGCTCGTCGAGCAGGCGAACCTCGCCCCTCGACTTCGCAATCGAACCCAGAGCCAGGGCTTTCGGCAGCGCTGCCGACCAATCGCGCGCCTCGACGCACCGCCGATAATCCGCCATCTGATCGGCAATGTCGCCATCACGCCAGCGCAGGAAAAGCTGCCGCCGGTGGCGACGGAACCAGACCTTGTAGTTGTAGCCTGCAAGCGCGACACCGCGGCGGAACCGGCGAAGGAGTTGGCTACCGGCCATCACCAACTCCATCGATGATTTGCATAACCCGTCCACCTGCTTCCTGCATTGCAGACGCCCATGCCTGGCCACCCTTTCGGACCAGCCGAACGTTTGGATATGTGGCTACCGTCTCGCCAAAGGCAGGCCACGACAGCCGAAATCCATCGTCGAGCATGACTACGGTCGGCACGCCAAGCGCTCCCGCCAGATTGGCACCGGTATTGCTGATCGTCACCACCGCGTCGAGGGCGGCGATTTGCGCGGCGAAGCGGTCCATATCCGACAATTGGTCCACGGACGCGTCATGGATGATGCGTCCCGGCGCCCAGCGCTCGAATTCGGCGAGCGCCGGCCCGACATCGCCATATTGCATGCTGACAAAACGGCCCGGCAGACTGCCGAGCAGCGCCCGCCAGTCGTCCAGGGCCGGCAGGTCCTTGCTCTTGTTCAGACTTCCCCAGGCAAAGCCGATCAGGGGACCCGGGCCATGTTCGAGATAGGCGCCGCGCAAATCGGCGACAAGCCGGCGGTCCGGCTCCAACGGAACGAAGCGCGCACGCGTCGTCGGCTCATCCGGCCAGAAGTGCCTCGCCAGTGTCTCGAAGCAGGCGAAGACATCGGCGTCGACCGCCGCCGCCGCTTCCGCCTCTGGCCTGACATCGAGCGCGGGATATGTTCTGCGATAAAGTGGCGCCAGCCGCGGCTCGACCAGGACGGTGCATCGGTCGGCGGCCGCGACCACCGGGCCAAGCAGCGACGCGAACTGGAGGAAGATTGCAAGATCGCCTTCGCGCCGCTCGACGGCAAGGCTGCGACCTGCAAGATCACTGCCATCCCATTCGGGCCGGCCGGGCACTTGCTTGCTCAACGCGATCAACTGCCACGCGCGGTTGCCGCCGCCGAGGCGTCTCAGTCCACGCCCGGCTTTTTTGACAAGCCCGCGATCGCCAAGCTGCTCACCGAGCAGGCCGAGTTCCAGCGCATGATCCCGGGCCGCCTGCCAGTCACGCCGCTCGACACTCTGCGCCATCAGGCTCACATGCCGTTCGACGCTTTCATCAGCATGGCGCGAGGGACGCCTAAAGAACTTCCTCGCCCGATCGAGAACATTCTGCAGCCGCTTGCCGTCAACACCTTGCGGGCGCAGGTCGGCAGCTTTTGCCTTCTCAAGGATGGATCGTCTGCTCTCCACGGCGACCCTCAATTATCGCTAGACAGCGTCGAACGCGCCGTCAGAATCGACGAGAGCCGCCGACCGACTTCGTCTAGCACCGCCGACCATGCGCGCCCTTCCTTGTGTATGACGATGCCCTTTGGATACCAGGGCGTTCGATCGCCAATCACTGGCCACGCTGTCTGAAAATTGTCATCGATCAGGAAAACAGTCGGCACGCCGAGTGCTCCGGACAGATGCGCCGCCGTATTGCTGATCGTCACCACGGCATCGAGCGCGGCGATCTGCGCGGCGAAACGGTCCATATCGGCCATCTGATCGACGCTTTCGTCATAGATAAGACGGTCATTATTGCCATCGCGCAGGCGCCGCAGCGCCGGCTTGATCTGTCCGTACTGCAGGGAAACGAATGTCGCCTGCGTCTGGGCGATGAACCGTGCCCATTCGGGGAAATCAGGCACGTCCTTGCTATGGGATTTGCTGCCCCAGGACAGACCGACCAATGGCTGATCGGTCATGGAGCGATAGCGCTTGCGGAAGGTCTCGACGAGCTCAGGATTTGCCCGCAGCGGCACGAAATCGGCGGCAAGCTTTTCGGCATCGCGTCCGAATACCCAGGCGAGATTTTCGAAGGTCGCAAATTTGTCACCGACGACATTCTGCTGCGCTGGGACCACGGTCGCATTCGGGAACGTCCGCTGTACAAGCGATACGAGGCGCGGCTCGACCCGAATCGTTGCGCCTTGCGCACATGCAGCAGCGGCGCCGGCCAGTCGCGCATGGCGGATAACTCGGCCAAGACTGCGAGGGTCATCCTCCACAAGATCGATCAGCAGTGTATCCGAACCGAGGTCTTCCCCAGTCCACTCGTTGCCACCTTTCCCTTTTCGTTGCCGGCGAGCGGAAAGCCGAAGCTCGGCCGCCCGGCCGAAGTTGCCCAGCCGTTCGAACGCCTGGCCTGCCTTCTGCATCATTTCAGGGTCGCGGGCACGAACGGCCATGATGGCCATTTCATTGGTACTTGCTTCAAGCCCTGTCCAGTCCCTGCGCCCGATCAGCGCGTCGGCCCTGGCCTGCTGCTCAAGAACGGAACGAGGTTTGGAGCCGGTAAACAGCCTCCGCAAGGCCTTTGTGTATCGGCGCAGCTGCAGGCCCAATCCGCCAATCACGTACCGGATATAGGAACCGTGGTAAAAGCTGGTCATCGGCCTTCAGCGCGATACGCTCTGCCGCAGCGTTTTGCCGCCTTCGACGATCGGAGCGGACGCTTCCAGATGGAAGATCGAGCGATAGATTTCGCTGCGCCCGGCAAGCTCGTCATGAGTCCCGGAGTCTGCGAGCAAGCCTGCGTCGAATACGAGGATGCGATCGGCCGCCTTGATGGTTGAAAGCCTGTGCGCAATGCAGATCACCGTGCGCTGAAATGCATCGTCGAAGGCTGCCTCCATGACCGCCCGCTCGTTTTCGCCGTCGAGCGCCGATGTTGCTTCATCATAGACAATCACGGGAGCATTTTTGAGCAGGGCGCGTGCGATGGCAACGCGTTGTTTCTGCCCGCCCGACAGATTGGTACCGCTCGGCCCGACAAGCGTATCGAGCCCGTTTTCCAGGTTAGAGGCAAAGCTGGTGACCCGGGCGAGGTCCGCCGCGGCCTCGATCTCCCGATCGGTGGCGTTCGGGCGTCCGTCACGAATGTTGTCACGGATCGAGCCTTCGAACAGGAAGACGTCCTGTGACACCAGTGCGATATTGTCGCGAACGTCGGAGAGGCTGATCTTCGAAATATCCTTTCCGTCGAGGAGAATCCTGCCCTTGTCCGGCTCCATCAGGCGCAGGACAAGATTGACGATGGTTGTCTTTCCGGCGCCGGAGCGGCCGACGATCGCCAGCTTCTCACAAGGTCGCACCTCGAAGGAAACACCGTGCAGCGCCGGGCTGTTGCCGCCATAGGTGAAGGCGACATCTTCAAAACGGATGCTGCCCTCGACATAGGTGAGATGCTCGCCCGCAGTTGCGAGTTGTCGCTGTTCGGGGGTATCGATCAAATCATACATCTGCTCGACGGCCACCATTTGCTTCTGGATATCGACATTGACCCGGGCGAGCCGCTTGACGGGCTCATAGGCAAGCATAAAGGCGGTTATGAAGCCCATGAATTCGCCCGGCGTCTTGCCGTTGCCGAGGGTCTGCCAACTAGCATACATAACGAAAAGGCCGATAATGAAGCCGCCACCGGTCTCCATCAATGGACTCATCAACGCCGATGTCCGGTTGATCTGGATGCCGCGCCTTTCCATCTTGCCGACGGCCTTTGCGAAGCTGGCGGCTGCCTTATCTTCGAGCTGGAAGGACTTGATGGTGCGGATGCCTTCAACGGCTTCCGTGCCGATCGACTGGACAAGTGCAGCCAACTCCGTCTCACCCCTCGCCAGCGCCTTGAGCTTCCTGGTCAGGGCGCCCACCGATAGGAACAGCAGCGGCAGAACTGTCACGGATATCAGCGACATCACCGGATCCTGCTTGACCATGACGCTTGCCAGGGCAATCATTTTGAGCACATCGGAGACAGAGCTGCTTGTGAGGGTGAGAATAACGGCGGCCCCGGCGCGCGCGTTGAACATGATCTTGGAGACGAATTTCGCCGGATGCTGGTTGGCGAACCGGCCGATGTCGAAACGCACCATTCGGGAAAACTGGCGGTTTTGAAGGTCTGAAACGATAGCCCGGCGAATCTTCCCCGTTGTGATAGTCTGGCAGTAGTCGGCGATCCCCTTGACCAGGAAAATGCCGATAATCACGAGGCTGATACCCCAGGCGGCGGCAGCGTTGCGATCCACATAAATCGTATTGACCATGACACTCATGATCCAAGCCGTTGCGCCGGTCGCCGCCGCAGCGGCGATCGAACACAACAAACCTGTCACATACAGCTTCTTATGCGGCGGCAGGTTTTCGACGATCAGGCGCTTGACCGGCGGATACGTCAGGGCCGCTGAAATTCGTTTCTTTGCGCTCATTCCGTTTCCCGATGCGATGTATCGTTTTTGTGACGACCCTCGCTCCTGCCGATCCATGAAATTCTCTCGACGCTGTCACACATGCGCCAAACTGGTACCTGACGTCTGACTTCGTTCGAAGTTATAGTCAATCTTGAATCCTCCTGATTGCGGCTGGCGGCGAAGCGGACTAAATGTCGGGCATTGCCGTCGGCGGCCGGATATGAAGATCATGGAGCTATTGTGGCATTACTAGAGCGCATTCGACGAAAGTACCTTCGGCTGCGCCACCAGCTCGGATACATTAAACCTGTCCGTTTGATGGGATCGGACAAATCAAACACCAAGTATCACGACTTTGTCAGTTCCGGCACTATTACAATCCGCAAAACCTCATTATTCACCGGCGACGATATATTCTTCGCTATGGGGAGTTGCTTTGTGCAGGAAATTCGACGTGCATTGACAAGCAGACAGATCGCATGTGTCCCGTCTTATAGAAATATCAGCTTCGACCCTGCAGAAGCCATTGTAGATGAGCTGCCTCGGCAAGAGCACATGAACTTCTACAATACCTTCACCGTTCGCCTTCAGATCGAGCAAATGCTCGGCTTGTGGGATCAAGACGATGACGACTGGTGGCAGGTGAAGAAACGTGTGCCTTGGGGCTCGGGCTGCTTTCAGGACCCGTACCGCCGCGGCATCTTCGCCAAATCTCCGGAAATTCTCAGAGAGGTGATCGAGAGCATGAACCGGGAGATGCGGGTTGGCTTTGATGCAGCCACGGCATTCATCTTCACCTTCGGAATGACCGAGGTCTTCATCAACAAGGCCAGCGGCAAGGTAGCGGCACAGAAACCGCTCTATCGCGGCGGAGGCGGAATGCAGGAAACGACGCTTCACGTCAGCAGCTTTCAGGAAAACCACGCCAACGTTTTGGCCATCGTGGACATGGTCCGCAAACACAAGCCCGACGCACCGATAGTTCTAACCGTCTCACCAGTTGCACTGGCCCGGACGTTTCAAGACGCCGATGTCGTCACCGCCAGCACTGAAGGCAAGTCAGTCCTTCGCGCTGTACTCGGTCAAGTCTGCCGGGAACGGGACAATGTCCATTACCTTCCCTCATTCGAACTCGTCACCTATGGAGGCCTTGCTCGCAGCTACAGGGAGGACCTACGGCACGTAAAGACACCGGTCGTCAACGACATCGTCGAACAGTTCTTCAACGCGTACTTTGCCCCGCCGTCGGCGTAGCCGCAGCCATCCAGAGACTGTTTGGAAAGCCTCCCAGCGCTAAAGCGCGTCGCAGCACCCTCGGTTCAAGCCTGAAGGCGTGCTTTTGCGCGACATGCATCAACTCGCCTTTACGACAATCGCCTGCCCGGTTGGAAGTTCGATGATGCCTTCCGGGCGGTTTTCGAAGAATTGGTCAAATGCCCTTCGGGCGCCAGGGCAGAGCGCGGAGCCGTAGTCATCACATATGATCATGCCATGCGCGGCGACCCGGTCGTAGAAGAAGGCGAGCGCGTCACGTGTCGGCTCGTATAGATCGACGTCAATATGGACCAGGGCGAAACGCCGGTCGGATACGTCGGAAAAAGTATCTGGTATCCATCCGACATGAAAAGTGGTGTTGCCGAAGCCCGAAATATTCTCCCTGGCCACGCTCTCGTCGGTGCTGAGATCGCCGGACTTCCATGGCATTCGGCCATTTCGCTTGCGATCTTCCGCGGTTGGTTCCGAGAGGCCGGCGAACGAATCGAAAAGATGGTAGTGCCGTGGCTGAAGGTCGCTCATCAGCATGAATATGGTCGAGCGGCCTTGTCTTACGCCGCATTCGGCCACATCGCCGTCGATGCGCTCGATCGATCGCAAACAGCTTTGCAGGACAAAAGCGCGGGGATCTGGAATCCCGCTTATGTCCTTGACCCGCTGCAGCGCCTTTCGGAAAAATGGCTGATCCTTCCAGACCATGTGACTGGAATAAACATAAAAGCCGTATTTGTCGGCCTTCTTCTGCGAGACCTTGTACCAGGCCACGCCTCTGCTTTTTTTCGAGATAAAAGCACGCGCCACGTCTCGCAATTTCATCCGTACCTCCAGCATTCGATATGTTCATAAAACCGGAGGAAGAGAAAGCTCCGCCGGCATCAGGCGCGCAATGATGTCGAGTTCCCGGCTGATCGATCCTGGCTTATCGAGCGCCGCAGGGAGCGCGTCCGGTGCTCGTATTAAGCCTATGCCTGGAATGGAACTCCCATGCAGTGCGACTCAAGATCACGGGTCATGTGCCTGGGCCGGTGCGGCAACAGACGCGGAGCCGGGCATCTGGCCGTTCTCCGGCATGAGCGCCAGCGCCAGGCATTGTCGATCCGCTATTTCGGGAGGTTCAGTCGACTGCCCCGACCAGTACATCGGGGTGTTCGATTATCGCGACCCAGCGCCCAGTATGCGTAGACGACTGCCTTTTTATAAATCGATATCCAGTTACCGACCAAGGCTTCACATCGTCGTTGAGGTTGTCGAGCACATAGTCGCCTTTGTCGGTCTTGACGGTCAGCACCGCGTGCCCCTCGCCGTCCTGCTTCCTGACGACGGTGATCAGAAGGTTCGACAGCGATATGCCCTGCTGCCTGAGCAACTGACGCTTGAGCAGGACATAGTCCTCGCAGTCGCCGAGCGCGCCGTCAGGATAGGACCAGAATTCCATCATGCCGTGAACGTCCAAATCGCTCGCGGGCCTGACCGATCTGTTCACCAGCTTGTTGACGGAGGCGAGCTTGCCTTCCATTCCCGCGGACAGAAGGACTGGAGCGCTCTTGCCTGATCGTATTGCGCACTCCGCGGCCCGCCGTCTGCAGAATTCGATGTAGCCGACAGGGATGGAGGTTGGCTGCCCGGTGGCCATGGCGCCAGGCACGACGTCGGCCGAAGCCTTCTCCATCGGCGTCGCGGACATCATCAAGCCTATCAGTAGGCCGGCACACAGCCATGCCCGCGGTACCAATCCCATTCGCCCCGCCCAAGAGGTAACAACCCGAAACAATCTTTAATACCGCGTTACCATCTTTTTTTGGGCGCATCAACACAGCCGCCGCACAATTTAAAGCGACGGTGGCGAACCACCTGACGATGGACGCCGCGCGGTCGCCCGATCAGCAAATTATGCGTTCACCCGATCAGGGGAATTGTACCGCTTTTACGTCATCGGCGTTCTTCGGCAGCTCCGCTTACCTGGACCTGATGAGGCGCCCGACAGGTATCTGGCCGCGCAAACGCCGACAGGCGGCCGAAAAAAATTGTAGCCAAATTTGTCGAAGTCCAAGAGCTGCGGGCCCTCGCATGGATTCTCATACATTCGGATACACTTCGATAGCACTCGGGCAAACCTCTGCGACAGGCCCAGCGTAGTTTCATCCGTGAGCAGGAAGCCTCGTCATGATGGCGAGACAGAGAGCCGACGGGATTTCGCAAAGCAGGAGTCAATTCCGCGCGAGCCGCCGTCGGCGGGTCTGCTCGTTATTGAAAGGAACAGCACGATGAACAAAATTGTAACCGCTATCGCCCTCCTCGCCCTGTCGACAGGAGTCTCGCTCGCTGCCAATCAAAACCCGGACCGCGACCCGACCCGCGGCTTCGCTACTGGCGTCGACAACAGCGGAATGACCTTGGATACCAGTCACACGGCTTCCTTGCCTCAACCGGTGGTAGCTCCGAAAGAAGAACAGCCACAGCCCGGCAAGGTCCTTAGGGGTCGTGCGCCATGGGCGGGCAGCCGTTGAGACGCTGAACTTTTCCACCTATGCAAAATTGTCCAATCACCCCGCATTCAGCGGGGGTGGTTGGACAAGGGCGCTCAGGAAAATCGCGCCGATAGGGTGAATTCAATGTCTCGGGCGAGCGTGTCGAGGCGCCATGGCGAACAGCCATGCAATCACGGCAGGCTCGGGCGACTTCTTCAGCGTCTCGGAAATGAATCTGGCAGCAGGGAAGATCCAAGCTCCGCATCAACCTGCCGAGGTTCCGGATCGCTGCTTCAAGGTCGATTTCGACGCCATAAGCAGAACGTCGACGCCGGCTCACGACCGGCTTGCCGAACCTCATAGGATTCCAGCGCGCGCTCAACCAAGTCGGCGATCGAGCGGTTCTCGCACCGAGCCAGCCGGTGCGATCACGCGCCTTTGCACTGCGCACGGAAAGCCGCGGTTCGACCATGTGGGACTCCCTTTGCCGTTGATCGAGCTTAATGGCTTTACCAGCGAGACGCCAGTTGATGGCGCTCTGTTGGGGCATCCGGGATGCCGTCGTTCAAGCGATCGCCGCAA
This sequence comes from Mesorhizobium sp. WSM4846, assembly GCF_055811415.1. Taxonomy (NCBI): domain Bacteria; kingdom Pseudomonadati; phylum Pseudomonadota; class Alphaproteobacteria; order Hyphomicrobiales; family Phyllobacteriaceae; genus Mesorhizobium; species Mesorhizobium sp. WSM4846. The sequence goes on from NZ_JBVVPZ010000002.1 coordinate 201,271, forward strand.
ACCGGCGCCGCGCCGTTTGGTGGCACCCCCGCAATAGCGCAAGATGTATAGACAACCGGCCGCAACTGGTGTTCGTTTCCAATCCGACCGCATGGTTTTTTTTCGGGAATGCAGGAAACCGCATGGACGCCGCTCGCCTGTTCGACCTGACGGGAAAAAAGGCGCTGGTGACGGGCGCCAGCCGCGGCATCGGCCAGGCCATGGCGGAGGCGCTCTCGGCGGCCGGCGCCGATGTGGCGGTGACCGCCCGCGACGAAAATTCCCTTCGTGAAACGGCGGACCGAATTAGCGCACATGGGCGAAGGTCGCTTTGCCGGTCCCTCGACGTGCTCGACACCGATCGCATCCGCGTGGTGGTCGACGAGGTGGCGGATGCCTTTGGTGGGCTCGACATTCTGGTCAACAACGCCGGCTACGAAAAAGTCCAGCCCTCGCTCGACGTGGACGAGGCGGTATGGGACCGCATCGTATCGACCAATCTGAAGGGCGCCTTCTTCTGCGCGCAGGCTGCGGCGCGGCGGATGGGTGACGACAACAGCGGTGGCGCGATCATCAATCTTTGCTCGCTGACCTCCTATGTCGGCATTCCGACCGCGGTACCCTACGGGTCGTCCAAGTCCGGGCTTCTAGGCATGACCCGCGCACTCGCCGCGGAATGGGCATCGCTCGGCATCCGCGTCAACGCCATCGCTCCGGGGTATTTCCATACGGCGATGACGGACGCCTTTTACCAGGATCCAGACTGGCAGACGGCGATGCTGGCCAAGATCCCACAGCGGCGCTTCGGCACGATGCAGGATCTGGCCGGCGCTGTCGTGTTTTTGGCGAGCGGGGCATCCGCCTATGTCACCGGGCATTGCCTCCCGGTCGACGGCGGCTATCTCGCATCCATCTGAGCGACTGAGAGGATCGTGTAGACCGAGCTTGTATATGGTTGTATATACCACCTGACACGCTGGGCGTTCTTGCATGCGACCGGCGACAAAAGGGGAACCACAATGCAGGAGCGTTTTCGGGCCGCAGCTTCGCACGTGGCGGAAGGCGACGGGGAAGTCGCCGTCACGGTCCGCAACGTCGGGATGGACTTCGATGGGGTTCAAGCCGTCAAGAATGCGTCCTTCGATCTGCCGAAGGGCCGGTTTCTCACCATTCTCGGGCCGTCTGGGTCCGGCAAGACAACCCTCCTGCGCATGATCGCCGGGTTCCAGACCCCGAGCAGCGGCGAGATCTTCATCAACGGTGAAGCGGTGAGCGCGGTGCCACCGCACAAGCGGTCGATCGGCATGGTCTTTCAGAGGCTTGCTTTGTTTCCTCATATGACGGCGGCCGAGAATGTCGCCTTCCCGCTGAAGATGCGTCGGCGCGACGCACGCACCATTCCCGACCGCGTCGAGCGATATCTCGCGCTGGTCCGGCTGGGGGGCTACGGCGGCAGGCGCATTCACGAATTGTCCGGCGGGCAGCAGCAGCGCGTCGCGATTGCGCGCGCGCTGGTGTTTGAGCCCGACCTGCTGCTTCTCGACGAGCCGCTGGCTGCGCTCGACCGCAAGCTGCGCGAGGAAATGCAGCTCGAATTCCGCCGCATCCAGCGTGAGCTCGGCGTCACCACGATCAATGTCACCCACGACCAGCGCGAGGCGCTGGTGGTTTCCGACGATATCGTCGTCATGGATCAGGGCGAGATCCAGCAGAAGGCACGGCCGATCCACACCTACCGCCAGCCCCGCAACGCCTTCGTCGCCAATTTCATCGGCGTCACCAACTTCATTGCCGGCACGGTACGGGCCGTATCGGAAATGGGCGATGTTTCCATCGTTCGGGGTGATTTGATGCTTGCCGGAAAGGTCGGCGATCCGGTCAATCCGCCTGCCGAGGGCGACAAGGCATCGGGAGCGATCCGCGCCGAACAGATCCGTCTCGCGGGCGATGCTGCGCAGCTGTCGAAGCTTGATTGCATGCTGGCCGGGACTGTGACCGACACCATCTTCGAAGGCGAGCGCATGGTCTACGAGGTAGCCTGCGCCGCAATTGGCGACGAGGTCATTCGGGTTTTCGACCATGATCCCGCCGCGCACACGCAGTTCGACATAGGCGAAAGCGTGTTCCTGGGGTGGAATGCCAGGGACATGCTTGTTTTTCGATAGAACCGGAAACCAGTCAAACCCAGAGGAGAATGCAGATGAAGCGCTTCAAGCCGAAGATATCCCATGTTTCCCGCAGAACCTTCCTTCAGGCCACCGCTGCGCTCGGCGGCGCCTCAGCGCTCGGCCTGCGCGGCGCCTATGCGCAGGAACCGGAAAAGCCGGCGGAGATCATCGTGCGCGCCTGGGGCGGCAGCTGGGTGGATAGCCTGAAGGCCGGGGTGTCCGACAGCTTCACCAAGATGACGGGGATTGCTGTCCGTCACGACCTGACCGAAGACAACGAGATTCAGCCCAAGGTCTGGGCGGCCGTGGCGCAGAAACGCGTCCCGCCGATCCATATCAACTGGGACACCACCACCAATGCCACGAAATCGGCACTGCGCGGCGTGACGGAAGACCTCTCCGACCTGCCGAACCTGGCCAATGTGACGGACCTTGCCAAGCCGGCCGGCCTAGAAGGTTTCCCGATCGTCAATACCTACGGTTATGTCTATGTGCTTGCCTATCGGCCTGCGGCATTCCCGGATGGACCGCCCAAGTCCTGGAAAGATCTGCTCGACCCGAAGTTCAAGGGTCGGCTTGCCTTCTACAATGATGGCATCGGCTTCCATTTCCCCGCCCAGGTCGCCGGTGGTGGCAAGCTGGAGGACATACCGGGCAACATGCAGCCGGCTTGGGATTTCATCACCAAGATGAAGGCACAGCAGCCGCTGCTCGGCGAGGATCCCGACTTCACCACCTGGTTCCAGAACGGCGAGATCGACGCTGCCTGCACCATCTCGACCAACGCCCGGGAGGCGCGCAAGAACGGGGTCAAAATCGAATGGGTGGTGCCGGAAGAGGGTGCAAAATTCGACACGGACGGTTTGTGGATCCCCAAGGGCCTGCCCGAAAACGAACTGTATTGGGCCAAGCAGTACATCAATCACGCCTTGACCAAGGAAGCCCAGCAGGTCTGGCTGGACGGGCTTGGCTTGCCGGGCGTGGTGCCGGGCCTCACGCCGCCCAAGGATCTGGTGGGCGATCCGTCCTATCCGACCACCGAAGCGGATTTCCAGCGCCTTATCCGCATCTCGTCGAAGATCCAGGTCGAGAACGAGAGCGAGTGGTTTTCCAAGTTCAAGGCGATCATGCAGGGCTGACGCCGGTCGGCCGGTGCTGCGCTCGTGCGGCACCGGTTCCTTCACCACGTCGGATACGGATTCTTCATGCGGGCAGCCAGGACAGCCTATCCCCTGACATGGCGCATCATGGATGCGTTGGAAGGCGTTGCCGCCGCTATCTGGCCGGCGCGGTTCAGGCGCGCTACGCCCTATCTGATGCTGCTTCCGGCGGTGCTGCTTGTCGGGCTGCTCGTGCTTGGTCTCATCCAGATCGCGGATGCCAGCCTGCGCACGCTCGACACCACCACCTTCCAGTTCTCCGACGACTATTCCATCGCCAATTTCCGCCGCGCGCTGACCGAGCCACTGTTCCTGGTTGTTGCGCAGCGCAGCCTCGTTGCCGCCCTGATCGTCACCGCGGTGACGCTCGTCTTCGCGTTTCCCTACGCCTATCTGATGGTGCGCACGCGTTCGCCAGGATTGCGCAAATTCCTGCTGATCGCGCTATTCCTGCCGTTCTTCATCGGCCAGGTGGTGCGTGCCTATGGCTGGCTGATCATCCTCGGCAACCAGGGCATGGTGAACGAGGCGCTCGGCCTCGTCGGGGTCGCCCCGATGCGGCTCATCTATAACTATCCCGCCGTGCTGTTCGGCCTCGTCCAGTACATGCTGCCCTTTGCCGTGCTGATGCTGGCGCCGGCACTCACCGCCATTCCCGAAGAGTTGGAGGCAGCCGCTGGATCGCTCGGCGCGAACTGGGTTCGCACGTTCATCCACGTCGTGCTGCCACTCGCTCGTCCAGGCTTTGTCGGCGCCGGCGTGGTGGTGCTGACGCTTTCGCTCACCGACTTCGCAGTCCCCGCGATCCTTGGCGGCGGCTCGCAGGACTTCATCGCCAACGCCATCTACGACCAGTTCTTCCGCACCTCCGACCAGGGTCTCGGCGCGATGCTGGCGCTTATGCTGGTCGCGCTCGGGTCGATCCTTGTCGGCTTGGTGTTCGCGCTGTTTGGAGCCGGAACGCTCGCCATGGGGAGGTCACGGGCGTGAGCGGCTCGCGCAGCAAATCGCTTGTCTTGTGGACCCTGGTGACGATCGCCCTGGTGACCCTTTCGGCGCCGACGATCGTTGTGCTCGGCGCTTCCTTTACCGGCGGCAACATCATCATTTTTCCGCCGGATGGACTGTCGCTGCGGTGGTACGCGCGTATTTCGCAGGCCTCCGACCTGCGCAATGCTTTCCTGCGCACGCTCCAGGTGGCGATGGTCTGTACGATCGTTGCCATCCCAGTGGGCACGCTGGCGGGCATCGCGCTGGCGAAATATACGGTGCGTTTTGAGAAGACGATCCAGATCTATCTGCTGCTGCCATTCACCATCCCGCTGATCGGATCCGGCATCGGCCTCATGCTGATCTTCGGCAACGCCGGCATCCTCGGCCAGCTCTGGCCGGTCGGGATCGCCTGCTGCGTCATCAACCTGCCCTTCATGATCTGGGCGGTCACGGCGAGCGCCACCGGGCTTGACCCGGATCTTGAACTGGCCGCCGCCAATTGCGGCGCGCCGCCGCTCCAGGTGTTCTTCTCCGTAACCTTGCCGGCGGTCATGCCGGGGGTGATCACCGGCTCGCTGCTGATGTTCATCCTGGCGCTCAACGAGTTCCTGGTCAGCCTGCTCCTCGTCGATGCCCGCATCGTGACGCTGCCGGTGCTGATCTACAACTCCATCCGCTCGATCATCACGCCGGATCTCGCCGCGATCTCCGTGGTCTTCATCGCCTGCTCGGCCGTCGCCGTTTTCCTGCTCGACAGGCTGGTCGGGCTCGACATCTTCCTGAAATCGAAATGAGGAAAGCCGGCTCGTCGGGCCGCAAAAGGAAATCCTATGCCAAACGTATCATTCCACGATCTGAGCCAACTCGACGCCGCCAGTCGTGCGGCATTGATGCGGCGCTCAGAGACCGATCTCTCTGGCTTTATGGAGAAGGCCGCACCGATCATCGAGGCGGTCCGAACAGAAGGCGACGCCGCGCTCGTTCGCTTCGCCCGCGACTTTGACAAGGCAGATCTCGATGCCACGCGACTCAAGGTCAGCCCCGCCGAGTTCGACGCCGCCTTCGGCATGGTCGACGAGGACGTGATCGCCGCCATTCGCTTCGGCATCGACAACATCCGGCATTTCCACGAAGAGCAGAAACCGGAAGCGATGTGGCTCAAGGAAATGCGGCCCGGCGCCTTTGCCGGCGACCGCTTCACGCCGATCCGCTCGGTGGCGCACTATGTCCCGCGCGGCAAAGGGGCGTTCCCTTCGGTGACAATGATGACCGCAGTGCCCGCAGTGGTGGCGGGCGTCCCGGAGCTTGCCATCGTCACGCCGCCGGCGCCCGATGGTTCGGTGGACGCAGCTACGCTGGTTGCGGCGCGCCTCGCCGGCGTCGAAACGGTCTACAAATGCGGCGGTGCGCAGGCGGTCGCCGCGGTCGCCTACGGCACAGAGACGATCAAGGCCGCGCTCAAGATCGTCGGTCCAGGCAGCCCCTGGGTGGTTGCAGCCAAGCGGCTGCTTGCCGGCGTCATCGATCCCGGCCTTCCCGCCGGTCCGTCCGAAGCGATCATCCTCGCCGACGACAGCGTGCATGGCGGACTGGCCGCGCTCGACCTCCTCATCGAGGCGGAGCATGGACCGGACTCGTCGGCCTATCTGGTGACCCACAGCCGCCGCGTGGCGGAGGAGGCACTGGCGGCGCTGCCGGAGCACTGGGCGCGCATGAGCGAGCAACGGGTAGCGTTCTCCACCGCGGTGCTGACCGGCGCCTGTGGCGGCATGGTGCTGACGGCCTCGATCGAGGAGAGCTACCGCTTCATCAACGACTACGCACCGGAGCATCTGGAGATCCTCTCCACCGACCCGTTCGCGCATCTTGGCCACATCACTGAAGCTGCCGAGATCCTGATGGGGCCGCACACGCCGGTCTCGATCGGCAATTTCGGGCTGGGCCCCAACGCCGTGCTGCCGACCAGTCGCTGGGCGCGTACCTGTGGACCGCTCTCGGTCACGGATTTCGTCAAGCGCTCTTCAATCGGCTACGTGACGGCCGCGGCCTATCCGGAATTCGCGCGCCATGCCCGCACACTTGCCCGCTATGAAGGCTTCTCCTCGCATGAACACGCCGTCTCCGACGTGCGCGACCGATATCTGGCGCGGTAGCGGACGATGAAGGCAGCCAGACTCCATGCGGCGGGTGATTTGCGGGTTGAGGACGTGCCATCTCCCGGCGAACCAGCGCCTGGATGGGTGCGGCTCAAGGTGACGGCCGCCGGTATCTGCGGCTCCGACCTCCACAACTTCCGCACCGGCCAGTGGATCAGCCCCGCGCCGAGCGTCGCCGGGCATGAGTTCGCCGGCGAAGTGACTGCCGTCGGGGCCGGCGTGTCCCAGTTTGCGCTCGGAGACCGGGTCGTGGCCGATTCGCGCTTCTGGTGCGGCGAGTGTCCTGCCTGCCTGGCCGGCCGGCATAATGTCTGTGCCAGACTGGGCTTTGTAGGCGAGATCTGCGACGGCGGCTTCGCGGAAGAGACGCAGCTGCCGGCGCGGCTTCTTGTGCGCCACGACCCCACGCTCGATCCCGCGATCGCCGCCATGGCGGAGCCGCTGGCGGTCGCCCTGCACGCGGTGCGGCGGCTGGCGGCGCCGGCCGCAGCGCCGGTGCTTGTCGCTGGTTGCGGCCCGATCGGCGGATTGGCTGCGCTGCTCCTGTCGCGGCCGGGCGAGAGACAGCTCCTCGTCGCCGACCGCAATGCGGCGCGTGCTGATCTTGTCGCCAAGGTGAGCGGCGCGACCGTCATCGACCTGGACGCCCTGCCCTGCGATCCCAATCTGCGCCATGCCCCCAATCTGCGCCATGCCATCGACGCGACGGGCAGCGTGGCGGTGATGGCGCGGTTGCTCGATGTTTTGGCCGGCGGCGGCACGCTGGCGCTGGTCGGCATTTCGCATGGCCGCCTCGACCTCGACCCCAACTTGCTGGTCGAGCGCGAAATCGCGCTTGTCGGCTGCCACGCCTTCGCCGACGAGCTTGCGCCGGCCGTCGCGATGCTTGCCGATCTCGCGCCCGCGCTGTCGCGCTTCGTGTCCGACGAGATCGCGATCGGTGAGATTCCCGCCGCCTACCAGCGCCTGATCGTCGGCGCGAGCGGCGGGTTGAAGACCATCGTCCGAATGGAGAGAGGATGATCAGGCTTACCGAAACCGCCGGGCCGCTCTACGAAAAGGTCAAGGACTACGTGCTTGGCAATATCGGCAGCGGCAACTGGCCAAAGGACCGCAGGCTGCCTTCCGAAAACGAGCTGGTCAGCACGCTCGGCGTCTCGAGGATGACGGTGCACCGGGCGCTGAGGGAACTGACCTCGGAAGGCCACCTCCTGCGTATCCAGGGCGTAGGCACCTTTGTGGCGCCGCCAAAACCGCAATCGGCCCTCATCGAAATCAGGAACATTGCCGGCGAGATCGCCGCGCGCGGCGCACGCCACAGGGCCGAGGTCGTCGTCCTCGAGAAGATCCGCAATCCGGCGCTGGACCTCGTCGTCGCCTTCGAGTTCACGCGCCGCAGACCGGTCGCCCATTCAATCATTGTGCATTTCGAGGACGATGTGCCCGTCCAGCTTGAGGAACGCTTTGTCAATCCGGCGCTCGCACCGGACTACCATCGGCAAGATTTCGTGGCGACCACCACCTACGACTATTTGCAGCGGACGACGCCGCTGACGGAAGTGGAGCATGTGATCTCGGCCGTCGCCGCAGAAGAGATGGCGGCCCGCCATTTGATGATCCGACCAGGCGACCCCTGCCTGCTCCTGCATCGGCGGACGTGGTCGGGCGCGGCCGTCGCCACCGTCAACAAGCTTACCTATGTCGGCAGCCGCTATTCGCTGGGCAGCCGCTACGCGCCCTCACCCGCCGCATGAGCAGCGACGGCCCGCCAAGCAGGGCGGGCGGCGCGATCGGCCCAATCGGCTGCCTTGATAGGGAATCAGGTCTACCTGCGCCGCCGTTTTCTTGTTGACGCCGACCAGATCAGGTTCGGGTCAAGCCTGGCCGCCGGTCAAGTTGCACCGGAGCGGCCAGACTGATTGGCCGACCGTTCAAACCAACCCGGGGACCACGAAAACCAGCCAGGCGATGACAGGGCCGATGATGGCGATGAGCGCGCTGTAGATCAGCAAGGTCTTCAGCACGCCTTCGCGCTCTGCTTCCTGGGCATTGGCGACGACCAGCGCGCCGTTGGTCGAAAACGGACTGGTGTCGACGATGGTGGTGGAGATCGCGATCGCGGCGACCACGCCTATGGCACTGATCTGTCCCTGTAGAAGGAAGGGCACGGCCAGCGGAATGATGGCTCCCAGCAATGCCGTGGACGAGGCGAATGCCGATACGATGGCGCCGGTGAAGCAGAGGAGGAGTGCGACCAGCAGCGGCATGCCCAGGCTCGAAATGCCTTGGGCGACGTAGTCGATCGTGCCGATCTTCTCCATGAGGCCGACATAGGTGATGATGCCGGCGATCAGGAGCACCGTCGACCAGCTGACCTTGTCGATCGCCGCCTTTTGGGTCTTCGGCGAGAGCAGCGCCAGCGCGACCGCGACAGTAATCGCAACCAGGCCAACATTGAACTTAAAGACAAGCGCGCCGACCGCGAGCGCGGTCAGGCCGATCAATGTCGTCAACCTTTCCGTAGTCAGGCCGGAAAGCGCCGATACATTTTTCGTCTGCTCCTCAAAGACGTGATGGCTGATCGGAGTAGCCAGCGTGCCGCCGTGGCCGACGATTGACTGCGTCACGCCCTCGGGGTGGAGGTCAGGCAGCGGTCCCGAGGCGATCGAATACTTACGCAGCACCTTCGAGCCGCCGAAGACGAAGAATACGAGGACGGCGATGGCCAGGTTAAAGAAGAAGCTGGAGAGAAACAGTGATGTCGGCGCGAACGGCAACCCCGCCTTTTCGACGATCTGGTTGGTGATGCCGCCATAGACGCTGATCGGCGAAAAGCCGCCCGCCTGTGCACCGTGAATAACCATCAATCCCATCATGACCGGATTGATGCGGTACTGGAACGCAAAACCCAGCGCCACCGGAGCCAGGATGGCGACCGCCGCAGGTCCGAGCGCACCGAAGCCGGTGATGACGGCCGCGACCAGGAACATGACCCAGGGAATCCAGGCCACATGTCCGCGCACCAGTTTGACCGCGCCCTCGACCAGCCAATCGATAGTACCGTTGATCTGGGCGATGGCGAACAGGTAGGTAATGCCTACCAGTGTCAGGAAGAGGTCGCTCGGGAAGCCAGCAAATATTTCCGCCGGCTTCATAGCCATGACGAGCGAGCCGACCAGAAAGGCGCATGCGAAGGCGAGTGCGCCCATATTGATCGGCTGCATGGTGGCGATCACGAACATGCCGACCAGCAGCGCGATCGACAGAATCTGGATGTTCATAGCTTCCTCCCTCGGGAAACGCCTTCAGGCGCCCGTTCTCATTTCCATCGGTGGTAGATCAGCCTGCTTTGGTCTCGCTCCCAAGCCCCAACGCAGGGTCGTCAGCGCCTCCTAGAGCCGGATGATTTCAGGTCAAGTCGACCTGAAATCTGAATCCGGCTCTAAATCAAAGAGATAGAGCATGATGTCGCACACTTTTCGGCATCATGCTCTAGGAGGCGGGCATGTAAAGGTTGCTGAACCGGTCGCGCAGAAGGTTCTTCTGCACCTTTCCCATGGTGTTGCGCGGGAGGTCCTCGGCGAAGATCACCCGTTTCGGCTGCTTGTAACGCGCAAGGCGGTCACGCAGCGCGTTGAGCACCGCCTTTTCGTCCATTGTGGCACCGGGCTTGAGCACCACGATGGCCGTCACCCCCTCGCCGAAATCCGGATGTGCAATGCCGATGACCGCGCTCTCGGCGACGCCGTCGAGTTGATCGATCTCACCCTCGACTTCCTTCGGGTAGATGTTGTAGCCGCCGGAGATCACCAGATCCTTGTCGCGGCCTACGATGTGGAGATAGCCCGCCTCATCGATCTTGCCGAGGTCGCCGCTGATGAAATAGCCGTCCTTGGTGAACTCCGCCGCCGTCTTTTCAGGCATCCGCCAATAACCCCGGAAAACGTTCGGGCCCTTGATCTCGATCATGCCGGTTTTGCCTGGTCCGAGCGTCTCGCCGGTGGCCGGATCGGTGACCCTCACCGACACGCCCGGGAGTGGGAAACCTACTGTCCCTGCCCTTCGCTCGCCGTCATCGGGATTTGAGGTGTTCATGTTGGTTTCGGTCATGCCGTAGCGTTCGAGAATGGCGTGACCGGTGCGCTGCTTGAATGCGGCGTGGGTTTCAGCGAGCAGCGGCGCCGAGCCGGAGATGAACAGCCTGATATTGGCGACCCTCTCCCGGTTCAGGCCCTCATGCTGAAGCAACCGGACATAGAAGGTCGGCACGCCCATCATCAGCGTCGCCCGTGGCATCAGAGAAAGGATTTCTTCCGGATCGAACTTTGGCAGCAGAAACATCGAGGCGCCGGCGATGAGCGTGACATTGGTCGCCACGAAGAGCCCATGCGTGTGAAAAATCGGCAGCGCGTGGATCAGCCGGTCGGTTGCCGTCACCTGCCAGCATTCGCGCAGTGCTGTTGCATTGGACAAAAGGTTGTCGTGCGTCAGCATTGCGCCCTTGGAACGGCCGGTGGTTCCAGATGTGTACAGGATCGCGGCGAGATCGTCAGGCGCGCGCGCCGCGTCGAGAAAATCGTCAGACTCGTCCCGGGCCAACTCCATGAGCGACCCGGCGCCGTCCGCATCAAGCGTTTCAACAATCGCGCCGTAGCCGTGCGCGATCGTCTCGACATCAGTTCGCGACTTCGAGGAGACGATGACAAGCCGCGGTTCGGCGTCACCGATAAAATAGTCGAGTTCAGCCAGCGTATAGGCGGTATTCAGCGGCAGATAGATCGCCCCGCAGCGCACGCATGCGAAATAGAGCATCAGAGCCTGGGGACTCTTGTCCACCTGGACCGCGACGCGGTCGCCCGGGCGAACGCCGAGCACATCAATTGCGCTGGCGATCTGTCCGGAGAGCCGCAGCGCATCTCCATAGGTCCAACGCTGACCATCAATGGTCTCGATGAAAATCGACTCGCCTGACTTGGCGGATGCTCGGATGGCGTCGAACAGATGATTGCTCATTGAACTCCTCCCAATCTGCTTATTAGGTTTTCTGCATTTCGGTGCGGCGTCGACGAACCGGGGCCGCGATATCGGTGTCGGTCGAAGCGGTTGCCGCCAGTTTTCTCACCTCCGGCGAAGCAGCGATCTCGCCATGCTGCGCCAAGGCTTCGTGGTTCGCCTCGATGTCGTCCAACTTGTAAAAGTAGTTGACCATCAAGCCGTGGGACTGCCGCATCGCCTTGGCGGAGCGATCGGCGAGGAAGTTCAGCCGTTCAAGGCGAGCGCCGTTGCCCAAATGAAAACGCGCCACAGGATCGACCGGCCGTCTGCCGGTGGCCCGTTCCCTAATGAAATAGCGTGCGGCGAGCGGGAGAAGCACCGCTTCAACGAGCCGTGCCTTCTGCGGATTGTCCGCCCAGTTCGGGTCGTCCAGCAGCTCGAGCGTCTTGAGGGCCTGATCATCGAGGCTCGCATCGGCCGCCTTGCGCAGTCTTGCCAGCCAGCCAGCGAAACCCGGAACCGGCGACAGCGTCACGAAGGTCTTCAAGCCAGGCAGGTCGCGGCGCAAATCCTCCACCACCTGCTTGATCAGAAAATTCCCGAAAGAGATGCCACGCAGTCCGTCCTGGCAGTTGGAGATCGAATAGAAGACAGCGGTGGTGGCGTCCTGGACCGTGATCGGCGAACGGTTTACATCGAGCACATCAGCGATGGCGGAGGGAATCGCCCTGGTCAGCGCAACCTCAACGAAGATCAGCGGATCGTCTGCGAGACGCGGGTGGAAGAACGCAAAGCACCTGCGGTCGGCTGGAGCCAGCCTCCGCCGCAGCTCCTCCCAGCCGGCGATTTCATGCACCGCCTCGTATCTGATGATCTTCTCCAGGATGTCGGCTGGCGTCGACCAGTCGATCGGACGCAGGGTCAGAAAACCGCGGTTGAACCATGAGCCGAACAGGTGGGCGAAGTCGGCATCGACGGCGCGAAACGGTTCCGTCGCATCCTTCATGGCTAATAGACGCTCGCGCATCTCCACCAGCCTCACTGTGCCTTTAGGGGCCAGGTTCAGTCTGCGCACCAGTTCCTGGCGACGCGGCTCGGCGGCCTGGTGCAGTTCGATGACGGCGTCCGAACTCCTGTCGCTGCGGTAGCGCTCGATGGCTTTGTCAAGCTTGGCGATGTCTGGGCCGAACTGTTCGTGCAGCATACGCACGAAGTCTTGCTGACCGGCCGCGTCCAGTTGAGCCCAGCGCTGAAGAACCTCGGCGGCCAATGCCATGCCCGAGGCCTCGCCCCGGCTCGACAACAGCATGTCGCAGAGTGTTTCGATATTCGTCTCGGCTTGGACCGGTTCGCTGCGCGCCCCTGCCGCAACCAGCCTGCGGCCGCGATCGGTAATGCTTTGCACCATATCGCTAAAGAACGAGATGCCTGCCATGTCGGAGTCCCTCCTGGCAAAAAAATCGAAATCGGCGCAAGCAGACCCGCCGCGCGGCCTCGACGCGTGCCGGTGCTCGGATGCGTCCACCCATTTGTGTGCGACTTGCCTTTTGTGGTATTGTTCTTAAACGTTCTTGTACGCAAAGTCAATGTTCTTGCATACAAGATTTATCATATTGCATTGGAAGGCCCAAAAGATGTCGGAGAATGTCGTTCAGCGCCTACGTGACGAGATTGAAAACGGCATAATCTCGAACGACTTCGCCCCCGGTGCACGACTGGACGAGGTGCAATTGGCAACACGCTTCGGCGTCTCGAGAACGCCGGTGCGCGAGGCGCTGATGCAGTTGAACGCAATCGGGCTGGTGGAGATCCGGCCGCGCCGGGGTGCCGTGGTGATCGATCCGGGACCGCACCGCATTTTCGAAATGTTCGAGGTGATGGCGGAACTTGAAGGCTTGGCCGGCTCGTTGGCCGCGCGACGGTTCACCGATGCCGATCGCACAACGATCCTGACGGCGCATGCAGATTGCGAGCGTTCGTCTTCGGCCGGCGACAGCGACGCCTACTATTACGATAACGAACGCTTTCACAAAGCTATCTACACTGCCAGCCACAGCGGTTTTCTGGCCGAGCAGTGCGTCGCACTGCATCGCCGTCTGCAGCCCTACAGGCGTCTCCAACTGCGCGTGCGCAACCGCGTTGCCACGTCGTTCGCTGAGCATGGCGCGATCGTGGAAGCAATCCTCGCCGGCGACGCGGAGCAGGCGCGCACGCTCCTGCGCCAGCATGTCAGCATCCAGGGCGAGCGTTTCAGCGATCTTGTAGCGACGATGGCGAGCAGATAGTCCGTCGCAAGTCGAGCCTCTCGCCTTTCACCGCCGCCTCAGTGAAGCCAAGCCGCATGCCGAGGCCGGCAAGGCAGCGGGCGTGCATCTGAGCAAGCGGGCATTCCGATATCGGAAATCCCGTGTAGCAGCCACCTGCTACCAGCAAAGCAGATTTTGGCGCTATCTTGATATGAATGGCGAACTTCGCCGAGGCGGTGTAGGGTTCACCTCAGAAGAAGAATTGAGCCCTAGAAACGGCGACGCGGAGCGAATCTGGGAGGATTCATGGTCGAGATTATCTCCAAGCGGGATGGCCCGCGGCGCGAGGACGCACAAGTCAAAAGACTGATCGAGCAGAACCGCTCGACCATCGTCCGCCTTGCCGACCAGATCAGCGGGGGCGGCTATTCAGCTTCCAGGAAGCCACGACAGCAACCAAAGGCGGAAGGTCTGATCATCCATGTTGGCGGCGGCACGGCACCGGTTGCTGAGGCCAAGCCGTCCATCCAAGTCACCATGAACGGCCGCGTCATTTCGAAGGATCGGAACACCGGCCGTCAACTTCATCACATCGGCGATATCCGCAACCGCGGCGGAGACCAGATCTTCGTTCTGGCGACGAAGCAGAATGGCTTCTTCTCGCCGGTCGACAAAACTGTCGCCGAGGCGCTTGCGGACCTGGACGGATCCCGCCTCGCCGCAACCTACACCGAAGAGCAGCTCGCCGCCGACATCGGTGCGAAACTCGGCATCGACTGAGCGGCAGACGTTGGGACGTGCGCTTCCAATCCGCGATAGCATTCGAACATGACAGCATACAGCAATGGCATGCCTCAAAGGTTCTGTGATGACTGAATGAAACGCGCGATAGACCCCAATCAGATGAAGATCGATGCCCTTCCGGCGCGTAGGTCGCTGACCACCGGCCAAATGGCTCTGAGCAACATCGACTATGACGAGCATGCCACCATGCGCGCCTGGGAAAGTTTCCTGGCTGACGAGCCCAAATGCGCCGGCGATGCTGTCCACCCAAGCTACGTCCGCTCCCTCATTCACGATTCCTGGTATCGCAGTGCCACCGGCGGCATCAACGCTCAAGGCATTGAAGCGCCGCTGAGCAGTGATCGCGACGAAATCGAATATCTTACCCGGGCCAATGCAGAACTGCTTTCGGCGGCGCGGCGGTCGTTCGCATCGCTTGGCCAGTTACTGGACGGGACCGGCGCGATGCTGGTTCTGGCCGACAGTGACGGCGTGCTGATCGACGCCATCGGCGACAAGAAGACGCTGCATGACGGCATGGATATCCACTTGGCCATCGGCGGCAAATGGAACGAGGATGCCGTCGGGACGAACGGCATCGGTACGGCGCTGTGGACCGGCGAGCCGACTTTCGTGCATGCGGCCGAGCATTTCTGTGCCGGCATCAAATCCTGGACCTGCGCCGGCGCGCCGATTCGCGACCCGCTGGACGGCAAGATCATCGGTGTGGTCGACCTGTCAGGCTATTCGCCGATCTTCAGGCCGCACAACACCGCGCTCGTCGCCGCGACAGCCCGGCAGATCGAAAAGGCATTGGCCGAACAGCAGCAGGAACAGCGCACGCGCCTGCTCGAAGCTTTCATTTCATCGGCTCCCGGCTACCGCCGAAAGGACGGGCTGGTAATCGTCGACCACCGCGGTCGTGCGATCTTCTGCAACAACGTGCCTGACGGCGAGAAAACCGAAATGGTGGACGGCCCGATGGAGCCTGGCCGTGGTCGCTGGCTGATGAACCTTCCGTCGTCCGGCTCCGAGGCCGACCTTGCCAGGGCACTACCGGCCCATCTGCGATCCTGCCACATCACGCCGCTGAAGTTGGACGGCGACCTCCGCGGCGCGGCGCTGGTGTTCCCCTCCGTGCCGGCAGTCTCCAGCGTGGCGGTGGTCCACCGGGAAGTGAACAAGCATCTTCAGGATGCTGTCGCCATGATCGTCAGCGAAAGTGAAGCGCTGCAGGCCGCTGTCGACGTCGCCTGCCGCGTCGCCCGCTCAGGCAGCCTGACATCGCTGTTGATCGAAGGCGAAACAGGCGTCGGGAAAGAGCTGTTTGCGCGGCTTGTCCATGCCGGCAGCCGGCGCACGGCGAACGATCCGTTCATCGCGATGAATTGCGGAGCGATCACCAGGGACCTGTTCGGCAGCGAATTGTTCGGCCATGTCGCCGGCGCCTTTACCGGCGCCTCGCGCGACGGCAAACCGGGCGTTTTCGAGCTCGCCAATGGCGGCGTCCTCAGTCTCGACGAGATCGGCGAATTGCCACTCGAGATCCAGCCATTTCTGCTGCGTGTCCTGGAAGAGCGCGTGGTCCACCGCATTGGCGACAGCCGGGGTCGCCCGGTGGATGTACGCCTGGTCGCCTCAACCAATCGCGATCTCAAGCAGGAAATTGCTGCAGGCCGCTTCCGCCGCGATCTCTACTATCGAATTGGCGCGGTCTCGATCACAGTCCCACCGCTGCGCAAGCGCGGCGAGGACGTTCTGCTTCTGGTCGAACATTTCAACCGGCAGATCGCCACCGCAGCAGGCGAGGACCCGCTGGAATTTTCGCAAGAAGTGCGTGATGCCCTGCTCGCCTATCATTGGCCAGGCAATGTACGCGAACTGAAGAACCTCATCGGGCGGTTGCATGTCCTGGCGCGGGGCCGAGATATCGGGCTCCACGATCTCCCCGGTGAAATCGCGGCGCCCAGCGCCACGTCCGATGATGGCAAGACCCTGTCGGCCGAGTCGCCTGGAGGCACACTCGTCGAGGCGGAACGCCAGGCGATGAAGAACGCATTGGCAGCCGAGGGCGGCAATCTCAGTCGGGTCGCGCGGCGGCTCGGTATTTCCCGGCCGACGCTCTATCGCAAACTCGACCAATACGGCATCCGCCGCGGTTTCCTCTAGGATCAGAACCCGTCACCGGCACAAAAGCGCCGCGCGGCATTCGCGCCACTGGCTGGGGAAAGTCATGCCAATGGTCAGCGAAATTACCACAGCAGCGCCGATCTTGGTGATGCCGCCTGGAGCCTTTCTCTCCCTCTAGATGTGACCGGACACCGCACCCGTCCGCGCGAAATCCGGTCCATCCATTTCAGGGCACGATGACGCCGCGGCCGGTGAACCGACGGTTCTTGAAATCGTCGAGCGCGGTGTTGATGCTGGCAAGGTTGTATTCGGTGTAGTGCATCTTCACCTTGCCGTCGGCGTTGAGCTCCATCAGTTCGACAAGCTCGGTGAAATTGCCGACCAGGCTGCCGCCGATGTTGATCTCCTCGATGACGAGATGCGCGGTCGGCACGTTGATGTTGCCGCCATAGCCGACGACGAACAGTTGCCCGCCCTTGCGCACCATCTTCCAGCAGATGTTCTCGACGCCGAGTTCGCCGACGAAATCGATGACCACATGGGCGCCGCCGCCGGTGATCTGGCTGACCTCCTCGACGACATTCGGCCCGCCGTCGAGGACGAAATCGGCGCCGAGATCCTTGGCCAGCACACGCGCCGCCGGTTCGCGATCGACGGCGATGATGCGGCAACCCGAGATCGCGTGCAGCGATTGCAGCGCGATATGGCCGAGCCCGCCTATGCCGAGCAGCACACAATAGCTCCCTGGTCTTAGCAGCTTGGCCGCCCGCTTGGCGGCGCGATAGGCAGTGATGCCGGCGTCGGCCAACGGCGCCACTTCGATCGGCGTGACATTGGCGTTCAGCTTGATCAGCGAACGCTCGCCGGTAATGAAATACTCGGCGAAACCGCCATTCATGCCAAGACCGGGAAACTGGCCGTTGTCGCAGTACATGTCCTCGCCATGCCGGCAGTTGAGGCAGATGCCGCATGAGCGGAAGGGATGGCAGATTACGGCGTCACCGCGCTTGACCGACCTGACGCCGCTGCCAACCTCCTCGACCCAGCCTGCATTTTCATGGCCCATGATGTAAGGCAGCAGCGTGCCTTCGGGATCCATGGTCGGCTTCCACACACCCTCGATGATGTGCAGGTCGGTGCGGCAGAGGCCGGCGGCACCGACCCGCACGATCACCTCGTCGGGGGCAGTGATCGTCGGCGCCTTGACCTCCTCGATCCTGAGCTGGACGTTCATATGCGGATCGTATTCGTACAGTCTGGCAGCTTTCATCGTCGTATCCTTTCAACGTCGAGATTGTTCGGATTGCTTAGGCGCGGCCGAGCTTTTCAGAGCCGCCGCCGCGGGCCGGTCCGGCCGTCGGGTCCTCCTCCTCGGCGAGATGGCCGATCAGCGTTTCGGTGGTCAGGATCAGCGTCGCCACCGAAGCTGCGTTGGCTAGTGCTGTGTAGGTGACGCGGACCGGATCAATGATCCCTGCCTCGAACATGTTCTGGTAGCTGCCGGCAGACGCGTTGTAGCCGTAGCCGCCGTTGATGCGCGTGACTTCCGCCACGACCGCTTCGGGATCAGCGCCGGCATTGACGGCTATGCGCCAGAGCGGCCGCGACAGCACCGATCGCACCAGCCGCACGCCTTCGGCGACATCGCCGTCGACGTCTGCCGCCACCTTGTCGAGCAGCGGCGCGATCTGGGCAAGCGCCGAGCCACCTCCGGCGACCACGCCCTCTTCGGATGCGGCGCGCACCGCATTCAGCGAATCCTCGATGAGCTGAATGGTTCGCTTTTGCTCGACCGGCGTGACACCGCCGGCATAGAGAATCGCGGTGCCGCCAGAAAGCTTGGCTAGGCGTTCGCGCAGCTTGTCCTGATCGATATTCGGCGGCGAAGCTTCATACTGCCGCTGCACCTGAGCGCGACGCGACGCGATTGCCGCGTGGTCGCCGCCGCCGCGGATGATCGAGGTGTAGGACGAACTGGTCTTCACCCGGTCAGCCGTTCCGAGATCGTCGGCGGTGATGTCCTCCAGCCGACCGCCGAGGTCGCGCGCGATCACCTTACCGCCGGTGATGATCGCCAGATCCTCCATCATCGCCTTGCGCCAATGGCCATATTCCGGCGGATGGACAACGAGGTATTTTCCAGGTCCCTGCTTGCCGAGCAGCGTTACCACGACTTCCGGCGACATTTCCTCGGACACGATCAGCAGCGGCCGACCATCCTCGGCGGCAATGCGGCGAGCCGCATCCAGCGCCTCGGGCTGCTTGATCTTGAGATCGGTCATCAGGATGTACGGCCGTTCGAGAACAGCCTCCATCTTCTCCTGGTCAGTCACCATGTGATGAGAGAGATAGCCGCGGTCGAAGGACATGCCCTCGACCACATCGAGCGTGGTCTCGGTGGTGACGCTGAAGTCCGTGGCGATGACGCCTTCGGCACCCACCCGCTGATGGGCTTCCGCCACCAGTGCGCCAAGCTTGGCATTGGTCGCCGCAATGTTGGCGACCGAGGCGAGAATGCCGTTGCCCTTAGCCGGTTTGGCCGAAGCCTTGAGCGCCGCCACCACCGCTGTCACGGCAAGGTCGATGCCCTTGCACAGATCGACGGATTTCACGCCGCGTTCATTCGCCTCCACACCGCCCTGGATGAGAGCGTTGGCGAGCACGATGGCAGTCGTGGTGCCGTCGCCGGCGACCTCGTTGGTTTGCATCGACACTTCGCGCACGACCTGCGCGCCCATGTTTTCGAAACGGTCGTGCAATTCGATCTCGGAGGCGATGCTGACGCCGTCACGGGTCACCATCGGCGTGCCGATCGGCCGGTCGATCATAGCGTTCATGCCTTTGGGGCCGAGCGTCGGCTCGACGGCAGCGGCCAGCCGAAAGACGCCACGGGCGAGAGCGCGGCGGGCGTCGGAGTTGTGAAGCATTATTTTGGGCATGATTCCTCCTTCCGCCTTACGGGCGGGTTGTTGGTTAGGGGCCTCGTGCGAGGGAGGCCGTTGTTTTCGGCTCTACTTCAGGCGGTCGGCGCGGCTCGTGCCGGCACGCGATCCATGATGAAATCGACCAGTGTCGGTTCGCCGTCGGTCACATCCAGTTCCTTGTATCTGGTCTGCTTGAGCCCACGGCAAAGCGCGCCGTTGAACTCCATGTTGATACGCACACTGCGCAGCTCGGCGAGATGCGCACTGAGTGCATGGGCCGGTATCGGTTGCCCTTCCCATGTCACGAAGACAGGCTCATCCGCCCGGCGGTCGGGAAAGCGTTCAAGCAGAGCCGACCTATACCTCGGCTTCTGTTTGGCCGCTTCGCCGGGTTCGAACCGCGCGACGTCGTACGCCGGCAGGTCCATGCCGAGGATTTCCCGATCTGTCAGACCGTGCTGCCGGAGGCCGCGCAAGACTGCCTCCTGGCGTCGCTTGAACGCCTTCATCGCAAACGTTTCCCGCAGACCTGCGAGATCGAGGTCGCCAGCAAGTTCGCCAAAGATCTCGCCGAATGCCTTGCCAGCCTCTATGCCGCGATTTACCTCCTCCGCGAACATATGGTCGTGCAACTTCACCCGATAGGCAGGCGACCACGAAAGCTGGTCGAGCGCTTTGCAGACGCCGTCCAGCATAAGGAAAGCGAAGTTGGGCGAGCACCAGTAGGTCGGCAGGCGAAACTCGACCTGCACGCCGCCGTCGTCGGCGACTGCGGCGAGCTCGACGAAGCCCATCTCGGTGATCGATTCGTCGAGCTCCGGATCGTTGACCTCACCAAGGCGTCGCCAGAGCTCATTCTCGCGGCTACCGGAAAAGGCGGTTGCCATCGTTCCTACTCCGCGGCGATGCTAAAAGGCGAGTTGGCGAATTCCGCCTTCCGGGCTTCGATGTCGATGTCGTAGAGGCGGGCAGCGTTGAGGCCGAGGATCTTTTCCTTGATCTCGTCGGTCAACTGCACGCCGCGCTCGGCGGCGATGTCCTCTGGAATCTGATAGGCCCAGAGCTTTTCGACCAGCCAACGCGGCGTCCAGATCGCGTAGTCGGAACCGAACAGGATCTTCTCCGGGCCGATCCAGAACAGCAGCTCGGCGATCACCTCGCCGAAATAGCGCGGACGCGAATGAATAAAGGGCAGTGCCACCGCGAGCCCGGCGTAGACATTGGTCTCCTGGGTCGCGATCCAGCAGAAATCATCGAGGCGCGGTAAGCCGCAATGCTCCACGATCCAGTTGAGGCCCTGGAAATCCGTAGCAGCATGATCCACGTCGTGTACGTCAAACGCATCCTTGCTGAGCGGGATTATCGTCGGACCCTTGTGGACGTGGATGTTCCTGATGCCGAGCTTGTCGCAGAGCTCGAAGCATTTGTAGGCCTCGGAGTCGTTCAGCCGCCAGCCTTTCGACGCGCCGTTCCACTCGGCGGTGTACATCTTCACGCCTTTAATGTCGTAAGTCTCTTTCATGAAATGGATGTATTCGAGCGCTTTTTCGCCATCGCGCGGGTCAAACGCCCCATTCACAATGAAACGGCCGGGATACCTCTTGGCGATCTCCGAGGTGCGCTTGATGCAGCCGAAGCCGGTCTTGTAGAAATCGCTTAGTGACGTGGTCTGGAAAATCGCGATGTCATCCGGCCCGTCGATGAACAGGTCGTTGTAGAGATTCTCGGCCGAGTACTTCTCAAACTTGCTCTTCTCCCACAGCTGTTCCTTGGGGCTGAGCCCGGTATGATAGGCGTAGAAGCAGTCGATGAACTGCTTGCCGTGAATATTCTTCTGGTTTTCCGGGCTGCCGTCCCAGAAATGGGTGTGGCCATCGACCACGAAAATCTCCTTGCCTTCCGGTGTCCTAAACATTCCTACCTCCACAAAATGGCGTTGATCGTTCGGCGCGCCGTAGCCAGGCGGCGCGCCTGATTTTCTTGGTCGCCTATTCGATGTATTCGAACATCTCGTCCATGTTGCCGAACAGGATCACGGTGTTGTCGTCGATGCGCACCATCCGCCCGTAGTGGGTGGAGCTGTTGACCTCGAAGGTTTCCGCCGTCATCTCGCGGCCGAGATATTCGCTGATCTCGTCCATCTTGAAGATCAGCTGGCCGGTGCCATCGATGCGGATCATCGCCGGTTGGTAGGTTACGATCACGTTCGGCTTCAGGCCCATGAATTCGGCGATCGCCCTGGCTTCCACCGAGTCGTTCATGGTGACGCCGCACTGATGCGAAATCGTCTGTTCGAAGGTGATGTCCTTCATCGCCCTGAAGATGTTGGATTGCGATGCGTCGCGTGCTGCTGTTGACATGACAGTTTCTCCCTGTGTCAGCGCTTGAGGCCAAGTTCGCCGAGTATCTGGCCAATCCGTTCCTCGGATTTGGCACGGACATCGGCGAACGCGACCGGCTTTGAATGCGGCATCGACCAGATCGGCTGCAGGCCGGTGGCTGCCTTGTCGGCGAGCGCGCCGTGCTTCTTGACCCAGCCCTGGAAGAGCTTCTTGTTCGCCGCGCCATGCTTCTCGTCGTTGGCGAGCATGTGCATGAGGTCGATCGTGTTGGCGAGATTGCGCTCGTAGTCGGCCTCGGCTGCCGAAATCACCGCAGGCGTGATGAAATCATGGTTGGCGGCGGCGATCTGCATCAGGAAGCCTGAGCGGAATGCTTCCCCAACCAGCGGTTCGAAGACGATGTTGATGGCGAAATACTGCTCGAGATAGTCGGCCGCGCCCATGATGGTCTCGATCGCTTCGCGGGTGCCTTGCCAGTTGTTATCCTCGAGCCAGGCCTTCTTGCCGAGTTCGTCGTCCCAGCCGGGAAGGTCCATGCCGATCTCGGCAAGGTAGAGCGTGATGTCCTGCGCAAGCCGCAGCTTGTAGGACGAGTTGGTCAGCGTCGCGTTGTTGATCATCTGGGTGTAACCGTAACGCTGCGCCTGCATCAGCGAGGTGCCGAGCCCGAATTCGGCATGTTTCCAGGCGCCGAGCTGCGTCTGCAGGATCTTGACCCAGGCCATGTCAAAGGTCTTGGGCGCCCCCGACTTGCGGGCATTGTTGATGACGCTCTGCACCATCGTCTCGATCTTCGACTGGCGCTGGTAGTGCGTGCGCTCCCATTCCTGGTCGGGCGCGCGGAAGGCATGCCAGTTGGAGCTCTGCGCGGCGGTGTTCTGCTTGACATAGGCGCCCTTGCCGTCGGCGAATGAGATGATCCAGTCCTGGATCAGGTAACGCTCTGGGTCAGGCTGCACGTCGACTGTCATGTCCTCATAGTGTGTGGCGCGCTGGCCCTTCGGGTCGAAATATCGGTATTTCCGGCTGTCGGAATCGGCAAAGATCGCCGCGCCGGCGGCTCCGGATCCGACTGAACTCGAGATAGCTGGCATAGTCTTCACTCCCTTGCTGCAGTTGTGGTTGCAGTTGCGTGGCCGCCCCCTCAGTGGGCCGGCGTAACACCTGCCGATGTGGTGAACTTGTCGAAGAAGATCCGCTCCGTCTCAAACCCGTTCATGAACAGAACCGGCTGAAGCGCATCGATCATCGGTGGCGGGCCGCAGGCATGAACATCGCCCTGCCCATCGACCGCCAGTCGCTTGAGCTTGGCGTCGACACTCTGGTGTACGAAACCGCGTTCGCCTTCCCATTCGGCGTCATCCGTCGCGTGCGACAGCACGGGAATGAAAGTGACATCCGAATGCTGGCCGATCAGCTCGGCGATCCTGTCGAGATAGAACAGGTCGTTGCGCGTTCTGGCACCGTAGAAGAAATAGACCGGACGTTTCTCACCGCTCTTCAGATGGTCGTTAAGGATCGACCAAATCGGTGACATGCCCGATCCGGCGCCGACCAGGATCAGGGGTCCTTGCCGTTCGTCGCGTCGGAAACAGGTTCCGTAGGGTCCGACGACGATGACTTCGGCTCCGGCTTTGATGCCTCCGGAATCGAGTTCTCCGGAGAACTTTCCCTCAGGGTATTTTTTGATGATGAAGGAGAGTTTTTGGGTTTGGTCCGGCGTATTTGCCATGGAGAACGAGCGCGTAATCGTCTCCCCTTTTTCCGTGGTAACCGTGATGTCGACATATTGCCCCGCCCAGAACTTTATCGGCGAGCCGAGTTCGATCTCGATGCGGCGAATGTCATGGGTCAGGTGCTCGATCAGAGCAATCCGGCCCTTGAACGTCTTCACGGCGATCGCTTTCGCCAAGATCTCCTCGTCATAATTGAGAAGCTCGACTTCCAGATCGGAGTAGGCGATGCAGCGGCACAAAAGGACGTGGCCGCTCTCCTTCTCCATGTCGTTCAGCGCGAAAGTCGAGTATTTGAGCATGTCGACTTCGCCATCGAGCAACACGCTCTTGCAGGCCGAGCATTGCCCTTCCTTGCAGCCGTGCGGTAGTGCGATGCCCTGGCGGAAAGCGGCGTTGAGTACCGTTTCGCCATGCTCGACGTCGAATTCGACGCCGACTGGGCTGAGCCTGACCGTGTGGGTTTCCGACATACGGACCTCCAATGAAAGGAAGGGGCGGGACGACCCGCCCCCTTTTGGCCTGATCAGTTGCAGGGATTGATCGTGAAGCCGGCCCGGTATTCCGCCAGGTGCTTCTCACGGTCCGCAGGCGACATGGCACGCAGCGCGTTGAGCGGCGATCCGAGCGTGTTGCCGCGCACGTCGTCCAGCGTCCACATCTCCTTGTCGTCAAAGCGCATATGCGGCTGCGGGACGAGTGTCTTGCCATCGGAGCGGACGAAGTTGAGGTCCTTGATGGCGTCGGCCAGATCCCAGCCATCATAGAGCGTCTCCCACTCGCGCTTGCCGCTGAAGCGGCCCATGGCGGGGGTCGGACGGCCCTGATACTCGTCGGCGAAGGCCACGGTGGCAGTCCACTTGTCGAGTTCGTGGGCGAAGGTGTGCAACTGGCCGTCGATCTCGCCGACCACCATGTCCTCGCGGATCAGGCAGGGAACAAGGCAGGACCAACAGCGATGCGGATAGACGTAGCCAACATCGCTGTTGAACAGCAGCACCTTCTCGCCCTTGTGGCTGAGCTTAGCGTACCATTTCCAGAAGTCGCCGAATTCGGCGTACCAGCCTGGATATTTGTGCTCGAACCACTCGAAGTCCTTGTCGGTCTGAGCTTCGATGCGCCAGAAATTGACCGGCCAGCCGACCGCGAAGAACTGCCCGACTTTGTGGACGTAATTCTTCTTGGTGATGCGTTCCCAGGCCGCCTGGACGTCGTCGTGATGGACCTTGATGCCGTATTTCTCGAGCGGCAGCATGTAGGTGCGGTAGTAGTCTTCATAGATCCAGCGGTGCCACATTTCCGCGTAAGACTCCTTGTTCTTGTCGCGGTTGGTGGTGCCGTATTCGATGAAGGTGCCGATGGCCGCATCGACGATCGCGTGGTTCTGCCAGAAGGCATAGCGCAGGTCGCGCTCGAGCAGCAGATGATTTTCCGGCTCCTTGAGCGCCGCCATCAGCAGTGAGTGGCCATTACCGATATGCCGGCTCTCGTCGGACTGCACCGACAGGAAGACGGTCGGCAGCGCATAGTCGCCGTTGCGGGCGGCTTCCGAAGGCATGGCGACAAAGAGCGTGTTGGTAAAGGCGGTTTCGGCCACCACGGTCAGGTACATGCAGGCGGCAGTCATGGTGTCGCCGGTGATGAAGCCTTCAGCGAACTGCCGGCCGATGGTCGTGGCGTAGCATTTTCCGAAGGCTTCCTCGGTGATGTCGAAGCCAGCCGGATCGATGTAGTTCTCCATGTACCATTTCTTCAGGTTCATCTGGATCGTCGAGTGCCGGAACTCGTCGATCATCTGCATCGTGAAGCCGGTCCTGAGTTCCTCGCCAGGAGCGATACGGGCGACCATCGCCATCGAGCGGGCAGCCGAAATTTCCGGGAAGGGAATGATCGCCAGAAAGAGTTTCATCCACTCGACCCAGCGCGGTTCCACATTGCGGAACATGTCGCCGCGCAGCGCCGCATCCAGCGCGCCGTAGACCCGGTTGTCCTTCTCTTCCTGCATCGGAAAGTACGACCGCAAAACCTGCTTCATCGGGTCGCGCGGCGTCTTGTTGATCTTGTAGTCCGTCGGAAACGTCATCGCTTCCTGGACGTAGGAAGGATTCCAGCCGAGATCGGCAATCTTCTTGGTTGCCTCGCCGACGGAGATTCCGCGTTGCGAGGTAATCTTGTTGAGCGTCAGAGACGTCATGGTCATAAGCCTCCACCAGGTTTGAGCCGCAGGTCCCTTGACCCCCGGCATGGAGCGGCGCACAGCACCGCTAGTGAGAGTGCGAACGGCACGACAAAGGGTTGCGCGTTCAGGCGCGACTCATGGTCCGGCCATTCAAGTGGATCGCGGCAAAGGTGTTAGAGTCTGACAGGGCCGCGGCGCCAATCGCACATGCGATGGGCGTATCGAAGCGGACGTGACCTGCTTCCTCCGTTCCTTCGTTCTTTTGGCACCGCGTCAAAAGCGCGATGGGCTTCTTGTGGAAATGTATAAAGCAAGCGCCGTGCCAATTTGAAAGTGGCGCCCGAGCCTGACGCTAAAAACAAATCGCCGCGCTTTCGGCACATCAGGAGGACGGCAACTGTAACGTTCTTTTACAGTTGTAACGTACGCATGTAATATTTAATATCTATTCGCAATTGCGATATATCCAGTTAGCATTCGCAGCAAATTTGAAAAACACGCATCATCTATTTTATTCTTCCCCTTTCTCTACTATTTGAGGGCAATGGCTCACGGACGGGCCTCGCACTGGAGAAAAACCGTGGCGAACGACAAAGACAGCCGGAGGCAGCCCGAGCCAATGTCCAGCCAGGCTGATGGCGTCACCGGCGATCTTGTCAGGCTGATGCCCCGCGATCTGGTCTTTGTCATGCGCTTCATGGGCGAGAGCCAACATCGCCTCCAGAGCCACTTCCAGGACTTCATCCGGGCCGAGCTTGCCGCCGGCGGCGTCACCACGGAAACGCATCCGATGATCCATCTGTTCATCGAGAACCATGCGATCCTGTTGCGCGACTTCGTGTTTTCCGGCGTTTCGCTGTCGCGGCAGTTCCGCGTCGAGGAGATCGAGCGCCTTACCGGCGATACGACATCGATGATCCGCGTCGACATCTGGGATCAGCTCAAGAGCCACATCGAAACAGCCGAAAAACAGTTCCAGTCGCAGGCCGGCACGTTGCCAAAATTGCTGTCGGCTTTCGAAAAACCGCCCGGATCTTGGGGGAGCGAAAAATGACAGGAGGGTCCGATACTGCCAAGCGTGACATGTTGCTCGCCCGCCGGCTCGATCTTGTCGCCAACGTCTCCGCGCTGACTGCCGAGGCGCTGCGGCTCGGTCAGAAACGCGCCGGTATCGAGATGGATGTGCTGCGCCTGGAACTCGAAATCGGCAGGAGCCGCGGCAGCGCGCAACTGGTGCAGGATTTGCTTGAGGCGCAGGAGAGAGCCGCGGCGGTCATGCAGGAAGGCGCGAGGTGCGAGCAACGCATCGCCGCCGCGGAGGGTGAGGTCGACGACGTCGATCGCAGCCTTGCGGCGACGGATGGAAACTGACGAAGGGGATGGTCATGAACCAGCACGCGATACAGAACCTGACCTTGTTCGACCTGCTGGCGCGAAGCTGGCGTCGTCCGTCGGCGGTCGCCGATCTGCGCTTCAGCGCCGATGGCTCGACCGTCGCCTTCACGTGTGTGGATGGAACAGTCGCAATTGCCGCGGTCGCGGACCAGGAGCCGCCGGAATCGCGGATTAGGGTGAGCGGCGATCTCGGCCAGACGACGATCCGGCCCAGAGAAAAATTACCGGCGCCACTGATCGCCACCGCTGTTTTGGGAGAGGGCGACGTCCCACTCGCAAGCTACCATCAGTCCGGCTTCCTCGTTGGAACGGCGGCTGGCGAAGCGGTGCATCTGGCCGCGGACGGCAATGTGATGGAGACGCTGGTCAAGATCGACGGGCCAGTCGTCGCCCTCGACCACAACCCCCGGACGACCATCACAGCCGTCAGCAACGGCCAGGATGTCTTCCTGGCACGCGGCCAAGGCGATGCAGTACGACTGCGGCACGATGCGACACCGTCCACGGGTGCGCTTGCCTTTTCGCCAGGCGGAAGGCGCCTAGCCTGCGGCCGGGATGATGGACTATCGATCTGGGCGGTCGACGGCGACGCTACCCCGATACGCGACGTTTCTTTTTCGGCGCGCCCGGTGTCGATCCGCTGGAGTGGCGACGGCACATGGCTGGCCTGTGGGCTCGAAACAGGCGGCTTTGCCCTGGTCAGCATGACCGATGATCGCTACGGCATCGTCGCGGGTTTTCCATCGCCGGTCAGGACACTGTGCTGGAGCCGGCCGGAGCATGCGCTGTTTGCGTCGGGCGCCTTCCGGATCGCCGGCTGGTCGATGACCGCTCCGCCACTTGACGGCGACACCTCGGGCGCGCTGGAGACTGGCCGAGCCGGGCTGGTTCCGGTCGAGACAGTGGCTGCGCACCCGGAGAAAAAACTGATTGCGGCCGGCTATGCCGATGGCCGGATCACCATCGCCCAGATCGGCGCGCGAGACGAACTCCTCGTCAGGCCGCTGGGCAGCGCGGTTACCGCGCTTGCCTGGTCCGGCGACGGACGCCACCTGGCAGTGGGCGCCGTCGACGGCACCGCCGCGATCGTCACCTTTCCCGCACAGATGTTCAAACTCAAAGGCAGGCCGCATGCAAAAGGAGCATAAAATGCAAACTGAACTCACCCCCGAGGACGAGAGCAAGGACGAATTCTTCGAACGGCTTGCCAACCTGTCGGAAGAAATGGTGGCCAAGCACGGCAAGGATTTCAGTATGGGCGCATTGGTGCTTGCCGCCCGCTGGATTGCCGAAAATCGCGTCGGCCAGTTGAAGACCAACTAAACTCACGACCAATCAATTGCGCTCGAAAGCCATAGCTCGGAAGGAGCTTTCAGGCGGATTCGCCGTACAGGTTTGCGCAGAGCTGGCTGTGCATGCCCATTCCGGCGCCGCAGCAGGGCGGGCGGCGCTATCGGCCCAACGGCTGCCTTGATAGGGAAATCAGTTCTGTCTCGTCGGTCACGCCGGCCATGTAATTGGCAATAATCCGAGACGCGAGCGCCTCGCGCTGACCAGTCGATTGACCTTCAACCTTGAGCTGTTCGAACGCTCGAGCCAGCAGAGCCAACTCGGACGGATCGAAAATGCCAGCTTCCTCAGCTTTTCGACGGATCGCCATGGCATCCCTCAAAGACGATCGATTGTCTTTGCAACGTTTGCCGCGACATTGCGTTCCGGGAGGTGGTTCAAGACGAGCCTGGGCGGCGTGCGCTTGCTGGCCCTCTGCAGCTGACGCCAGTGGCCGCTTGCCGGCCTTAGTTATGAGCGCACCACCAGAGGCACAAGACCCTCATGGCGGTGGTCGAGATAACACACAACACGGTCGCCAATGCGTTCGAAGATGAGATCGACTTTCGCCTCGCCAATGGCCAGGTGGCGGATAACAATATTGTCGATGCCGATAGGCAGCCGCGGGCGTTCCACAGTGATCTCGCGTTTCCAGCCGTCAACCCGAATGCCCAGGCAAGCCTGCAGCATCATGAAAGCGGAGCCAGCCGACCAGGCTTGCGGCAGGCAGGCGACCGGGTAGGCCACCGGTGAATCGCTGGCCGCACGTGTAAAGCCGCAGAACAGCTCCGGCAGCCGCATGTTGAAACGGACCGCCGCCTCAAACATACCGCTCATCAGCTTCACGACGCTGTCTCGTTCGTGATAGCGGGCGAGCCCGGAGGCGCAGAGCGCGGTGTCGTGTGGCCAGATCGAGCCATTATGATATGACATCGGGTTGAATGGGATCTCGTCGTCGGCCAGTGTGCGAACGCCCCAGCCACTATGAAGATGAGCAGAGAGCAACTGGCTGGCAAGTGCCTGCGCCCGTTCCGCCGACGGCAGCCCGACATAAAGCAGGTGACCGGCGTTGGACGTGCGGACCGCGCATTGCTTGCCTTCTCCGTCGATCGCCAAAGCATAGAAATCGCGATCCGGCATCCAGAAATGCGTCTCGACCGCCTTACGGATCCTCTCTGCCAGGACGCTCCAGTGCGCCGCCTTGGCGTCGTCGCCGCGCCTGGCGGCCAGCGCCGCCATCCCTAGATACGCAGCGAAGGCATAACCTTGCACCTCGACCAATGCGATCGGCCCTCTGGGGATGGTGCCGTCGGCATGGAATACGGCATCGGAACTGTCCTTCCAGCCTTGGTTGAACAGACCCGTGTCGGCCGCCCTGTTGTAGGTCACAAAACCTTCGCCGTTGCGGGCTCCGACTTCTTCCATCCAGGCAGTGGCAGCGCCCAGCGAGTCCCACATACGGTCGACGAACGCCTCGTCCCCGGTGCGTTCAGCGTAGGATGAAGCCAGATAGACATAGAGTGGCGTGGTGTCGACGCCGCCATAGTAGCGGCCGAACGGCAACTCGCGCAGCACCGCCATTTCGCCCTTGCGGGTTTCATGCATGATCTTGCCAGGTTCGGCATCGTCGAACACAGAGGTCTCGGTCGACTGATAGTGGGCCAGGAAGGCCAGCACCCCACGAGCAAGGTCCGGATTGAGCCAGAGCATCTGCAAGGCGGAAATCACGCCATCGCGGCCGAAAGCCGTCGAAAACCAGGGGATGCCGGCGTAGGGGTATGGCCCGGTCTCCAGATCGGTCGTCAGCAGCGCGATGTCGGCGCGCGTGCGTGTCAGCCAGTCGTTGAACACGCGGCCGGAGCTGAACACGGTGGCGCCCTGCCGGCGCTTTGAGCGCATGGCAAAGCGGGCTCGCGCAGCGGCGGCGCGAAAGCGGTCGCTGGAGGGGGTCTCTTCGCTGTGGCCCACCTCCAGGTACAATGCTCTGCTGTCACGCCTTGCCACGACAATGAGGAAATCGGCGTGATCGGGGTGCACCTGATCTGGCTTGATCGAGAATGCGATGACCGATTGACGCGCCACATTGTCGAGACCTTCATATCGGAACGTTACGCTCGCCTCGCCGACCAGCGCGTCATGGGCGCGACCGCGGCGGCTACGCGTAGTGCCGCGCACCTCGAACATGTCACGGAAATCGGCGTCGAAGTCGAGCCGGACCGGCAGAACCACCTCGCGCGCGGAGTAGTTAGTGAACTTGATGCGTTCGAACATGCGGTCCTGCCAGATGAACCGCGTCCGATCGACGTGGACGACCCCCGGCAAGGCTTCGCTGCCATTCGGCCCGATAGTGGCCAAATTGGTGAGATTGGCGGTGAACAGGATGTTGTCCTGTGAAAGCGAGGCGCCGAGCAGCGACGGCATCCGGCCGCCGATGAACAGGCGGAAGCGCGACAAAACACGCGTGTCATCACGGAAAAGCCCGTCGCCGGTGCCGCGTATGTCGCCGTAGCTGTCTGCGACGACGAAGCAATCCTCGTGTTTTAACGCAAATTGCCGATGCGGCTCGCGCGGCGCCGTTTCGTCGATTGCCGGGAGCGCCACGGCAGGATCAATCTTGCGGTCTTCGAGTTGAGTGGTCATGGTCAACCCCTCCCGTCCAGAAGCGACCAAGGCGGCTCAGGCGCTGATCGAACAGCCGAGCCGTCGCCTTGCTCGGTCAGGTAGACATAGTCATCATTGCGGCATTTTTAGCGCGCTCGTTTTGAGAGCCAAGTGCTTTCGTTATGTCCTCCGAGAGCGAGCCATAGATCGCCACGTAGTCGCGGCACATGCGCTCGACCGTGAATCGCTCTTCAAAAGTCCGTCGCACCTTTGCACGATCGAGGCCGTTTATCCGCCGTACCGCATCCACAGCTGCGTCCAGCGTGTCGACGATCAACCCGGAAACACAATCGTCGATGACCTCCGGAACGGCACCGCGCCTGAACGCTATCACAGGCGTGCCACAGGCCATCGCCTCGATCGTTACGAGTCCGAAGGGTTCCGGCCAGTCGATGGGGAACAAAAGCGCTGCCGCATTGCCCAAAAAGTCTGCTTTTCGCCGTTCGTCGATCTCGCCGATGAATTCCACGTTCGAATTTCGAAGCACCTGGGGTTCGACCGTCTCCTTCCAGTAGGATTGGTCTACCTTGTCGATCTTGGCGGCGATCTTCAGCGGCATTCCGCTACGCGCAGCGATCTCAATGGCCGTTTCCGGCCCCTTTTCCGGAGAGATGCGGCCGAGGAATGCGAGATAGCCGGAGGCTTTCGGGCGAAACGGCAGAAGATCGCGAGGCAGACCGTGATACACCGTTCCGGCCCAACGGACAGGCGGCATGGGCCAGCGTTGATCGTAAGAAATCGAAACCAGCGGAATGTCATCAAACATCGAATAAAGCTGAGCCAGGTCGGGGAGGTCGAGCCGTCCATGGAGCGTCGTAACGGTTCGCTCGGCAAAGTCCCGGACTACCGGGAAGTGGAAAATATCGATGTGAAAATGCAGCACGTCGAATTCATCGGCCCGCCTGCGCACCTGTTCAAGCATCATCACGTGGTGGGGAATGTCGTGCCGGACCCTGGGATTCAGGCGCAGTGCAATATCGCAACACGGGACCAATTCGGCAGAGGTGCGTGAATCACCGCTGGCGAACAACGTCACGTCATGCCCCTGTCGAACAAGCTCCTCAGTCAGATATGAAACTATCCGCTCGGTCCCGCCATAGGTCCGCGGCGGCACGGCTTCGGTAAGGGGGGCGATCTGGGCAATTTTCATCTGCAGCACTTCTCGAAAGCGAAGGTCATCCTTCAAAAAGCTCCGACGGCAATCCCCTTCCTCGCGTTCATTGCAGTGCGGTCCTCCCGGGCCAACTCTCGAAGGGTCGATATGTTCCCGGCGGGAACAATCGCCACGTCAGGCGAGTTCAACTAGGGACCAAAGGAGAACCAGAATGGCTACGAAGCTTCAGGACACAAAAGCCGTCAAGGGATCGAGCAGCGAGCACGGCGGCAACCGCGCTGGCAATCAGGACAAGAAGGACAAGCCGCAAAAGAGCAGCCAGGCTGCCGGCAAGGACCCAAGGCGCGGCAAGGACTAACCGACGCCCTGCCCCGGCGGCGGACAATAATGGCTGCGACCATCGAGAGGAGTGACACATGGCAAAGACCAACTTGTCTGCGAAAACCAACCAGCCTGTATCGGGAAAGAGGGCAAGCGGCAGCGACAAGGCCAAGCAACCGGCCAAGGGCGGGGCGCAGGCCAGGAACGCCCAGGAATGGGGCGGCGGATCGAAAGCGTCGAAAGACAAGACCACCCGGGCAGACCGGGAAAACCCCAACTCGAGCCAGCGCAGCTGAGCTTTTCGCATTCATCCAATCAGTCGGCCCAATCAGTCGGGCGGAATTTCGAACGGCTCGGCTGGATGGGTTCGGATTGGGATAGGTTCGGATTACGGCACGTCACGCCTGTCGTTTGCGCCGCTTCGACATTGCAATTCGAAAATGATCGAAGGCTGCGTGCCACAGCGCCGGCAATTGCGGCCTTGACGCGATGTGCATTAGGTCGTTTGTTGCGGGCGGAAGTGCCACGGGAGGAAACTATGGAAGTCACCCTGGGGGCGGATGGCCTCGCAGCGCGGTTCCACGTTTTCACGCCGATGACCGGCGAGGGCTGCCGCGCATGAATTCCGGGGCGATCCTCGAAGCGGCGGGATTGACTAAGGAATTTGGGGGCTTTGTCGCCGTCAACAATGTCGACCTGACGGTGGAGCGAGGATCGATCCACGCGCTGATCGGCCCCAACGGCGCAGGCAAGACGACCCTCTTCAACTTGCTGACCAAATTCCTCCAGCCGACGCGCGGCGCGATCCGCTACCAGGGCCGCGACATCACCAGGATGCAGCCGGCCGACATCGCGCGGCTGGGCCTTGTGCGCTCCTTTCAGATATCGGCGGTGTTTCCGCACATGACGGCACTCGAGAATGTCCGCATCGCGCTGCAGCGCCGGCGCGGCGACAGTTTCGATTTCTGGCGCTCCGAAACAGTGCTCTCCAGGTTCAACAGCGAGGGTGCGGCGCTTCTCGCCGATGTCGGCCTGACCGCGTTTTCAGACATCCGCGCCAGCGATCTGTCCTACGGCCGCAAGCGCGCGCTTGAAATCGCGACGACGCTGGCGCTGAACCCTGAAATGCTGCTTCTCGATGAGCCCATGGCCGGCATGGCGCAGGAAGACATCGAGCGCATCTCGGCGCTGATCCGGCGCATCGCCAAGAACCGCACCATTTTGATGGTTGAGCACAATCTGTCGGTCGTCGCCTCGCTGTCGAACCGCATCACCGTGCTCGCGCGCGGCAAAGTCCTCGCCGAAGGCGACTATGCTGCGGTTTCCAAGGATCCGCGCGTCATCGAAGCCTATATCGGGGCCGGACATGCCTGAAGTTGAACTTGCAAGCAGGCCGGCTGCTGGTCCCTCGACGAGACCCCTGCTTCGCGTCGATAACCTGCAGGGCTGGTACGGCGAGAGCCATGTGCTTCACGGCGTGAGTTTCGAGGTTGGCGAAGGCGAAGTGGTGACGCTGCTCGGCCGCAATGGCGCCGGCAAGACGACGACGTTGAAGGCGATCATGGGAATTCTCTCCAGGCGCTCGGGCTCGGTCACCTACGAGGGTCGGGAGACGATCAAGCTGCCGTCGCGGTTGATCGCACAGATGGGCATCGCCTACTGCCCCGAGGAGCGGGCGATCTTTTCCAGCCTCTCTGTCGAGGAGAATTTGATGCTGCCGCCGCAGGTGCGCCCTGGTGGGCTCACCGTCGAGCAGATTTTCGAGCTCTTCCCGAACCTGAAGGAACGGCTTTCGAGCCAGGGCACAAAACTATCGGGCGGCGAACAGCAGATGCTCGCCATCGGCCGAATCCTGCGGACGGGCGCCAAGCTCTTGCTGCTCGATGAGCCGACCGAAGGGCTTGCGCCGGTCATCGTGCAGCAGATCGGCCGCACCATTGCCCGGCTCAAGGACGAGGGATTCACGATCGTGCTCGTCGAACAGAATTTTCATTTCGCCGCGTTGGTCGCGGACCGTCATTACGTGGTGGAACAGGGGCGCGTGATCGACACCATCCCCAACCGCGAACTCGACGCCAATATCGATAAGCTGCACGCCTATCTCGGTGTCTAGACAATCATCAACGGCGCGTTGCGCCGCAATTGGAGGGAAATAGCGATGAGAAAAATGGGATTTGTCCTGGCTTCGACGGCGAGCCTGCTGATGGCCGGCGCGGCCTACGCCACAGATGTCAAGATCGGCGTTCTGAATGACCGTTCCGGCATCTATGCAGACATCGCTGGCGAAGGCTCGGTCATCGCGGCCCAGATGGCGGTCGAAGACTTCAAGGCGACGGACAAGGGCATCAATGTGTCGATCGTCTCCGCCGACCACCAGAACAAGCCGGACGTCGGCTCGAACATCGCCCGCCAGTGGTACGACACCGAAAATGTCGATGTAATCGCCGATGTGCCAACCTCCTCGGTGGCGCTCGCCGTCAACGAGATCACCAAGGAGAAAAACAAGATCTTCCTCGCCTCGGGTCCGGCCTCGTCCGACCTCACCGGCAAAGCCTGTTCGCCCAACACCGTCCACTGGACCTACGACACCTGGGCGCTTGCCAACGGCACAGGCTCGGCCATGGTCGCACAGGGCGGCGACAGCTGGTTCTTCGTTACAGCCGACTACGCCTTCGGCCACGCGCTCGAGCGCGATACGACGGCGGTCGTCGAAGCATCGGGCGGCAAGGTTCTCGGCGCCGTCCGTCATCCTTTCCCCGGCCAGGATTTTTCGTCCTTCCTGCTGCAGGCGCAAGGGTCGGGCGCCAAGGTCGTCGGCCTCGCCAATGCCGGCGGCGACACGATCAACGCCGTCAAGCAGGCGTCGGAATTTGGCATCACCCAGGGTGGCCAGGCGCTCGCCGCCCTGCTGATGTTCATCAATGACGTGCATGCGCTTGGCCTCGAAGTGGCGCAAGGCCTCGTGCTCACCAGCGCGTTCTACTGGGACAAGAACGATCAAACGCGGGAGTTCTCTGCCCGTTTCCAGGAGCGGAATGCCGGACAAAAGCCTTCGATGATCGAGGCCGGAGTCTACGCTTCTGTCCTGCATTATCTTAAGGCCGTCGAGGCCGTCGGCGACAAGGATGCGGCCAAGGTGATGGCCAAAATGAAGGAAATGCCGACCGAGGATCCGCTGTTCGGCAAGGGCACCATCCGCGCCGACGGGCGCAAGCTGCACGACATGTATCTGTTCCGCGTCAAGAAGCCGGACCAATCGAAGGCTCCATGGGACTATTTCGAGACGGTGGCCACCATTCCGGCCGACAAGGCGTTCCGCCCGCTCGCCGAAGGCGGCTGTTCGCTCGTCAAGTAAGCGAGCCTCGCCAACGATGCGCCGAACAGCTCGGCGCGTTGTTTTGTCGATAAGTCAGCTGGAGCGACCATGTTCGAACTGCTTGGAATTCCGCCTCAGGTCCTGTTCGGGCAATTGCTGCTCGGGCTGATCAATGGCTCCTTCTATGCGGTTCTGAGCCTCGGGCTGGCGGTCATCTTCGGTCTCCTGAACATCATCAATTTCACGCATGGCGCCCAGTACATGCTGGGCGCCTTCGGCGCCTGGATGCTGCTCAACTATCTCGGCGTCGGTTACTGGTGGGCTGTGTTCATCGTTCCGCCGATCGTCGGCGTCACTGGCATCGTGCTCGAGCGCGTCCTGATCCGACGGCTCTATCACCTCGACCATCTCTACGGGCTGCTTCTCACTTTCGGCCTGGCGCTGATCATCGTCGGCTTCTTCCGCCAGTTTTTCGGCGTATCCGGCCTGCCGTACCCGCCGCCGCCGCTTCTGAACGGCGGGTACAATCTCGGCTTCATGTACCTGCCCAATTCGCGCGCCTGGGTGATCGTGGCTTCCCTCATGGTGTGCCTCGCGACCTGGTTCATCATCGAAAAGACCCGGCTTGGCGCCTATCTCAGGGCTGCGACCGAGAACCCGACCATGGTCGGCGCGTTCGGCATCAACGTGCCGCTGCTGGTCACGCTCACCTATGGCTTTGGCGTCGCGCTCGCGGGTTTCGCCGGCGTGCTCGCCGCGCCGATATATGCAGTCAACCCGAACATGGGGGCAGACCTGATCATTGTCGTCTTCGCCGTCGTCGTCATCGGCGGCATGGGCTCGATCCTCGGCTCGATCCTCACCGGCTTCGGGCTTGGGCTGATCGAGGGTTTGACCCGCGTGTTCTATCCGGAAGGCTCGGCCGTGGTGATCTTTGTCATCATGGCGCTCGTGCTGCTGGTCAAGCCCGCGGGCCTGTTTGGACGGAGTCTGTGATGACAACCGACACCAACCCGATCGCCATGGCGGCCATAACCTCCGTCGGCGCCGCGGGCATGCCTCGTCATCATCTTGCGATCTTCGCCGCGCTCTTCGTCTTCCTCATCGCCGCGCCATTTCTGCTCTATCCGATCTTTGTCATGAAGGTGCTGTGCTTCGCGCTGTTTGCCTGCGCCTTCAACCTGTTGCTCGGCTTTGGCGGTCTCCTGTCCTTCGGCCACGCAGCCTACTTCGGCATGGCGAGCTACGTCTCGGCCCATGCGGCAAAGGTGTGGGGCCTGACGCCTGAACTTGCCATTATCGCGGGCACGCTGGTGGCAGCCGTGCTCGGTCTCGCCATCGGCTCCCTCGCCATTCGCCGCCACGGCATCTATTTCGCCATGGTGACGCTGGCTTTTGCGCAGATGATCTATTTCTTCTCACTGCAGGCGGCGTTTACCGGCGGCGAGGACGGCATCCAGGCCGTGCCGCGCGGCCATCTGTTCGGCCTGATCGACCTGCGTTCGAGCGAAGTTCTCTATTTCTTCGTGCTCGCCATCTTCTTCGCCGGCATATTGCTGATCTATCGGATCATCCATTCGCCGTTTGGCCAGGTATTGAAGGCGATCCGCGAGAACGAGCCGCGCGCGATCTCGCTGGGCTATCGGGTCAACCGCTACAAGCTCGCCGTATTCGTGCTGTCGGCCACGCTCGCCGGCGTCGCCGGCGCAACCAAGGCCATCGTGTTCCAGTTGGCGTCGCTTACCGACGTCTACTGGACGATGTCCGGCGAAGTCGTGCTGATGACGCTGTTGGGCGGCATGGGCACGGTGTTCGGACCGATCGTCGGCGCGGCAGTCATCGTCACGATGCAGAACTACCTCGCCACATTCGGCGACTGGGTCACGATCGGCCAAGGCATCATCTTCGTTGTCGCGGTGCTGTCGTTCCGGGAAGGCATCGTTGGGGTCCTGGCAAAATGGATGCGAAAACCGCTCTGACCGGGTCGTGAAACCTAAATTTCGGATGATCCTGATCCACGGTCGACCAAGTGGGGCCGCAGCGACACGGCACACAGCGTGGTCAGCATCCTCAACTAGGCAGATTTCTCATCGGATGCGACAACCAGCAGTTCGAACGTCACGCAGACGGGGTTAGCGTCGCGGCGAAGGCGACCTGCTGATATCACACCGTCCATGCCGACCAGCGCGATGTCGAGCGTGCAACGACCGGAGCGCACGGCGCCGTCCGTGACAAGAACTTCCGTCGCATAGGAGGAGACCGCCGAGCCGTCGTCGAAATCCGCGCCGACCAGGCTGCCGATGCCCTGGATCCAGGCGTGGTCAAAGCCGTGCCGTCGGCAAAGGGCTTCGATCGCCTGGCCGATATCCTCGTTGGGCCTTACCGTGCAGATGGCGGCGCGGCGGCCGCGGCGCTCACCCAGGAGCGGAGCCCTGATCGGCGCGAAAAGGCGAAAATTCGTCTCGGCGTCGTCGCGCACGTCGAACAGCGCGCCCTCGATACCCCAGGCGGTGACCTCAACCGGCTCCGCCAAGCGCGAGTCGAGCGGCAGGAGATGGCCCATGCGGCGCACGCCGTCGGGGGTGCGCCAGATGCCATGGCAATGAAAAAATGCCCGCTCGTCGCGCCGGCCGGCGACGAGGCCCGCATCCTCGATGACCGTTATGCCTTCCGGTGCTGATATATCGCTGTACCACGCGGCGTGCGTGCCATCTGGAGAGGCGGCGGGGACGACGTAGCGCATTGGGTCAACCCGCGCGTTGCGCAGGCGGATATATCCGCTGCTGAATCCGGCGACCGCGAGGGCCTGCGCCACGGCGTCATTGATCGAGCTGCCGGCTTCAAGCCGCAGCGTCAGCGGCTCTGCGGCGCAGGGCATCGCTGCGAAACGTTCCGATGCGATCGGACCGGGATGGCGGATGCTGCGCATCGGAGCCATCTCAAGCGACAAGGCCGGCATGGATGAAGCCGCCATCGACGGCGAGAATCTGGCCGTTGATGTAGCTGGCCTCGTCTGAAATCAGGAAAGCCACCGCTCCCGCGATCTCGCGCGGCGTGCCGTAGCGGCGCTGCGGCACGCGCTCCAACCACTGCCGACGAACATCCTCGGTGTGGACAGCCTGCGTCAACGGCGTTTGGATCGGCCCGGGTGCGACGGCGTTGACGCGGATGCCATCGACGCCGAGCTCATTGGCCATGACGAGCGTGAGCAGATTCTGACCGCCCTTCGATGCGCCGTAGGCGCTGCGGCCCTTGTTGCCGCAAAGACCAGAAACAGAGGTGATATTGACAATCGCCCCCGGCAGCTCCCGTTCAAGCCAGTAGCGCGCCGCAGCCCGCGAGACAATGAACGTTCCGGTGAGGTTCACGTCGACAATCCGGCGGAAATCCTCGACGCTGGTCTCGACCGACGGCCGGTCCATCGCTATGCCGGCGCAGTTCACGACCGCGGCGATGCTGTGCGCGGCGGTGATCCGGCCGATGGCCTCGTCGACAGCCGCTTCGTCGACGACGTTGCAGACGATGCCGCGTTGCTCGCTGAGGCCGAGATCCGTGCAGGCCGAACCCAGCGCTGGCGCGGCGAGGTCGAGGAGGAAGACCTCGAAGCCGCGCTCGGTCAGCAGGCGCGCCGTCTCAAGGCCGATGCCCGATGCGCCGCCGGTGATCGCCACGGCGCGGCTTTGGTGGCTGCTGTTCATCGCCTGCTCCTCATGCCGAGAGCTTCGGCTCGGACGGTCCCAACTCGCCGCGGCGCTCCAGCTCTTCGCGAATCAACTTCTTGGCGATCTTGCCATAGGCCGATTTGGGCATCGTCTCCCACCACACGAAGCGCTTGGGCATCTTGTAGCGGGCGAGCTTGCCTTCCAGCCAGCGCTCAATCGCGATCGTTTCGCGCACAACGCCGGCGCGGGCGACGCAAACCGCGACGCCGACCTCGCCCCAGACGGGATCGGGAATGCCGAGAACGGCGGCTTCGCTGATGTCGGGATGGAGCAGGATCTTCTCCTCGATCTCGCGCGGAAAGATGTTGGAGCCGCCGGAGATATACATGTCGGACGAGCGGCCGGTGATGTAGACGAAGCCGTCCTCGGACATGTGGCCCAGATCGCCGGTGCGGAACCAGCCGTTGCGGAACGCTGCGGCGTTGGCTTGCGGGTTGTCGTAATAGCCGGCGAAGACTGCAGGCCCGATCACGCAGATTTCGCCGGTTTCGCCCGGCGAGACGGCATTGCCGGCGTCGTCCTGGATCTCGACCTGCATGGCTGTGCGCTCGAAACCGCAGGTTCCGATGCGCGCTTGCGGGCCATCCTCGACGGAATGATAGGAAGGAGGCTGCACAGTGATATTGCCCGTGACTTCCCCCAGGCCAAAATACTGGACCAGAACCGGCCCGAGCTTCTCGAGCGCCCGCTTCTGGTCGGCGCGGTACATCGGCGCACCGGCATAGATGACATAGCGCAACGAGGAATGGTCGAACCGGTCGACGCTGTCGTCCTCGACCAGCATCTTGAGGATGGTCGGCACGGTGAAGGCGTTGGTCACCCGCCATTCTTCGACCAGCGCCCAGACCGTCGGCACGTCGAGCTTGTCGGTTGGCAGCAGGATAGACTTGGCGCCGTGCGCCACCTGCACGAGTTGATGAATGCCGGCCCCATGCGACAGCGGCGCCACCACGATCGAGG
Source organism: Mesorhizobium sp. WSM4846 (assembly GCF_055811415.1). Taxonomy (NCBI): domain Bacteria; kingdom Pseudomonadati; phylum Pseudomonadota; class Alphaproteobacteria; order Hyphomicrobiales; family Phyllobacteriaceae; genus Mesorhizobium; species Mesorhizobium sp. WSM4846. The sequence continues at coordinate 241,877 of NZ_JBVVPZ010000002.1, forward strand.
CGTCGTCGCGCGTCGTGGCGGGCATCAGGTCGCACAAATGATTGGTGATGACAAAGCCCATCTGGCCATGCGTGAGCACGGCGGCCTTTGGCCGGCCGGTCGTGCCGGAGGTGAAGAAGAACCAGCAGGGATCGTCGCGATCGACGGCGACGCTGGCAACGGTCCGGCCGGCAAAACGGGCGGCGACGGCGTCGTAGTCATCGCCGAATTCGGCCGCGCCGATCGACAGGACGAAGTCGATCCCGGGGGCTGTTTCCCGGCAGGCAGCAGCATGAGCCGGGAAGCCCGCGCCGCAGATCAGGCCACGCGCGCCGCTCGCCTTGGCGAGGTAGGCGACTTCGTCCGGCGACTGGCGGTAGTTCGCCGGCACCCAGACGGCCCCGAGCCGGAAGCAGGCGAACATAGATTCGAACATCTGATTGCAATTGGCCGACTGGACGAGGATTCGATCGCCCTTTGTCACGCCGAACGCGTCGCGGAGTGCAGCGGCCATCGCGTTGACGCGCGCTTCCATCTCGCGCCATGTCCACTGCCGCTCGCGCCAGACGAAGCCAATATCGTGCGGATTGCGGCGTGCCGCCTGGGTCAAAAAATGCGAGAGGTTCATGACGCGCGTGGAGGAAGGCGTCACGCCGCCTGCAGCCATGGTCATGACTTCGCGCGCTCCAGCGACGACACGTAGACGAAGATGGCGGCGACGTCGCAGGGCTCGACACCGGCATGAGCAAGCGTGGACGCCGCTGCCGTCGCCATCAACTGCCCGGTGTTTTCCAATTCCGACTTTCCTAACGCGGAATGCGCCCGTCCGTCGGTGTGAGCCTCCGTCATTGTGACAACCTCCTGGTGCGCGGCTTTAAAGTGGGGTGCTCGCGCATATGCGCGCGCGAGGCGAACATCTGGGCAAGCCGTTCCTCGACGCGCTTTGCCTCCAGCATGAGATATCCGACGAGTTCGATTTGTCTTGCCGGCTGCATCCGGCTGTCGATCGCCGCGATCGACAGTGCGCCGACTGGCCGTGCGTCCGCGCTGCGGAGCACAACCCCGACGCCCCAGGAATTGGCGACGATGCGGCCGGGATTGAGCGAATAGCCGTTGGCGCGCGTCGTTTCGACGTCGCGCCGGATCTGCTCGACCGGCAGCATTGGGTAGTCGGATTTGAGCACCGCGCCGTTGGCGGCCAGCACCGCTTCCACTTCCTCGTCGGGGAGTGCGGCGAGCATGGCGAGCGAGCCGGCGCCGACGCCCAGTGGATGCTCGAATCCGGCCTGCAGCGCGTGGGTCCTGACCGGGTAGGTCCCCTCTTCGCGATAGAGGCAGACTGAGTATGTATCGCGGCGAACCGAGAGGAAGCTGGCATCCTCGGTCTTCTTCGAAAGGCGCAGCAGACTTTCCATCGAGACCTGAAGCAGGCCGAAACGTCGCGAGGCGAGGCTGCCCAGCACGTAAGCCTCCTCGCCGAGATAATAGCGCCGCGTCGTCTCGTCCTGCTCGATCATTCCCGCGCGCATCAGCGCCAGCAGCAGGCGGCGCGTTGTCGGCTTGTTGAGCCCACTTTCCTCGACGATATCGGAGAGCGAAACACCGCGGTCGGCGTGCCGGCCGACCATCGAAAGAAGGCTGAGCGCCCGGTCGACGCTCTGCGAGCCGGTCTGATCGCGTTCTGGGGGCGGCGCGATGTCCATGGTCAGCGGAGCTCGCAGACGGCGCAGCTTTGGCCGCCATCGACAGGCAGGCAAACGCCGGTGACGAAGCGCGCCTCCTCGGAGGCAAGAAACACGGCCGCCGCAGCGACGTCCCACGCTGTTCCCATCCTGCCCATCGGCACCATGGCGTTGCGGGCGGCCACCATCTCGTCAGCCGAGCCGTATTGGCTGGAAATCTGCTGATAGATCATCGGCGTGTCGATCAGGCCCGGCATGATGCAGTTGGCGCGAATACCTTGCCGGGCATATTGCATGGCCAGCGCCACGGTGGCCTGGTTCACCGCGGCCTTGGCCGCATAATAGGCGAAATAAGGATAACCGACGTAGCGTATCGCGGCGAGTGACGAGATATTGACGATCGCACCGCCGCCGGCCTTGAGCATATGCGGCAACACCGCCTTGGCGGTGCGGTAGACCGGTCCGATATTGAGATCGAGGGCGGCCTGGAACGCGTCCTCATCGAGTTCAACGGGACCACCCATATGGGTCACGCCGACATTGTTGTGCAGGATGTCAATGGCGCCGAACGCCTCCATTGCTGCCGCTGCTGCCAGTTCGACTGAGGCCAGATTGGTCACGTCGGCCGACAACGCGATCGCCTGGTTGCCTTCGTCGCGGATGATCGCCGCGGTTTCAGCGGCGGCCGCCGCAGCGAGATCGACGCAGGCGACGCGCGCGCCTTCGCGCGCGAAGGCGACCGCGGCTGCCTTGCCGTTGCCCCAGCCCGGTCCGGACGACCCGGCGCCAAAGACGATTGCGGATTTTCCCCTGAGCCGGTCGACCACCATGGAATTCCTTACAAAAATCGCGGCTGTTATCGGGCGGTTGAGCCACATGCCCTGCCCGCCCGGGAACTGCCCTGCGCTCAGGTCAGGCTGGCGCCAACAGCTTTTTCCAGGATGGCCCAGGCTTCGTCGCCGTACTTGCCCTTCCACTCGGAGTAGAAGCCGGCGTCCTTCAGCGTCTGCCGGAACGGGGCCGCATCCGGATGGTTGATCTTCATGCCCTTGGCGGCGAGCTCCTGCTCAAGCGTGGCATTGAGCTTGGCGACGTCCTCGCGCTCCTTCACGCCGGCCTCGTTGAGGTTCCTGGCGACGATCTCGCGCATGTCCTGCGGCATCGCCTCCCAGGCCCGCTTGTTGGCGAGGAACCAGAAGCCGTCCCACATGTGGTTGGTGACCGAGCAGAACTGCTGCACCTCGTAGAGCTTGGCCGTGGAGATGATGGCGAGTGGGTTTTCCTGCCCGTCGACAATCTTCGTCTGCAGCGCCGAATACACTTCGGCGAAGTTGATGCTGGCCGGCGCCGACTTGAAGGCGGTGAACATCGAGGTCCAGAGCGGGCTGACCGGGACGCGAATCTTGAAGCTTTCTAGGTTCGCGGGCGTCTCGATCGGGCCGACGGAACTGGTGATCTGGCGAAAGCCGTTGTCCCAGATCTTTTCCATGACGATCAGGTTCGATTTCTCGATCTCGCCGCGCACATATTTTCCGAGGTCGCCATCCATCGCCGCCCACACCGCGTCGTAGTCCGAGAAGGCAAAGCCGATGCCGCTGATCGAGGCATTGGCGACGAGCGTGGAAAGGATCAGCGGCGACAGCGTGAAGAATTCGACGCCGCCCGAGCGAACCTGGCTCAGCATGTCGGTGTCGGCGCCGAGCTGGTTGCTGGGGAATATCTGGATGGCGACGCGGCCGCCGGTCTCCTCGCGGATTTTCTCGACGGCTTCCTGCGCGCGCAGGTTCATCGGGTGGGTGAGCGGCAGGTTGTTGGCGTATTTGTAGTTGAACTCCGCCGCCTGCGCCCCGGCGTAGCGGATGGTGCTCACGAGCGGGATGGATGCGGCTGCGCCTATCATCAAGCTGCGGCGGGTGATGGTCATCGTGTTTCCTCCTGGTTGAATCCGAGTGGTTAGAGATAGGCTACCGACAGCGCCGGGACGGCGGCGATCAGCAACAGGCCGGCAAGCAACGCACCGAGGTAGGGCCAGATGGCGCTCATAGCCTCGTCGGGCGAGACGTCGCCGATCTTGCAGGCGATGTAGAAGCCGATGCCGATAGGCGGCGCCATGAGTCCGATGTTCATCGCCGTCACGACGACCATCGAATAGTGCACGTCGTTGATACCCAGCCGAGCGGCGATCGGAAACATGATCGGCGCCATCAGAACGATCGCTGGCAGACCTTCAAGGACGCAGCCGAGAACCATGAAGACGGCGATGGTGACGAGCATGAAGGAGAACCAGCCTCCCGGCAGGTCGGTCATGTAGATGGCCAGTTGGTTGGCGAAGCCGGTTTGCGTCAGCGCCCAGGCCATTGCCGAGGCGGTGCCGAGAATGAGCAGGATAGCGCCGGACAGCGCCGCCGTCTCGACCAGCATGGCGTAGAATTTCTTCGCGCCGATGCCGCCATAAAACAACGCGCCGATGACCAGCGCATAGAGCACGGCGATTGTGGAAACCTCGGTGGCGGTGGCGACGCCGCCGCCGACGGCGCCGCGGATCAGGAAGGGAAGCACCAGTGCGGGGGCGGAGACGAGCAGCGTCTTCCAGACGAGCGAGAACGGAGCGCGATGTACGCCTTCCATGCCTTCGCCCGAAGCCTTCCAGCGCGCGAGCACCGCAAGGACGAGCAACAGAACCACGGCGATGACGAAGCCGCTGGTGAAAAGCGCGGCGATCGAAACGCCGGCGACTGAGCCGAGCACAATCAGCACGATCGATGGCGGCACCGTATCGGCCATCGCAGCGCCGGTTGCGAGCAACGCGATCATCTCCTTGGGCTTGTGGCCGCGCCGCTTCATTTCGGGGAAAAGTGCCGGAGCGACAGTCGCCATGTCGGAAACCTTCGAACCGGAAATGCCCGAGACGAGGAACATCGAGCCCAGCAGCACGTAAGACATGCCGGCCTTCACATGGCCGAGCAGCGACGCCATGAATTCGACGATCGCCTTGCCCATGCCTGTCGCGTCGAGCACACAGCCGAGCAGGACGAAGATCGGCACCGACAGCAGGATGAGGCTCGACATCCCCTCGTCGATGCGGCCGACAAGCACGATCATCGGCACGTGCGTGCTGAAGGCGATGAAGGCGATCGTGCCGACGCCGAAACAGAAAGCGATCGGCACGCCGAGCAGAAGGCAGACCGCCACCACACCGACGAGAAAGATGACGATGTTGGCGTAGCCAAGCGTGAGGAACAATGGCGAAAGCAGCCAGCCGACCACGGCCAGTGCGGCAATCACTGCGACAGCGGCGGCCAGGTTGGCGAGCGTCGCTGCGCGGATCGCGTGGCCCACGGCGATAACCGACATCAATGCCAGCCCGGCGACAATTGCCGAGGCGCGGAAGCTCATCGGAATGTTGAGCGCCGCCGAGGTGACGTACCACTCTTCCTGTACATACTGGCTTGCCGGCACGATCAGCGCGAGCAGCACCGTCGCCACCACGAGCAAAGCGAGGGCGTTGACGAAATTGCGGCCGCGCTCGGGGATCAGGTTGAGGAAGATGGTAAGACGCAGATGCTCGTTGCGGTCGATGGCGATCGCCGAGCCGAGCATGGCGAGCCAGAGAAAGGAGATGGAGGCGGCCTCATCGATCCAGACGATCGGCAGCGATAGCACGTAGCGCGAGATGACGCCGGCGAGCAGCAGACCGATGACGAAGACGAGCAGGATCGAGGCCACCGCCTCGACCGGCCACATCAGCCGCGACCCTGGCCGCGCATCCAGCACCTCGGCCGGCGTATCGACGATCATCGTGTTGTTGCTGGCGGCTGCCATGCTTCAAGCTCCTCCGCTCGGACCAGGCAACAACGCCTGCTCACGCCGAAATCGGGAACGAAGCGATCTCCTCCCGCTCGTTCCAGATCTTCGCACTTAGGTCTATATTATGGACCTATAATTTCGCATAACCGATTTTTGCCATGCAATCGCCTGTATATCAGCGACTTGCGGCGAAAATGCGATCCATATTGTGGATCGATGAACCTAAACAGGACTATTCAGGAGGGGTAGCAACAAGACATGCAGCAGGGCGATCTCTCGATCACGCGCAATCGAGAAGCCAGGTATCATCGAATTCCATGCCCGCAGTGGCTGCTTCGCACGAGACGATCACTGTCGTTTGCGCGGCACGCGCGTGTGCAAGAACGGCCGCAAGCAAGTCCCGGTCCTTGCAGACATCGATGTCGTCGATAAGGAGCACGGCCGCTGATCGGACCAGCGCTCGTGCGGCACGGATTCGGGCGGCCTGCATTGCACTAACGCGAGCAAGCTCCAGTCGCCTCTGGCTGCTGTCTGGAGGTCTATCGACTGCCAGGCCGCACAGCGAGGCCGTGGCGATTATCTCTTCCAGAGAGGTCGCTGAGGGCGCTCCCAGGGCAATATTGTCGACCATCGTTGCCCGCACCAACGGGATCGCCGGCGACAAAAGGGTGATTGCCCGGCGCCGGTCGCGCTGCGAAATCTTGTTGACGGGGATGTCATCAAGGAAAACCGCCAGGCCGCTGTTTTCCTCAAAACCTGCGATGCTGGAAAAAAGCGCGCTGCGTGCTTCAGGCGTATCACCGCCAAGCAGGATCGAGGCGCCGGGCGCGGCCTCCAGCACTTTTGACGGCGTGCCGTTTCGGCAATGAAATTCAATGCGCAGCCGCCGGCCTGACGTCGAGCGCGGCAGGGGAATTGGATTCACAGGATCCGCAAGGACCGGCCTTGCCAGGATGGAGGCAATCCGGCGGCGGGACTCGACATAGGCAAGCCGATAATCGGCGGCGCGAGCGAGGTCGGAAAGCTGGCCAACCGTCAGTCCGGCGAGGAGCAATAGCGTGCTGAGATCGCCAACGAGAATCGCCGGGCGGCCCGAAAACGCATAGGCCACGAGGATGACGACGATCACGGGCATGACGAAGTCGCTGGACGCGCGCGCAGCCCCCGACCACCCTGCCCGGCGAACGAGCCACATGTTGAGCGCTTCCGACATCCGGTCGATCTTGCGTGTGGACGTTCCGCTTTTGCCGAAATGGGCAAACGCCGCCCGGGCGACAACGATGTCGCCGAGACGGCCGGCAAGCCGTCCCCGCCTCCGCCGGCTTTCGCGGATGGCCCGGTGAAGAAACGGCAGGGCAACAAGACAGACGATCGACCAGGCAAGAACGCCGCAAAGCAGGAACGGCGCAACCCCTGGGGCAAGCCAGAATGCGCCAAGCACGATGAGAACGACGGAAGGACCCGCAACAAAGAGGGAAGCCACGCCGTCGGCCAGCCAGGATCTGATGGCGGAGAGGTCGGTGACAAGGCGGGTCATTACCAGGCCGAGACCGGTCCGGCCGGCGCCAGGCGGCAACGCGAAGAGTTGCTCGACCAGCAGTCTGCGGACCTCGCGCACATAGTCCAGTGCAAAAGCTGCCCCCTGTCGGCGCTGCATCACCCCGAGTGCGAAGAGCGCGATGCCGAGCGAAAGGCTGGCCACGATCAGCCTGCCCTGCCCGAGCGGCTGCGGTTCCCCGGAAACCGCCGCACCGACGATGGCGACAAGAGCGAGCGACGTGGCGGCCTTGGCAAAGCCGATGGCGACAAGAACCGCAAGGGCGACCAGTCGCGTGCCGATCAGGATTCCTGGTAGAGGCATTGTGCACCTCCAGCGATCACCATCAGGCGCGGGTTCAATATCCCTGAGACTATGCTTGCCGCGGTCGCCGGATCGGTGAGTTCCTTGACGCCATAGACAGTGGCGTTGGCAGCGCCTGCTTCCCGGCGCGCCAGCGGCGAGCAGGTCAGAAGCCCGCTGAGCCCGAGCACGTCGTATCCAAGCTCGCGCAGCCTTTCGCAGCCCGCCACCGCCCCCATCGCATCGCCTGCGGCAAACAGCACGCCGCCGGTCAGCTCGCGGAATTTCGGGGACTTTGCCAGCGCCGCCGTCTCGGACTGGAATAGCCCATCCGCGACCTCCAGAACCGCGATCTCCGCCCCGGTGGCGGCAAGAGAATGCAGCAAATGCTGCGCGCCCTCGACGATGGCATCGATTGGGGCAAGATAGGTCGTGGCAAAGCTGGCATCAGTGAAATCAAGAGCGGCGCATGCTCCGGCATCCATCATCGACCAGAGATCATTGCCGGCTCCGGTTCCGGTCACCTTTGCCGCACCAACTGCGAAACCTGCCCTGGTCAAACCACGCACGAGGCTTGCAGCTGTTGTCGTCTTGCCCGAATTCATCGACGTTCCGAAGACAACGATTGTCGGCGGGGTGAGCCGCGCCGGCTGCGGCGCGACCGCAAAGTCTGCAACGTTCAGAACGCGGCCGCATGAGTTGGTGACGAGGCCGAGCGGCACGATCGCAGTCGGAGACATGGTCTTGTCGTGCCATGCCAACGCCCGCGAAGCCACTCCGCCTGCCGCCACCATATGGCACGGTCCGAGATCTGCCGGAACGATCGCCTCGAACTGATCAGGGGCGTAGCGGTTGCCGTAGGCCAGGACGACTTCGTCCGTCGCGGCAAGTGCCGCCTTGCGTCCCGAGGGCAGCTCGACCGACTTGTGGTGACCGAGCGCCTCGATCCGCGCGAGCACCAGGTCGCCTGCCTTCGGTTCGGCGAGAGGCGAAAGCAACTTCCGCATGCGCTCAGTGGGAATTCGGCGGGTCGTGAAAGCCCGCTTGGCCTTCGCGATGCGTTCGCAGTCAAGAATTTCCATTGTGGTCTGTCCGGTCACCAAGGGGGCGCTGTTACCTGGGGGAGAACGCGGTTGAACCAGGATTATTCTCGGTGGAGTTGCAATTCTTTTCGCCACGATGGCGCAGACCCGAGCCACGGGCCCGCGCACACGCGGACCCGATCAAAAGGCCTCCTGCCTTGCCGCCAAATCGTGTTTCTCGGGCAGGCGGGCTGTTCAGGCGCCCGGTGCGATCAGTTTCAGCGATGGAAAATAGGTGCGGTAGCGGCCAACGTCGCGGGTGAACAGCGGCAGTTCATTGACGGCCGCATGGGCGCCAATGAAGAAGTCAGGCAGCACGCCAGTGCGCGATCCGCCCGATTCGCGATACTGCGTAAAGACTTTTCCGGCGAGGAACAGTGCTGCCCCGGGCATCGGAGCCATTTGGAGACCGGCTTCGTCAAGAAACGCGTCGATACTCTCGATGCGGTCATAGCGGACGGCAAGTTCGGCATAGAGCGCATCGTTGATCAACAACGGCCCATTGAGGCTTGCCGCCTCAAGCTGGGCGATCGACCAATCCGCCCAGTTCGCATCGTCCGTGACAAGATCGAGCAAAACGTTGGTGTCGACCAGCGTCACGCGTCGCCACGCGTCAGTGCCATGATCGCGTCGGTGTCGAGCCCCTTGCCGGCATGGCCGCGCAATTTCGCGAAGCGGCTCACGGGCTGCTTCTTGTCACTACGCATAATCACCACATTGCCGTCATCGGTGCGGCGGAAATCAACCTTGCTGCCCGGAACGATTCCGAGCAGGTCCCGGACCGGCTTCGGGATGGTCACCTGTCCTTTGGCTGTGACTGTGTTGGTCATCTCATCTTGCACGTTGGTAATACCCATTTTCCACAAGGTATTACCATGTCAGGCGAATTTCAACCTCCGCAAGCGGCTGCCAAAGCCATGATTTTGTGACTTGTTTTCCCAGGCGCGCCTGTCGACGTCGTAATCCGCAGGCACGCACCCTATCTACGCCGCATGAATGACATCACGAACAGACGCGCGCTTCTACTCATCAATCCAAAGGCACGACGCGGGCAGGAATCTCTCGCACCGGTCGTCGAGCGGCTGGAAACCGGAGGGCTCCGCGTCAGCGTCGAGACATTTGAGGCACTGCCCGAGATAGCACGCGACATCGTGCGCCTTCGCCATAGGGCCGATCTTGTGATCGTGTGCGGCGGCGATGGCTCGGTGTCCTCGGCGGCGGTCGCGGTCATGGAAAGCGGACTGCCGATGGGCATCATTCCGATGGGGACGGCGAACGATCTGGCGCGCACCCTCGAAATTCCGTTGGATCTTGGGAAGGCGGCCGACGTCATAGTAGAGGGCGGACGACGTCTGATCGATATCGGGACCGTTAATGGACACGCTTTCTTCAACGTCGCGAGCATCGGCCTCAGCACCGATCTTGCCCAGGGGCTGGATCCGGCGCTGAAGAAGCGTTTCGGCAGGTTTGGCTATGCCTTGGCGGCCATGAAAGTGTTGACCAAGGCCCGCCACTTCGAAGCAAGGATTACCGAAAAGGGCGCAACGACCGAAGTCAAGACCTACCAGATAGCGGTCGGCAACGGCCGCCACTATGGCGGCGGCAACGTCGTCGAGGAGACCGCGGAGATCGATGACGGCCATCTCGACCTGTACAGCCTGGAAATGACGAATCTCTGGAAGATGGCGCTCTTGTTGCGTTCGTTCCGCTCGGGCACGCACGGCGCCTGGAGCGAGGTTCGCACGGCCAGATGCGTCGAGTTCGACATCGAGACGAAAAGGCCGATGCCGGTGAACACCGACGGTGAGATCGTCACCTCGACCCCGGCGCATTTCAAGGTTCACCCGAAGGCGATTTCGGTGTTCGCGCCTGCCGCCGCGCGCATACAGCCCCGCACAAGGGTGCTTGGTGACGCGGTCAGCGCAAACAGCGGCTAGACTGGCGACCAAGCGCGCGTCGAACAAACCCAACCGCCCGCGGTCATCTCTCGATCAGGAGTCGGCGCCCATGGAAGAACGTCGCGGGCTGATCGGGCAACAGCAACATAGCCTTCCGGGCATGTCTTCGATCATTGCTTGACGAACGCGCCCGTGTAGGTCTGGCCGGCAAGCCTGACGGTTCCGGCCAGGGTTCTGTCGGGCCGCATGACAAAACTGACGTCTGCGCCATTCGGCAGGCGCTCGAGCTTCAACGTAGTCCCCACAATTCTTCCAACGCCGGCGGCCTCTCCCGGATGGTTGTCGCCCAGAGTTCCCCACGCATAGGTGACCGTCACCTTGCCATTGGAAGAAATTGTCTGGACGGCAAGTTTGGCATCATACATCCCCTCCAATCGTCCGGCCCATAGACCCGAAAAAGCAGCATATTTTGTCGGGACGGTCTTGGCAGGGGGAGTGACCGCCACGGATTGATCAATAATTGCCGAGCCGGAAGGAACAGCGGCAGGATCCGAGGCGGTTTGGGCAGGAATGGGTCCAGGTCCTAACGCAGGTTCGACAGTGGGTCGCGGCGTTTCAGGCGCCGATTGGCACGCGGTTATGGCAAGCGCCGCGAAGCCAAGCATTGCGTTGCACATTCGGCGTGCCATCATCTGGTGCCCCGGCCATCTCTGAATCTAGCGCAGCCTAACCTTATCGCGCGTTTTCATGACCTCTGTCTACCCAAGGCATCTCGTACGACAGTGGCTCGTCGAAGGACGTGCAGTGGTCGTGAGTGAATGCCTCCATTCGTCGCCAAAGCAGCCGCCATGGTGATATAAAACGTATTCGATTCAAAGATTTATGCCATAATTTCGATCTATTTTCTACGCTTTTGGCTTTCGACCACAGATGCCTTAGGCTGCTATCGATGCAGTCGCTGCCGTTTCGGCGGCGACGCCGTCCACCATGACATGACCGATGCCCCGCGAGCAGCGCTCGATCCTCGCCTCGACGCGGTACACATCACGCAAAAGCGCCGGCGTGACGACCTCTTCCGGCGCGCCGCAGGCGACCATCCGCCCCTCGGCGATGACGATGCATTTGTCGGCGAAGCGCAGGGCCTGATTGAGGTCGTGAATTGCGATCAACACCGCAATTCCGTGCTTGCGCGCAAGCGCGCGCATGAAGGTCAGCACCTCGACCTGCCGGTGCAAGTCAAGCGCGGACGTCGGCTCGTCCATCAGCAGGATTTCAGGTTCGCGAGCCAGGGTCTGGGCAATGCTTACCACCTGCCTTTGCCCGCCGCTCAATTCTCCGACGTTGCGAAAGGCAAGATCCGAGATGCTGAGCGCGGCCAGGATGCCGTCTATGAGTGCGAGGTCGCCGTCGCTGACCGACCATGCCGAGCCCTGCTTGCGGGCGAGCAGAATCGATTCATAGACGGTCAGCACCGCGTTGGCTGCCGTATCCTGCGGCATATAGCAGATGCCGTCCGGCCCCTTCACCGCTCCCTCGAGGCAGACGCGTCCCGGGCCCTTCAGAAGTCCTGCGATGCGCTTGAACAGCGTCGACTTGCCCGCTGCGTTGGGTCCGATCACGGCGACAACCTCGCCACCCCGGAAAATGGGAGTTGAAACATCCGAAAGGACGAGCCGCGCCCCGTGGAAGGCTCCGAGACCATCGAGCCTGATCGTTACCATGTGCGCCTCACATTCGAGAGGATAAGCGAGATGAAGAAGGGAATGCCGATAAGCGAGGTGACGATGCCGATCGGGAAGATCGTCCCTGGAACGAGCGACTTGCTGGCAACCGAACTCGCCGAAAGGATGAGCGCCCCCGAAAGCGCCGAGGCGGGCAGGAAGAAGCGCTGATCTTCTCCGATCAGCATGCGGGCGATGTGCGGACCGACAAGCCCGATGAAGCCGATCGTGCCGACGAAGGCGACGGGAATGGCAGCAAGGAGGCTCACCATCATCATGGTTTCGAGCCTGAGGCGTGCGACCTTGACGCCAAAGCTCGCGGCCTTGTCTTCGCCTAGCCGCAGCGCCGTCAGCGCCCAGGCGCGGCGCACGAATATCGGAAGTGTTGCGAGAAGGATGAGGCTGGTGATGATGAGCTTGGGCCAGGTGGCTTTGGTGAGGCTTCCCATCGTCCAGAACACGACCGCGGCGAGCGCCTGCTCGGAGGAAAGATACTGGACGAGCGACAGCAGCGCATTGAAGGTGAATACGAGCGCGATGCCGAGAAGCACGATGGTTTCGACCGTCACGCCGCGCTTGAGGCTCAGAAGGTGGATGACGAGCGCGGTCAGCATCGCCACCACGAAGGCGTTCAGCGGCACGATATATTCGATCGCCGCCGGGATCAGCGCGACGCCGAAGGCGAGCGCGAGGGCTGCGCCAAAGCTGGCCGCCGCCGAAATGCCGAGCGTGAACGGGCTGGCGAGCGGATTGTTGAGGATGGTCTGCATCTGCGCACCGGCGACCGACAGTGCTGCGCCGACGACCACTGCCATGAGCGCGATGGGAAGCCGGATGTCCCACAACACGACGCGCACCTGAAGCGGCACACTGCCGGGAGAAACCAGGGCGAGCACCACCTGGTCGAGGCTATAGCTTGCGGGCCCGAGCGCGAGGTCGATGCAGAGGCTCAGCAGCAGCGCCAGGGCGAGCCCCGCCAGGATCAGCTGCTTGCGCAGGACAAGGGCGCGGTAGAGCCCGCGCCCTTGTTTGGCTGACAGTGCGGCCGGTTCACTGCTCATCGGAGAGCGAGACCCAATGGCCAGGCCTGTACCCGACCGGCAGGAACTTCTCGTGCAACTCCTTGAAGGTGGCCTCGGCGTCGAGATCGGCGAACAGGTCGGGATGCAGCCATTTGGCCATCTGCTGTATGGCGACGAACTGATAGGGGCTGTTGTAGAACTGGTGCCAGATGGCGTGGACCTGCCCGTTCTCCACCGCCTTGATGCCGGTTAGCGCGGGCCGCTCGGTCAGGCCCTTGAGTTTCTTCAGTGCCGCGGCTTCGTCGGCGCCGGGACCGACGCCGACCCATTTGCCGCCCGGCACATAGGCCTCCCAATTGCCGCCCGTCACAATCACCTGGTCGGGATCGCTGGCGATGATCTGTTCGGGATTGAGCGCGCCAAACGTGCCCGGGATCAGGTCGGCCGCGATATTGCCCCCGCCGGCCATGTCGACGAACTTGCCAAAATTGTCGTTGCCGAAGCTCATGCAGCAATCATCGGAATAGCCCCCGGCGCGATCGATGAACACGGTCGGGCGCTTGGGGTTCTTCTCTGCGATCACATCGGTGACGCGCGCGATCTGGGCCGCGCGGTAGGCGATGAACGCCTCGGCCCGCTGTTCCTGGCCAAGCAGCTTGCCGATCAGGCGCATGCTCGGCTCGGTGTTGGTGAAGGGTTGCTCGCGGAAATCGACATAGACCACCGGAATGCCGACGGCGGCGAGCTTCTCGATGTATTGCGCGTCCTCGGTTGCCTGCTTGGACTCGATGTTCATGATCATCACGTCCGGCTGAAGTGCGATGGCCTGCTCGATGTCGAAGGTGCCGTCCTTGAAACCGCCGAAGGTCGGTATCGCCGCCATCGACGGGAATTTTTCCAGATAGACGGCGTAATTGTCCGGATCGGCCTGGGAGAAATCCTCGCGCCAGCCAACGATGCGCTTGAAAGGGTTGCCGGTATCGAGCGCGGCGATCAGGTAGATCTGCCGGCCTTCGCCGAGGATGACCTTCTCGACCGGCGTCTTCACCTCGACCTTGCGGCCGGCAATGTCGGTGACGGTCTCGGCGCGCGCGCCTGGGGTAAGCGGCATCAAGGCCGCCAGCACGACCGCGGCCGCAAATATCGAGTTCAAAATCATTGGGCTCTCGCAATTCAGTTGCCGGCCTCGCTTAAGAAACATGAATTGTATAATCAAGAATTTTCTTTTAGAGCAATTCCAATGTAGCCGCTTTGGGGAGTGCGTTTCGGGCAATGACGGCTCACGCAAACTATTCGCTGCGCGACGAGATTCGGGACTATTGGTCCGACCGCGCCGAGACATTCGACCTGCAGGTCGGCCACGAGATTTTTTCCGAGCAGGAGCGTGCCGCCTGGCACGCGCTCTTAACCACGCACCTTGGGCCAGGCACCGGGCGGGCGTCTCTGGATCTCGCCTGCGGGACTGGCGTCATTTCGCATCTGATGCACGATCTGGGCTTTGTGGTGACAGGCCTCGACTGGTCGGAAGCCATGCTTGCCAAGGCGCGTGCCAAGGCACAAAAACGCGGCGCCGATATCCGCTTCATCGTGAGGGATGCAGAACGGACGCTCGAAGACAGGGCGAGCTACGATGTCATCGTCACCCGTCACCTGGTCTGGACGCTGCTCGATCCGAAGGCGGCCTTTGCCGAATGGTTCTCGCTGCTGAAGCCCGGCGGCAGGCTGCTGGTCATCGACGGCGATTTTGTCAGCCGCAACTGGGCGACGCTTTTGCGAGAATTTTGGGAGAAGCTCACGGCCGGCAAGTCCCGGGTCTCGGACAATGACGGCGCCGCCATGGCTAGACGTCACCAGAACATTCTTGCCCGTGTCTATTTCTCAGGCGGCGCACGGGCGGACGAGATAGTTCGCTTGCTGGCCGAAGCCGGGTTCGAGCAGCCGGTCGTGGACTGGAAACTGGGCGCGATCCATCGCGCCCAGGCTCGACAGATGAGTTGGCCCAAGGCGCTCGAACGCGCCACTCAACACCGCTTCGCGATCTGCGCGACAAAGCCGCAGTAAACGACTCGGCGCTGCATGGAGCGGGCGCGGCACGACAGGCAATAGCTGCCGGTCTGCGTCAGCTCAGATGCGCCACCGCGGATTATTTCTTCTGGTTGGCGTCCTGCAGGATCATCTCCGATGCCTTCTCCGCGATCATGACCACTGGAGAGTTGGTGTTGCCGGAAACGATCGTCGGCATGATCGAAGCGTCGACGACGCGCAGGCCAAAAATGCCGTGCATCCGCAGCCGGCCGTTTACCACTGCCGTCGAGCCTGCGCCCATCTTGCAGGTGCCGACCGGGTGGAAAATCGTCGTGCCGATATCGCCGGCCTTGCGGACGAGATCTTCGTCGCTTTCATAATGTGCACCGGGCAGCATTTCCTCAGGCGCGAAACGGGCAATGGCGCGCGCCTTCATCAAGCGGCGGACGTGGCGGAGCGATGCTACAGCCACAGCCCTGTCTCCCCCGGTAGACAAATAGTTCGGCCGGATCTTCGGAGCCGCCTGCGGATCGGACGCCTCCATGTGGACGGTGCCGCGGCTTTCCGGTCTGAGATTGCAGACCGAAACCGTGACCGCGGGGAAACGATGCAGCGGCTCGCCAAGCCGGTCAGTGCTCAACGGCTGGACATGGTATTCGAGATCGGGCGTCTCCAGGCGTGGGTCGCTTCTGGCGAAGATACCAAGCTGGCTCGGCGCCATCGACAGCGGTCCGCTGCGACGGATAGCGTATTCGACGCCCATGGCCGCGCGGCTGAACAGATTGTGGTAGCGCTGGTTTAGCGTCGAGGCGTTGGCGACCTTGAAGACTGTGCGTATCTGCAGATGATCCTGCAGGTTCTCGCCGACGCCTTCCAGCGCGTGGCGAACCGGGATTCCTGCTGCGCCAAGCACGGCAGGTCGGCCGACGCCGGAAAGCTCGAGCAGCTTCGGCGAATTGATCGCGCCAGCGGCAAGGATCGTCTCGCCTGCCCGCGCACGATGCAGTTGGCCGCCCATGCGAAAGACGACGCCTGTGACGCAAGCTCCGTCGAAATCCAGCGTCTCGGTCTCGGCGCCGGTGACGACGCGCAAATTCGGCCGCCGAAGCACGCCCCGCAGGAATGCTTTCGAGGTATTCCAGCGCACGCCCTTCCTCTGGTTGACCTCGAAATAGCCCGACCCTTCGTTGGTCCCGCCGTTGAAATCCTCGGTCCGAGGGATGCCGAGTTCCTCGGCAGCATCGCGGAAGGCATCCAGGATCGGCCAGGACAGGCGCTGGCGCTCGACGCGCCATTCGCCACCGGCGCCGTGGAGGTCGTTGGCGCCACCAAAATGGTCCTCGGACTTGCGGAAATACGGAAGCACGTCATCCCAACCCCAACCGAGATTCCCAGCTTGCCGCCAGCCATCATAGTCGGCCGCCTGGCCACGCATGTAGATCATGCCGTTGATCGACGAGCAGCCGCCCAGAAGCTTGCCGCGCGGATAGTTGAGCGCACGACCGTTCAGCCCGGGCTCCGGCTCGGTCTTCATCAGCCAATCGGTGCGCGGGTTGCCCATGCAGTAGAGATAGCCGATGGGAATGTTGACCCAGTGGTAGCGGTCGCTGCCGCCGGCTTCCAGAAGCAGCACGCGCATGCCTGGATTGGCCGACAGTCTGTTGGCCAGCACGCAGCCGGCTGAACCCGCGCCGACGATGATGAAGTCGTACTGTCCAAAATCGGCAGCTGTCTGTGTCAATGGGCCGTCCGTTCGCTTGCCATCCTGTCCCATAGCGGGCCCATGGCCTGGTTGATCTCGCCATAGAGACGATAGCGCTGCTCATAAACCGGTGCGATCGCGCTATTGGGCTGGTAGCAGCGGTCGGGCGCGGTCATCGCGGCGGCGCCCGCAGAGAAGTCGGCAAACAAGCCGACGCCTGTCCCAGCTGCAATTGCAGCTCCCAGCGCACCTGTCTCGCGGCCGCGCGCCACGGTCACCGGCACATCAAGCACATCGGCGAATATCTGCGGCCAGACGGCGCTGCGCGAGCCGCCGCCCGAAAGAACCGCCTGGCTGACAATGGCTCCCGCTCGACGCAGCGTCTCGACATGGCGCCGGTGCTCGAAGACGACGCCCTCGAACAGTGCGCGCAGCATATGCGCCCGCGTGTGCCAGCCGGCGATGCCGTAGAAACCGGCACGCGCCTTGCCGTTCTGCTGCGAGCCGTAAAGGAATGGGTGGTAGATCGGCATGTCTCCCGCGGGATCGACGGAAGCAACAAGCTCGCTGCAGATCTCGAATGGCGATGCGCCTGCCGGCGGCGCATGCTCGAAGAACTCACGCACGATCCACTCGAGATTTGCGGCCGAAGTGGCGCTCGATTCGATGGCGAGATAGCGCACCGGATCGAACGTCGACAGCATGAAGATCGACGGATCGCGGATCGGCTCCTGGGTGATAACCTGATTGATGCTCCAGGTGCCGGCAATGATCGAGGCGGCGCCGGTGCTGGTGACGCCCGAACCGATGGCGCTGGCGACGACGTCGAACAGGCCCGCCACCACAGGCGTACCCGCAAGAAGGCCGGTGGCAGCGGCGACATCGCGCGTGATATGGCCGGCGATGTCGGAGGCTTCCAGCACGTCCGGCAGCAGTTCCATGCAATCGTCGAGACCGTAGGCGGCCAGCAACTCTCGCTCGTAGCGTCGATCAGGCATGCGCAAAAGCCCGCAGCCCGACATATCCGAGGTCTCGGTCGAGCGCGCGCCGGTGAGGCGGTTGACGATAAAATCCTTGCACAGGAAGACGGTGCCTATTTTGGCAAAAAGTGCCGGATCATGGCGCTTGAGCCACGCCAGCAGAGTCGGCGTCTGCGCCGCCCAGGGCCGTTGCAGGCAATGCATATAGGTCCGGTCGCCAACGCCTGCGGCCGCCCACTCGCTGACGATGCCGACGCCGCGCGTGTCGAGCGACTGGATGCCGAGCAGCGGGTCGCCGCCGCGGTCCAGCGCGTAGAGCCCGTTGCCGTGGCCGGCGCAGCCGATCACCGCAATATCGCCAGAGTCGATGCCCGATTGGTCGAGGCATTGGCGGATGACCTCGACGGCGTTACGCCACAATTCGCCGAGGTCTCGCTCGACATGGCCGGGCTTTGGCATGCAGGAGCGGCCGTCGCGAGTGGCAAGCGCCATCTCGCGACCTGCGGTGTCGAAGATGATGGCCTTGATGACGGTATTGCCCGCATCAAGACCAAGAATGTATCGCTGCATTGAAGCTCCTCCCAAGCTGCAAAGATTACTGTTGCTGGTAGAGCTCCCAGGCCGCCGCACCGTCGGCATTCTCATGGATGATCGCCATCAGTCCTCTCACGACGGCGCGAGGGTTGGAATGCTGGTATATGTTGCGGCCATAGACCATGCCTGCCGCGCCTTGTGCCATCAGCGCCGCCGACTTGTCGAAGACTGTGCGCAAATCCTCCCTGCCCCCACCGCGCACAAGGACAGGACAGCGCGCCGCCGCCACGACCCGGTGGAAGTCGCTCGGATCGGTGGTCGGATCCGCCTTGATGATGTCGGCGCCCATCTCGCTGGCGAGCCGGGTCAGGGTGACGATCTTTTCTGGGTCGCCGTCGACCATGTAGCCTCCGCGTTCTGAATTGGGCAGCATTGCCAGCGGCTCGATCATCAGCGGCAAGCCATATCTTTCACAGTCGGCGCGAACCCTGGCGATGTTGTGGACGCATTGCCGAAACAGGTCCGGCTCGTCGGGCAGCATGAATAGATTGACGACCACGCAGGCCGCGTCCATCTCCAGCGCGCCGATCAGCGGCTCGGCTTCGTTCTGCAGGATGGCCCACATCGAGCGATGGCGGGTTTTGTTGTATGGATTGCCCATGTCTATGCGCATGACCAATGCCGGCTTGTCCTTGCCGGGCAGGGACTGCAGCAGATCGGCCTGGCCATAATTCATCTGAATGGCGTCCGGCCCCGCGGCGACCAGCTGGCCGACGACGCCGGCCATATCCTCCAGCCCCTCCAGGAACGACGGCTCGTTGCATACGCCATGGTCGATTGCGACGTCGAGACAACGCGCCCCGCCGAACAGCCGGTTCATGCGGACTTTCTTGTTGATGCGCATTCGGCGCTCCTTCCTTGGTCTTTTTGCGATAGCTGGTCGAGATCGACGCCGTGCTGGCGCTGCAGCAGGGCGAGGAAATCGGTGCGCTCGAATGTCTTGCGCGCAGCGTCCCAGCTCTTTTCGACTGCGAGAATATCGAGAACCGCATCGAGAAGGTCGCAAGAGAGAGCACCGGTGATGGCAATTGTCGTGCGGCGGAGCAGCAGGTCCTCCAACTGCTCGACATATTCATTGGCGATGAGATACTGAATCTCCCGGACCGAGTAGTCGCTGCCAGGCAAGAGCTCGTCCTGTCCCGCTGCCAAAAAGGCGGCGACGGCATCCGCCACGGTGCCGTAGCGCTCGAAGAGGCTGCGCATGCGGTCAAGCGACAGGCCATGCACCGCCGCGCGCTCTGCGCACCATTTTTCGGGGGCCATGGGAAAATGCCGGCCGCCGCCGATCGGCATGTTTTCGGTGCCGACGATGCGCTGTCGGCACAATCGCCCGAGCACGATATCCGCTGCCAGTTCGCCGAACGACCGGAAGGTTGTCCATTTCCCGCCGATCATGCACAGCGTCGGCGGCACTATACCGGCGCCCTCGATGAGCTCGCAGAAATGATCGCGGGGAATGCGCCCGGTAAAACTGTCCTGGCTTATCGGTAGCGGCCTCACCCCGGTGAACTGAAAGACGATGTCGCAATCAGCGATCTCGATCCCGGGAAACACGAAGGACACGGACTGCCGGATGTATTGCCGCTCGTCGTCCTCGCAGCGCGCCTGGTCGGGATCGTCGGCACGGATATCCGTCGAGCCGACCAGCACATTGCCGAGATAGGGGAACAGGATGCAGATCCGGCCGTCCTCGTTCTCGTAATAGATCATGTGGCCGTCGAGGGCGTCGTGAAGCTCGCGATTATCGACGATCAGATGCGATCCTTTGGTGCCGCCCATAAACTTGGGCGCAACGGCTCCGATAGCCGAATTGGTCAGGTCGATCCAGCCGCCTGTGGCGTTGACGACGAGCCGCGGCTTCACGGCAACTGTTTCGCCCGACAGTCCGTCGTTAAGCGCAAGGCCCGCGTCACCGAGCGATACGCGTGCATAGTTGAGCGCTCGAGCGGATGGCTTTTCCTTCATGGTGTCGCGCAGCATCTCGGTACCCAGCCGCTCGGGGTGGCTGACCCAGGCGTCAAAATATGTCGCCGAATTGCGGACAGCAGGGTTTATTGCGGGCCAGACCTCGAGTGTTTCAGCGCGGCTCCTGAACTTGTGCGTCGGGACGATACGCCGTGCGGCGGTGAAGAAATCATACATCGCCAAGCCGGTCTTGATGACCAATGCGCCGCGCCGACCCGGACGACGGCTTAGCCCAAGGAAGCGGAACGCGCCATTTGCCATGCCTGAGAACAGGTCGAAGATAGGCACTGTGGTTGGCAGTGGCGCAACGTAATGCGGCGCGTTCTTCAATAGCCGATCGCGTTCGAGCAGAGATTCGCGAACCAGCTTGAACTCGCCGTTTTCAAGGTAGCGCAAGCCGCCATGAACCATGCGCGAGAGGGCTGCGCTGGCGCCGCCACAATAATCACCCTTTTCGGCGAGCAGGACATCGACGCCCTGCAAAGCGAGTTCGCGAAACACGCTGATGCCGTTGATGCCGCCGCCTATGACGAGGACGTCAACATCGGGGTTCTCGCGCAAGCCGGCGATCGTCTGGATGCGATTCATCTCAGGACGCGCTTTCGATCACGCGTCTATCGCTACGAGATGCCCGGCCACCGCCGCATCGATCGTCCCCAGTTCCGCCGCGCTCAGTAAAATCTCCCCTGCCCTGGCGTTGTCGAGCGCCTGCGTGGCCTTTCGCGCTCCACACAACGCGAAGGTGATGCCGGGCTGCGCCAGCGTCCAGGCGATGACGATCTGCGCCATGCTTGCCTGGTGGACCTCCGCGACCGGGGTCAGGGCATGTTTTAACGCAGCTACCTTGCGCCGGTTAGCCTGAGAGAAGCGCGGATTGTCTTTGCGCTGGTCGTCGCCGCTGAACTCACGCGCCGGATCGATGGCGCCTGAGAGCAGGCCGAGTGCAAGCGACGAGTAACTGAGTGCTGCAACTTGATGCTGGCGCGCGATCGGCAGCAATGTCTGCTCGATGTCGCGATCCAGCATCGAATATCTTTCCTGGATCGCGTCGAGCTGGCCAGCGGCGACATACTGCTGCAGCTCGGCAGCATTGAGATTGCTTGCGCCGATGGCGCGGATCTTGCCAGCGGATTTGAGGCGTTCGAGCGCTTCCATTGTTTCGGCAATGGGTGTCGTCGGGTCCTGCCAGTGGGTGATGTAGAGATCGATATAGTCGGTGCCGAGCCGCCGCAGGCTCTGTTCCACTTCGTAAGCGATGCCGTCGGCGCCCAGATATCGGTTCACCGGCGTTCCATCCTGATCCAAGAAGTGGTTGCCCTTTTTCGAATGCCAGTTCAGGCCGCATTTGCTGGCGATGACCGCGCGGTTGCGCCGGCCCTTGATGGCCTTGCCGACGATCTCTTCGCTGCGGCCGAGGCCGTAAGCCGGCGCAGTGTCGATCAGCGAGACGCCGGCATCGATGGACGCCTGGATGGCGGCGATCGATTCTGCTTCATCCGTGCCACCCCACATCCAGCCGCCGATGGCCCAGGTGCCGAGTCCCACCGCCGAAGCGACAACGCCGGACTTGCCGATTGAGCGGTTGATTTGTCGAGAATTCATGCTGCATTTCCTTCGGCGAGCTCGAGGATCTTCAAGCCGGTGGTTTCGTCGGTGACGAGAGTATCGAGGTGAGAGCCGCGCATGGCACTGAGGATTGGGACCACCTTGCTGGCGCCGCTGGCGACCCCGATCGACTGCGGAATGGTCGCGAATTCCTCGAGCGTCAGCGAGACCAGCGAGCGGTTGAGGCTGTAGTCGGCGAGCTTGCCGTCGCCGTCTATGAGATGGGCGAGCAGCTCGCCCGCCGCCCCCGAGCGCTCGATGGCCAGCCGGTCGGCGCTCGAGGATGGGTGCAGATCGTAGTAGCTCGAATCGTCAGCCAGGATGGAGCCGATGCCGACCACCGCAAGCGTTGCTTCGCGCGCCTTGTTGAAGACGTCCGAAACCGCCCGGACGCCCATCAGCATGTCACGTTGGGCCGGGCTGTCGGCAAACAGCGGCGCGTGGATCTGATAGGCGCGGCCGCCGAGCTTGTCGGCCATCAGAGACGCGACATGATTGACGTCGGTGTAATGCTTGCCCTGGACCAGGCCGGTCGCGGGAACTACCTCGACGTCGTAGCCGCGGCTCGGCTTGAGGCCGGCGACGACGGCACTCACCCCCTTGCCCCCGGTAATGGAAATCGTGTCGCCGTCCTTGATCGTCTCGAGCACCAGCCTGGCTGCGGCCTCACCGACACGCTGAAGCGCAGTCTGCGGATTGTCCGAAACGGAGGGGACGACGACGGCCCTTTGGAGTCCGCCGATCGCGACAAGTCGCGCCTCGATGTCGATCAATTGCTCGACCGGCGACTTGATCTTGATCTCGACAAGCCCGAGTTGATGACCGCGTTTGATGAGGCGGTTGACGGTCGCATGCGAGATGCCGAGCTCCTTGGCGATTTCCGCCTGCGTCTTGGCTTCCATGTAATGAAGCACAAGAGCCTGATACATCTGGCGGACGATCGTGACGTCGTCCCGCGAATTGGGTGGTGACATGATGGATGCTCAACTCTCGCGCTGCTGCTCAGGACTTCCTGCGGTGCAGGAAGTGGTCGATCGATACCGCCGCGAGCAGGATGCATCCCTTGATCATGTCCTGCCAATAGACGGAAACGTCGAGCAGGATCAGCGAGCTTGTGACGACCGAGAGCAGCGCCATGCCCAGTATGGCGCCGAAGATGGTACCCGAGCCGCCATTGAGCGATGCTCCGCCAATCACCGCCGCGGCGATGATGTTGAGCTCCATGCCAGCGCCGAAGGTCGGGGTCGCAGCGCCAAAGCGTGACATATAGATGACGCCTGCAAAACCCGCGAGGGTGGAGCAGAGAACCGTGACCCAGAATGTGACCTGCTTGGTCTTGATGCCCGAAAATTGGGCCGCCTTCTCGTTGCTGCCGGTATAGAAGACCTTGCGGAAGGCCGTGGCACGCCGAAGCAGAAAATCGAAGATGGCCACGACCACGACAAAGATGACGATGACATAAGGCACATTGCCGAAGCTGCCCTGGCCGATCGCCTTGAACCCGGGCGGCAGGGTGAACAGCGACAGCGGGGTTCCCTTGGTGATGACAAGGCAGAGACCGCGCACGATCACCATCGCCGCCAGCGACGTGATGAAGTGATTGAGCCCGATAACGGTCACGAAGAAACCCATCACCGCGCCGATC
Source organism: Mesorhizobium sp. WSM4846 (assembly GCF_055811415.1). Lineage (NCBI taxonomy): Bacteria > Pseudomonadati > Pseudomonadota > Alphaproteobacteria > Hyphomicrobiales > Phyllobacteriaceae > Mesorhizobium > Mesorhizobium sp. WSM4846. The sequence continues at coordinate 265,424 of NZ_JBVVPZ010000002.1, forward strand.
AGCGCGCTGGCGCCTATGCCGATGAGGCTCGCGGTCCATGGGTCCAGACCCATCAGGAACAGAGCGCCTGACACGACCATGGAGAAGCAGACCACCGACCCGACGGAAAGGTCGATGCCGCCTACAATGAGGAGTATCGTCATGCCGACCACGACGATGCCTTCAATGGAGAAGCTCATCAGCATGGCGCGGAAATTTCCCCAGGTCAGGAAATGCGGCGAAGCGAATGTCATGGCGATGCACAGCGCCAGCATGATTGCGATCAGCCCCGCCTCGCGCATTGACCCAAGACGCAGCCAGTTGCGCCCGCCAAGCCCGGGGGCGCTCGCCTTGATTTCGGCGTCCATGAGGGTTCCTCCGGTCTGTCTAAGCGACATTCTGAACCTGCCTTGCGTTTGATCGTTGCTGCCGGAGACCCGAAGCCAGCAGCATGATTGCCTCTTCGGTCAATTCGTCAGCCCCCAGTTCGCCGACGATGGCACCTTCGTGTATGACAAGCACCCGGTCGCTCAGCCCGATCAATTCCGGAAGCTCGGATGAAATCACGATGACGCCGACGCCCCGCTCGGCGAGATCGCGAAGCAGGCGATGAATTTCCACTTTGGCGCCGACATCGACCCCGCGTGTGGGTTCGTCCAGAATGACCACTTTGGGGCCGACTGACAGAAGCCTGGCGATGGCGACTTTCTGCTGGTTGCCACCGCTAAGCGTCGACACCTGTGTCTCGATGCCGCCCATGCGCACACCGTGGCGCAGGACCAGGTCGGTGGCTTGCTTTGCCTCGGCGCGGCGATCGAGCAGCCCAAGCGGCGTGGTCAGCTTCCGAAGGTCGAGCGCGGAGATATTGGATGCAACCGACAGGTCGAGGAACAGGCCGGACGCCTTGCGGTCCTCCGAGAGGTAGACCAGGCCTGCGCGCACCGCATCGCTGTAGGTCCTGATGCTGACCGGCTCGCCGTTGAGTTCGACCGATCCCGACACTTTCGGGCGCAAGCCGCAAACGGTCTGGACCATCTCGCTGCGACCGGCGCCAATCAACCCGCCGATACCAAGAATTTCGCCTGCTCGAAGCGTGAACCCAACGCCAGCGGAACCCTGTCGATAGGCGAGATTTTCGACCGACAGCACAGGGCGGTCGCTACGCCGTTCAGGCGAGAGCTTTTCGGGATAAAGCTGCGTGATTTCGCGCCCGACCATCTTGCGCACGACATCATTGGGAGTGACCGAAGCGATAGAATCGGTCGCTACGTATCTGCCGTCACGAAACACCGTGACGCGGTCGCACAGGCTGAAGATCTCCGCCATGCGATGGCTGATGTAGATGATTGAAATTCCGCGCGCCTTGAGATCGCGGACGATTGCGAAAAGGCGCTGCGCCTCGGTCTCGGTCAGCGCGGCCGTCGGCTCGTCGAGCATCAGCACCCGGCATTCGAGCGTCAGCGCCTTGGCGATTTCTACAAGTTGCTGGTTGGAAATAGAAAGGTCGGCGACCGGCGTCTCGACCGGGATCGGCGCCAGCAGGTCCATTATCTTCTGCGCATCGGCGTAGAGCCGGCGAAAATTCATCAGCGGCGCGCGCCGATTGTTGACGGCCGCCATGAGGATATTCTCGGCCACCGTGGCATCCTGGCAGAGCGCGATTTCCTGATGGACGAGGCCTATGCCAAGCCGCTGCGCGGCGGATGGCGATGTGATGGTGACGTTCTTGCCTTCGAGACGAATGGCGCCTTCGTCGGGTTGCACAATGCCGGCGATGATATTCATCAGCGTGGACTTGCCCGCGCCGTTCTCGCCGCACAGCGCATGAATTTCGCCGCGCTGCAGCGTGAAATCGACCCCGGTCAGCGCTTTGATGGCGCCGAACGATTTCGAGATGTCGCGGATTTCAAGAATGGCGGCGGCAGTCACTCCGTCCCCCTTCAGCGTTGAAATTGATGATATGGCCCGGGTCGACGGGGCGCGAACCCGCCCCGTCCGGTCGAGCATTCCGAAGGAGTTCCGAGAGCGGCGGGCCTTATTCCTCGATGCCCTTGGTGCCGCGCCGCTTGAGGTAGGCGTCCCAATAGAAATCGTCGGCATTTTCCGCGGTGACGATCGAAAAGCCGTTGTCGACGAAGGGCACGCTCATGCCGTTGAAGCCCGACCGCCGGGCGTCGTTCATCGGATCGATCAGTTCAGGATGCTTGGCCAGCCACAGCAGCATGAACCCCATATAGCCCTGCATCCCCTGGTTCGGGTTGACTGAGCCAAAGATCTCGCCGGCCTTGATCATGTCGAGGATCTTGGCGTTGACGTCGGCCAGCATGACCCGGATCTTGCCGCCGCCTTCCTTCGCGGCCTGAGCTGCGCCGATTGCCGAGTTGGCTTCCGGCATGAACACCGCGCCGAGATCGGGATGCGCCTGAGCAAGGCTGAGCACGGCCTGATAGGCCTTCGTCGCATCCTGGTTCGACGCAGCGCGGCCGACGAGCTTCATATCCGGCCATTTGGCTTCCATGCGGGCGATGAAGGCGGCAATGCGCTTGTCGTGATTGTCCTGTCCGGGGTTTTCGAGGACCGCGTATTCGCCCTTGCCGTCCATCGCCTTGGCGACTGCATCGGCAGCATAGGTGCCTTCGGCGACGTTGTCGGAGGTGATGTAGGATACGCGTTTGGAGTTGGGCGAGTCTGCAGCGAATGTGACTACTGCCGTTCCCTGCTCAATGGCCCGATTGATTGGCTCGATGAAGGGATCGGAGTTCATCGGATGGACCAGGATGCCAGCCGGCTTCTGAGCCAGCGCCTGGTCGAACGTCGCTATTTGCTTGTTCACGTCGTATTCGGGGGTCCCGGTATATTCGGTCTCGCAGCCGAACTGTTTTCCAGCCTGCTTGAACATCTCGTAGACCGGGAACCAGTATTCGACGCCGGAAACCATGACGTTCATGACGTATTTTTCACCCGGCTCGCACTTGAACGGGTTAGCGGCCTGGGCAGCGGCGTGGCTTGCCCCCAACACTGTGGTGGCGGCTGCCGAAATGGCGAGCATGCTCAAAAATTTGCGCAAGAGTCCTCCCTCGGCCGAAGCCTGGTCAATTGGGCGGTCGGACACTTGCGTGCCGCCGCTTGTGGTTGATGAGGCCGAACCTCCTCCCGAGGCCCAGCAGTTGATCATTCGCAGCAGTTGGCTCGAGTGTCAATAAAATTCACATAGAGAAATATATTTCACGCCTGCTTGGTGCGCCTGGCCGACCGAGACGACAAGCGTCGCCATCGCAGCGGCCGTCCTCGTTCACGAGGACCGGCGCCGAAGCCGTTAGGGTCGCCAGTGTTGGTGATTGAACAGCCAGGCAAGCTCAGGTCAGCGGTTTCAACTGACCTGGCGATGCTTTCCTGAATGACCTACGACCGTTGTAGGTCAAGGCAGGCAGGGATTGAATGTCAGGGACGGGCCTTCTTCCCCTCTCAGGGGACTTCAGATCGTCCAGCCTTAGACATGCACGGCAATCGAATTGCGCTCCACCAAGCGGGCCGCCAGGACACGGTGCTCGAAAGGTAAGGTGGCCTCCGCCAGCCTCTTCAAGAGAAGCTCCGCCGCCGCCGCTCCGATCAAATGGGCGGGTTGCGCGATGGCTGTGATACCTTGTGCCACGAACTGCATCCAGTCGAGATCGTCGAAGCAAAGCAGCGAAACGTCTCCTGGAATCGCAAGCTTCAGTGCGGAAGTCGCCTCCAGAACGCCTGTCGACATCACACCGTCGGCGGTGAATAGAGCGGACGGCGCATTGCGCATCGTCAGCAGATCGAGCGCCTCTTTGCGGGCCGCCTCGCTGGAATAGACCGTCACGCGGCGGATCAACTGCAGATCCGGCTCGATTCCTGCGGCACGATGAGCTTCCAGATAACCCAACAGCCGTTGCCAGCTTGGATGATGGTAGCGAACCTCGGCGCTGGAGAGGTCAGCGTTCGCCACAAACGAGCCGACATCATCGCGCTGGCCCGGACCTAGTTCGGCCAGTATGCCGATGCGGCTGTGTCCGGCCTCAATCATTGCAGCGATGCTGCTGCGCGTTACAGACACGTTGTCGACCACCACGGTATCGGTTTCCAGGCCCGCCACGATGCGGTCGAACTGCACCACGGGACAGCGGGCCGCGACTGCCTCACGAAGATGATCCGGCTGATCCGCGAAGGTCGACGAGACGATCAAACCGTCGACCTGTTTTTCCAGCAGCAGTTGCACTGCCTCTCGCTCGAGTTCGGCATTTTCGTCACTATTCGTAACGATAACCCCGAAGCCGCCACGGCGCGCAACATCCCCTATCCCACGCAAGACGCTCGCGTAGAATGGGCTTTCGATGTCGCCGACCACAACTCCGATAGTCTGCGTCTTACCGGTGATCAGACCTTTTGCCAGGCGATTGGGGCGATAGCCGAGCGCAGTTGCGGCGGCGCGCACTTTCTCCTGAACCTCGGGGCTGCTGTAGCCATAGTCGCCAAGCACACGCCCCGCAGTGGCGGAACTGACCCCGGCGCGGCGAGCAACCTCTATGATGGTTGCGTTTTTTGACGATCTTTGAATCACTCAGCAAGCCCCGCCGCCCATTCGTGCGTCGCAAAGACGAGCTAGTGGCAGTTAGGCCCGCCCCGCAAGCCCGAACTCAGCAGCACTCGCCGTTGCACACACTATTGCAATCAGAGCACCTCAGACAGAAAGCGCCGAAGACGTGGGCTTTGCGGATTGTCGAAAAGGTCCGCTGGTCGCCCTGCCTCGACAATCCGTCCCTCGTCCATGAATACGACCTGGTTTGCAACCTTGCGAGCGAAGTTCATCTCGTGCGTAACGACGACCATCGTCATCCCGCCCCGTCCGAGGTCGGCCATCAAGTTCAGGACACCCTTCACCAATTCCGGATCGAGGGCGCTGGTGACTTCGTCGAACAGCATAATTTCGGGTTCGAGGGCCAGGGCTCGCGCGATGGCCACCCGCTGCTGCTGTCCGCCCGAAAGATTTGCCGGCCGATGGTCTTTTCGCTCCAAAAGTCCGACTTCATGCAGCCTCGCTAAGGCCGCGCGCTCAGCCTCCTCGCGTGACATGCCTTTTACCTTGCGCAACGCCAGGGTGATGTTGGCGAGCGCACTGCGGTCGGGGAACAAGTTGAACTGCTGGAAAACCATGCCGACACGCCGCCGGAGCTGGTCAGGGGTCTGGCTGTAGATGCTTTCGCCATCGAGCAGGATGTCCCCGGCTCGACACTCGACGAGGCGGTTGAGGCAACGCAGCAAGGTCGACTTGCCCGAGCCGGATGGCCCGATCAGGCAGGTGACCGTCCCGGGCTCCACTTTCAGACTGACGTCATGGAGCACCTGGATGGCGCCGTAGGCCATGTCGATTTTCTTGACCTCGATGCTGCCACCCTTGAAGCGTGCGGGCGCCTTGGCTGCGCCCGGTAAACCGGCGTGAGCCAGCTCGGCGACTTCCTTGAGGCCGCTCTGCACGCCGCTGATACGCTTGCCGACGCGCATGCGCGCGTCGATGTAATTGACGAGGTGGGTTAGCGGCACCGTGATCACGAGATAGAACACGCCGGCCAGCAAGAGTGGTGACAAATTGCCGGTCAGCACGGCCTGATCCTGGCCGACACGGAACAGTTCGCGTTCGGAGGCGAGCAGGCCAAGGAAATAGACCAGGCTGGAGTCTTTGACGTTGCCGATGAACTGGTTGACCAGTGCCGGCAGGACGCGGCGGATGCCTTGCGGGATCACCACCAGGCGCATGCCTTGGCCATACGTCATTCCGAGAGTACGGGTGGCGTCGATCTGACCACGCTCGACGCTCTGAATGCCGGCCCGGAAAATTTCTCCGATGTAGGCGCCGGCAATGAGGCTGAGTGCCAGAATGCCCAGCGGATAAGGCGATGGACCGAACAGATCGCGGCCCAACCGCGCGAAGCCCTGGCCAATGATCAGAATAGTCACAATGGCGGGAAGCCCACGAAAGATATCGGTGTAGACCCGTGCGAGGAGTTTCAGCGGCCGGTTTTCGGAAATCCCCATCACGGCGAGGACGATACCGATCAGCGTCCCGAAAAACGTCGAGGCGACGGCAAGGATCAGGGTGTTCTTGAGGCCGACCATCACCATGTTTGGCAGAACGTCTGCCATCGCCTGGAAATCAAGGAAGCTACGGGAGAAGGTATCGAACCAGCTCATATCAGGTCCATCTATAACTCGGCCGGGCACCGTTGCTCACGGGCCCGGCCGGAAAACACAGCGAAGTCGCTCGAATTCACTTCTTGGGCAGATATTGATCCGGCATCGGGGTGCCCGCGAACCATTTTTCGTGCAGCCGCTTCCAGGTGCCATCATCCATGGCCTCGCGCAGCGCCTTGTTCAGTGCCTCGCGGAAGTTATCGTTGCCTTTCTTGACGACGAACCCGGCTGGCGCATCGAAGGACGGTACGTTCATTGTTATCTTCAGGTTCTTGTAGCGTTCTACATACTGCTTGGCCGACTCATAGTCGGTGAAATGGCCATCGATCGTCCCGTTGTTCAGCGCCGCCACTGCGGTGTTGTTATCGGGGAACTTGACGATGTCGCCCTTCAGATTCTTCTCGGCATAGATTTCCTGCAGCGTCCCCTGGATGACGCCGATGCGCTTTCCGGCGGTGCTCTCATTGCTCGTCAGAGCCGGATCGGCCGAAATGATCGACAGATAGCCGGCGATATATCCGTCGCTAAAATCCACGGTCTTCTTGCGCTCCGCAGTCGTGCCAATCGCGGCGACAGCGACGTCGAAGCGGCCGTTGGCGACGGATGGCAGCAGCGCCGAGAATTCCTGGCCGGTGAAAACAATCTGCTCCTCCTTGAACCCGAGCCGGCGCGCCACGTCGCGGAAGAGTTCAGCATCGAAGCCGGTGAAGTTTCCATTGGCGTCGGTGAAGACGTAGGGCTTCGCATCGCCCATCGTTCCGACGCTGATCGCCATCGGGTCGATTAGATTGTAAGGGTTGTCGCTCGCCTTTGCCTGCGTGGACCAGGCCAATGTGCCAAATCCTGTCACCAACGCGACGGTCAGCGCCAGACCGCATTTCACCAGGTGGCGCCTGCTCGAATTTGTTTGCATGTCTTCTCCTCTTAATCGGCCGAACCCGGCCTTGCGGTTCCACTCGACGTCTGATCCATCAAAAATGCTCTTAGGCGGCGTTTCGTTGAGCGGATGAGAACGTTATCACTTCCCCTAGCATTATCCGTTCCTTGCGTCAATTGTTTCGGAGAATTTCGCGGCTAGACAGCTTTCCCGGGTGGAGCGTGCCGGGCCCCGCTAAGGATCTCGGGCGTCATGTTCCCGATATCTATTGCTGACGCATGGCCGATCGCGCCGTAGTACTGGCAGGTTGCAGCCGCCGCCTCTGCGGCATGGCGGAGAATGTCCTGAGGCGCCTCTTCGTTAAGCAGGCCGAGTAGCGTTCGGGCGATGAAGGTGTCGCCCGCGCCCAAGGTGTCGACGGGTTCGACCAGCCGCGCCGGAGTGTGGTAGGAGACAGAGTCTCTGTGAAGCACCGCGCCGGCTCGACCGCGAGTCACCAAAACCCATTTTGAATCACATGCAAGCAGCTCGGATACGATTGCGGCCAATTCCTTGTCGTCGAGACCATCCCCTGAGACGGAAGACAGATAGCAAAAAGGTCCAATCTTGCGCCGGTGCTCCGGGTCCCGTCGCGTAGAAAAATCATAAGATAATAGAGAGTTACCTGACACTGAGGCAATCCACGGGTCTAATCCGCTGGACTGGCCGATATGCACGGCCTGAAAGCCTGAGAGAAAATCCAGATCTTCATGCGTCGGCGTGAACATCGAAACACCGAGGTCGAAATCCAGGAAAATCCGATCGGCGTTGTGGTGACCTATGAGGCAGTAAGCGGTCGGCCCTTCGAGGCGCCGCAATCGGGTGATGTCAACGCGCTCCGACGCCAGTGCGGTGCAGATCAGGTCCCCGGCCCGGTCTTTTCCGATCGCTCCAACATAGGCCGACTGCCCGCCGAAGCGGCTCAGGTGGACTGCAACATTGAGGCAGTTTCCGCCAGGATACATCTCGCCGCGATCAAGGTAGCAATCGACCACGTTATCGCCCATCGCGGCAATCTTGACCATTGCAGGACTTTCAGCTTATAGGATGTGATAACGTTCGCACGATGACTGCTACCTGTCAATTGCGCGCCGACCCCAACTCTGTCAACGAGACGAGGATGCTCATGATTTCCGCCCTGCCTGCCGACGTAGAACGCGCTCTGAACGCCACCGCGGGCAGGCAGTTTTCGCACCTCTTTCTCGTGGCGTGCGGCGGCTCGCTCTCGATCATGATGGCAGGCAAATACTTCCTCGACCGCCACAATGGGACATTCGCCTGTGACAGCTACAACGCGGATGAATTCGTCTGCCGAGATCCGCGGCGGTTGGGACCTGACACGCTCGTTGTCCTTTGCTCGCAGACAGGAACCACCAAGGAGACAGTGCGGGCGGCCAATCATGCCAGGACGCGAGGCGCAACGACAATCGGCATGACGCTCGACCAGACGTCGCCCCTCGCGCGGGCGGTCGACCACCCGATTGCCTACCAGGCTTCGTACACGACGGGCAAAGCAATCGATGCAGCCTACAGCAATTACGGCGTGCTCTACATGCTGCTCGCCGGTTTGATCGATGCTCGGGAGGATGGCGGGCTAACCGACGACCTGCTGATCTCCCTGGGCCATCTTCAACCGGCCATCGAGCGCGCGCACCGGGCCTACGCAGACCGGTTCGAGGCGTTTGCCCCTCGCTTCGCACCTCGAGAGGCAATCTACACACTAGCCAGCGGCGCCAGCTACGGTGCGGCCTATTCCTACGCCATCTGCGTGCTCATGGAAATGCAGTGGTACGACTCGCAGGCAATACACGCGAACGAGTTCTTTCATGGCCCATTCGAAGTCGTGGATAAGGATGCTTGCTTCATTGTCTTGCTGGGTTTGGACGAGACGCGGAGCCTTTCCGAACGCGCCCGCGATTTCCTTATCGAGTACGGCAGCCGGGAAAACATCCTGGTGCTCGATGGAGCCGAACTCGACCTCAGCGGTATGTCCGAACACATCAAACCCTATCTCGTGCCTTTGGTCTTCTTCGACACTCTGTGGCGTTTTGCCTACAAGCTGGCCGGTTTGCGCGATCGGCCGATGATCGAGGGCCGGCGCTACATGAAGAAGCTGTCGGACTACTAGTCCCGCCGCGCGTGTGGCGATCTCACACTCCCAGCCCATCTTCCGCGTAAAAGGATTTCTCTATGACTGCATCCCCAAAGCCGCGTCATGTCGTCGTTGTCGGCGCAGGCATCTTTGGCACCTCGACCGCGCTGCACCTCGCCCGGCTTGGCTTTGATGTGACCATTGTCAACGACGGCGTGCCGTCCAACGGTGCATCCGGCCGTTCACTTTCCTGGCTGAACTCAGCGCGACGCGCGGACACAGCCTATCACCGCTTGAGGCTTGCAGGCATCGATCGTTATCGGACCCTGGCCGCTACAAGGCCGGAAGCCGCATCGTGGCTTCGCTTTGACGGCGGCCTCACCTGGGATGCAGATGACGAGGCGAACCAGATCGCGTCGATGTGGCAGTTGGAGCAGGATATAGGTTATGCCTCGCTTCTGCTCGACCCTGCCGAAGTTGGCGCAGTGACGCCCGGCATCGATGCCAGTGCGATCGCCCCGCAGGGCGCCATCTTCAATCCTGGCGAAGGATGGGTTGACCTGCCCTCTTTGATCGATCTGCTGCTCAATGAATTCCGCTCCCGCGGCGGCAAGCTTGTTCAGGACGCAGGACGCGTGCGGATAGTTGCCGCAGGCGGTCGCGCACGTGGCGTCGTCACTGCTGGCGGTACTCCGGTCGAGGCGGATGCAGTCGTCCTTGCCGTAGGGCCAGCGACGCCTTGCATGCTCGCGGAGATCGGAGTCCATGTCCCCGACGCCACGCCGATTTCACTTCTCTTGAAGACCAAACCGATCAAGACCGACCTCCGTGCCGTGCTGAATACGCCGCGTGTTGCGGTGCGCCCGACGCCGGATGGCGCACTTGTTTTGGATTCGGCATGGTCGGAGGAAGAAGTCGTGGTCAACTCAGACGGCACCTACACCGTGCACGACAAAACCGTAAAGGGACTGCTCGACGAAGCTAGCGCGGTGCTCGACGGCAATCCGCGGCTCCAACTCGCAACCTACGCCGTTGGCCCGAAGCCTATCCCCGGCGATGGCGAGCCGGTGCTTGGCTCCGTCGAGACCGTCGCCGATCTTCACGTCGTCTTTAGCCACAGCGGCGCCACGCTTGGACTGATCGTCGGCGAATTGCTGGCCAAAGAAATCGCCGCCGGCAATCCGCACCCCATGCTTGCAACCTTCCGCGCCAACCGTTTCGGCTAAAAGGGCAATCGCGGCCGAGATCGAACTGTCCAGATGAGCCGCCGTGGCATTGCCCAGATGACCGCCTTCGGAGGTTGATCCGCGCAGCTGACTAGGATAACATGACAATCGTAGTTTAGTTTTAGCCGCGGCCGCAGCAAGGCTGGCCCTTCACGCGCGGCGCCATCAAAACCTTTGAAACTCAGCACAGAGCGCCTGCCCGGCGTCTGTGTGACATGGCGTCCGAAACGAATGATCGACAAGAATCAGATTGCTGCAGAACAGGCAACGTTTCGAGCCTTCGCAAACAGCTATCTGCGAGAGCTGAATTCCGGGAACCCGGTGTTCCACCGCATCGGAGAACGGAACTTCGATTGCGTGGAGATTTCCCTGCCGTCGCGGCATGCCGTGCTGCGCATCGAAATCAAATCCCGATCGCTTTGCGGAATGCACCTGTTCGGACAGATCTGGATGCGTCAGGATGCAGGTCCGAACTGGCACGAGATAGAACCGGTCCTGGCCGTGCATCTGCTTGTGCTGGGAGCCAGAGAAGCCGGATCGGCCACGCACCGACAAGCCGATGTGGAGCTCCTCGAACGGATTCTTCAGAGCTGTCAGGCGACGAAGCGTTACCTCGACGCCGCCGATCGGGCGCCGCCACCGATCGGCTTTATAGCCGCGGAACAATCCCTGTATTTCGGACATCCGCTGCATCCGACGCCCAAGAGCCTGCAAGGCATGTCGAACTGGCAGCAGGATGTCTATGCCCCCGAATTGCGCGGCGGTTTCCAGCTGGCCTATTTCGCCGCCGCTGCCGACCTCGCCCGCGAGGATTCCGCCGGCATCGCGGTGACCGCGATCGTCAGCTCACTGCTGGGGAATGACGCCGGCAAGGTCGCCGCAGGTAACGGCGAGATGCTCCTGCCCATGCATCCGCTTCAGGCGCAAGCGTTGATGCTCGACCCGGCGGTGCGCGCGCTCATGGATTCAGGGCAGATCCGGTATCTCGGCCCGGCAGGGCCGGTGTTCACGGCGACTTCTTCGGTGCGCACGGTTTACAGCGATGATGCCGCCTGGATGCCGAAATTCTCGCTGCCCGTCCGCATCACCAACTCGAAGCGCGTCAACAGGCGGCACGAATTGGAGGCAGGCGTTGCGGTGGCGCGCCTGTTCGAACGCGCCGGGATCGACATGTTCGAGCCGCGCCTCGGCTTTCTCCACGACAGCGCATACCTGACGCTGGATTTTTCCGGACAGGCCGAGAGCGGTTTCGAAGTCATCTTCCGCGAAAACCCGTTCCGGGGCCGCGCCGGCGACCCCGTGGTCACCGTTTCGGCACTGACGGCCGAACCACGTCCCGGGCACAGCTCATTGTTCGAAACCATCGTCCGGCGCGTCGCACAGGATCATGATATCTCGGTGCGGCAGGCGTGCCGTCGCTGGTTCGAATGCTATCTCGACTGTGCGCTCGATCCGCTGGTCAAACTCTACGATCGGTTCGGCGTCGCGCTGGAAGCGCATCAGCAAAACAGCTTGCTTGACCTGTCGCAGCAGGGGCTGCCCAGCCGATACCTCTATCGCGACAGCCAGGGGTTCTACCTCTCGAACAGTTTCAGGGCCCGGTGGTATTGCCTGATGCCCGACATTGTCCAGATCCGCAGCCTCTTCTTCGATGACAGAGAGATTCGCGAGCGGCTCTCCTACTACCTCATCGTCAACCAGATCTTCTCGGTCGTCGCTCGCGCCGGGCATGACGGCCTGGCAAGCGAGGCCGAACTGCTCGCCATGCTGAGTGCGCGGCTCAAGAAGCTGGCGCAAGAGCTTACTGGCGCAGGCGGGGAATTCGCGACCAGCCTGCTGGACAAGCCGCACATCACCGCAAAGGCCAACCTGGCGATCCGGCTGCAGGATGTCGATGAGCTGGCCGAGGGCGTCAGCGCCCTCTACACGCATTTTCCCAATCCACTCAGCCGTGTCGGGCTATTTGTCGCCGCGGAGCAGGCACATGCCATTGCCTCTTGATCTCCACGGCACCCCCGAGCTGCGTGTGATGCGCCAGCTCGCGGAAGCCCTGGTCTATGAGGGCCTGGTCGATTGCGCGGTGTCGCGAGACGGCGGGAAAGCCCGCTTCGAATGGCGCTGCGGCGGCGCCTCGATACGCTGCGAGGGATCGATCGGCGCCTTCGGCCGGGTCAGGGTTGTCGCCGAGACGATCGAGCGGGGCTGCGCCGACCAATGGCGCCCGGCGACGCTCGGCGATCTGCTTGCGAGCATAGACACCTGCCCCGAACGGCGCGCGCAACTCACGTCCGAACTGGATCGGACGCTCGATTTCAGCGCCTGGAACCAGCTAAATCTCCGGCCCAGACCGCGCCGCGATCTGCCATTTGCGCAACTCGACAGCGCGATCGATGAGGGTCATCCCTATCATCCGTGTTTCAAGGCGCGCACCGGCTTCGATTACGCCGACCACGCGGCGTACGGCCCGGAAGCAGGCAACGCCTTCCAACTGGCCTGGCTGGCGGTCGCGCCCGAACGTCTGCACTCGGCGTTTCCCACGGACGAGCAGGCTTTCTGGATGCACGAACTCGGCACCGAAACCTACGCGCTGCTGGACGAGCGCCGTGCCCGGCTCGGCGACAATGCAAGGCGGTTCGGCCTGATGCCGCTGCATCCCTGGCAATGGAAAGCGTTACAGGGCTCGGAGCTGTCGCGCTGGCTGGCGGAGGGCTCCGCCGGTTTCCTCGGCCATGCCGGCGATCGCTATAGCGCCAGCCAATCCGTGCGGACGCTGTTCAATCGCGATCACCCGCGACGCGCCAATCTCAAATTGCCGATGAATCTCGTCAACTCGTTGGCCAGGCGCATCATCGAGCCGCATTCGGTGTGCAGCGCGCCGTCGATCAGCCGCTGGCTCAAGGACATTGTCGCCAGCGATACGCTGTTCGAGGCGCGCTATCCGCTCACGATCCTCGCCGAATATGCCGGCACGATCGCAGATCGGGAAGGACCGCTGGCAGGACAGATCGCCGCGATCTGGCGGGAGGAGGTTACGAGCAGCCTCCAGCCGGGCGAAACCGCGGTGCCGCTCAACGCGCTGATGGGCTTGGAGAGTGACGGCCGGCCGTTCGTCGCGGACTGGGTCGAGCAGTACGGGCTGGACGCCTGGCTCGACAAGCTTGTGGCTACGGTGGTAATGCCGGTGTTTCACCTGCTCGTCGGCCATGGCATCGCCACGGAAGCGCATGGCCAGAACTTGATCCTGATCCATCGCGATGGCTTGCCAGTGAGGCTGGCGATGCGCGACTTCCACGACAGCGTCGAATATGCGCCGGGCTTCCTGCGCGATCCCTCCATTGTTCCCGACTTTCTCGCCTTGAATCCCGCCTATCGTGACGCCGCGCCCAACCAGTACTACTGGATGGAGAGCGCCGATTTGCTCGGCGAGCTCTGCCTGGACGCGCTGTTCGTCTACAACCTCGCCGAGATCTCGCATCTGCTGCGGCATTTTTACGGCCTCGACGAAGACAGCTTCTGGTCAGGCGTCGGCAGGCAGTTGCAGGACCATTGCCGGCAGTTCGGACTGACACACCGCCAGGCCGCGCTTGGCCTTTTCCAGCCACGCATCCGCACGGAATCGCTGCTGCGACGCAAGCTCGCGCCACCGGGCACCGAATGCGCTCACGAAATCCCAAACAGCCTTGCAGTCGCGTAAGGAGACAGAAAAATGATCACCATCAACGACACGGTCTTTGATCGAACCTATTTCCGCGACGCGGCGGATCGCATTGCGGCCGCGGTGCAACTCGACAAGCGCGCAGGCGACCGTTTTGCGGTCTGTTTCTCCGAGGCGCAGGATTGGCTGGCGTTCTTCTTTGCCGCGCGCGCGGCCGGCGCCAGCGTGCTGCCGCTGCATCCCTCGACGCCATATGCCGCGGCGCGCCGGCAGGCGGAGACGGCGAAGTGCAACTGGCTTTTCTACAACCGGCTGGATGGCGAGCCGATCTGCGAGGAGCGCGCCAGCGAAGCTGGACAGCTGCTGCAGATGAGTTCTGGCACGACCGGCGAGCCGAAATGCATCGCGCGCGCCTGGCGCGACATAGACGACGAGATCGAGAGCTACACCTCGGCATTTGTCGAGCCAAAGGACATGACGCCGTTGATCGCCGGTCCAACCACCCATTCCTACGGCTTGATCTGCGGCGTAATGGTGGCGCTGAAGCGCGGCCAGCCGCCCGCAATACTGGACACCGGGAACCCCAAATTCCTGCTGCGCAAGCTGCGCGAAACGGAGCGCCCCTATCTGATCTCGTCGCCGGCCATCCTTCACACGCTCGCCAGGCTATTACCGGCCGGCGAGCAGATCCACGCAACGATGACATCCGGCGCCCTCTTGCCCGACCCCTGGTTCGGGCAGATCAGGGCCAAGTCCAGGCACATGTTCCAGCAGTACGGGTGCTCGGAAGCCGGCTGCATAGCGATCAACCCGGATGTGCAGGCGGCTAATGAAGTCGGCTATGTGCTGCCGCGCTTCGCGTTGCGAGACGCCGGCACTTCCAATGACCCGAAGGAAATTGCCGTCGAGCGCAAAGGCGTGGTCGTCGAGACGCGCGACCTCGGCTACCGCCGCGACGACGGCATGCTGGTCTTCCTGTCGCGTCTCGACGACCTGATCAACGTCTCGGGCCTCAACGTCTATCCGAAGGAGGTCGAGGACGTGGTCATGACATTCGACGGCATTGGCGACGCCGTTGTGTTCCGCAAGCAGGATGCGTTCGCGGGCGAGCGCGTCGCGCTTCTGTTCAGCGCCGAACATGCGGTCGACCGGTCGCAGCTTCGGCAATGGTGCGCCGAGCGGCTTGCAGCACACCAGATGCCAACCGAGATCGTCCAGGTGGAGCGGATCCCGCGCCAAGCGAACGGCAAGATCAGCCGGCGCGACGTGGCTGTGCGCTACGGCACGGGCGAATTCGCGCCGGTACGGACGGAGGCAGCCTGATGACCTACGATCAAATACTCGACGCGATCGGAACGATCCTGCGCGACAGACTCGACAACCAGCACATGGATGACTTCGCGCCGCAAGCCAGGCTGAACGAGGATCTGTATCTCGATTCCGTGATCATTCTCGAGATCATGCTGGCGCTTGAACTCGACCACGGTGTCGCGCTTCCCGAGGAGGTGATCAGCCGTCAGGATCTGGACACGGTGGACGATCTGGCGCGGCTATTCGTCAACGTCTCGGAACTGAATGGAACACTTGTTAAGCCGGCAAAGGAACTTGTTCTCGCTCGCGCCGAAAGAGAGGCGGTTGAGCGGATCGGCGTGCATGGCGAGGACTTCGTCGACATCAAGGTGCATTGCTTCGTCAGCAATGTCTGCCACGCGGTGAAGCAAAGGCAGCTTGATCATCGACCTTTCTTCTTCGGCGTCTGGGATGCTGGTTTCGCCGTCGATAAAAGCTGGCGGCTGGCGTATCACGCGCCTGAAATCAACCACGACTTCTTCCGCGATTGGTTCGAGCGCCTGTACGGCGCCAAGGTCCGCCAATGGTATCGGCCGGACGCAGCCAAGGTAGAGAACCTGGCGACGATGCTGGAGCTTCTGGATCGCAAGAAGCAGAGCGAGTACCTGATGGTCATGCTCGATCTCTTCCACCTGCCGGAGCGCGAGAACAAGTTCAACCAGAACCCGTTCCCGCACTATCTGATGTTGGAACACACCGAGGATCCGGCGGTGTGGATGGTCCTCGATCCGGATTTCCGCTGGGAAGGCAGGATCGAGAAGCAGAAAGTCATCAATGCGATCATGCAGCCGACGGTTGCCGGCGGCTTCATCTTCGACGCTGCCGACATCAGGAAACCGTCCGCCGTCGATCTGCGCGACTATTTCCTTGCCTGTTTCCATGAAGACGACAATCTGCTGACGCGCGCAACGCGCGAAGTCGTTCGGGCGCACTTGGAAGGCCGCGACGGCCTGAAACTGGCCGAGTTGTCGATGGCGCTGCGCGAGCTGCCGGTCATATCGATCCGCAAATACGCGCTGGAGCATGGCTTCGCCTTTTTCTGGCGATCGCTGCAGCTTTCCAACGCCGGGTTCGACACGATCTGCGACGACATCGAATCTCTGATCCAGGAATTCAAGGCGCTTCACTACGCCATCATGAAAATCAGCCAGACAGGCGACGAAGCCCTGGCGTCGCGGGTGTTCGAAAAACTCGACATGCTCGACGCGATGGAGCGCTCGCTGAAGCGCCGCCTTGCCCAAATCTATCGGGCGTGGTGCGACACGCGCGGCCTCCTGCACGCGCCGCGCCACGATGTCGAAGACGCCGTCGCATGAGGCTGTCGCTCTGCACGATCACCTTCCGCCATCACCTGCTGTCGCTGGAGGACATCGCGCGATGGGCGGCGGCGAACGATTTCCAAGGCATCGAGCTCTGGGGCGCACACGCGCGCAACATGCAGCATATAACCGAGCGCAACGCCGACTGGATGGCGGCGTTCGGCCTTTCGGTGCCGATGCTCAGCGACTATCTGCCTCTCGATGAGGATCTGGCGTCGCTGCGTCACGCCACGTCGAACCTCTGCCGCCTGGCCGGCCGCTGGGGCGCCCGCAAGGTGCGCACGTTCGCCGGCAAGTCGGCAAGCCGGGACACCTCGCCCGAAGCGCGCTGGCGACTGTCGGCGCGGCTCAAGGACGCCTGCATGATGGCGCAGGACCAGGGCTGCCAGCTACTGGTGGAGACACATCCGGGAACGCTTGCCGATACGCTGTCGTCGACGCAGCGCCTGCTCGAGGAGGTCGACCATCCGGCGCTGGGCATCAATTTCGACACCTTGCACGTCTGGGAAGGCGGCGCCGATCCGGTCGCCGCGCATCGCGCCCTGTTGCCGCATATCCGGCACTATCATCTGAAAAATGTCCGCTCGCGTGCCGACCTCGCCGTCTTCGAGCCGGCAAACGTCTATGCCGCGGCCGGAAAGCGGACGGGCATGACCGCGCTTTTCGACGGCGCGGTGGACTATCTGCAATTCCTCGACGAATTGTTCGAGCGCGAGGAGGTGGATGCCTCGCTGGAATGGTTCGGCGGCGACTGCTTCAACATACTCGCCAACGACGCCCGCAACATGCGCCTGCTACGGGCGGACCGCGAAGCACCGGTTCGCGCCGGCGTCGCTTGAGCATCGACAGCGCCGCGCGTCCTTATGGATGCCGAAAGGGCGCTGTAGCACTTTGGCGCACGATCCGTTCCGAAGGCGCCAACGCAGACATCGTTTTTGCAGCCGGCTGGGCGATTGCCGAGGCCGGCGTCTTGCCAGGGATCAGAAGCGCGCGGTGGCGCTCAGCCGGAACGAGCGGCCGGGATCAAAGTGCGGCGCCACCCCGTCGAAATCCTGCCCGTAGGCCGCGCGGTCGGTATAGGCCTCGTCAAAAATGTTGAGCGCGTCGGCGCGCAGCGTGAAGTTCGGCTTCGAAGGCGGCGTCCACTCGACATAGGCATTCACCACCTCATAGCCCGGCAGTTCCTTCTTCTCGCTTGCCGGGTCGGTTGGATGCCGCACCAGGGTCCTGTCGGTCTTCAAGGCGATTTCGATGTCGCCACCGACTTTGACGCCCCAATCGTCGAATGTGTAGCCGGCGCCGATCATCACTATCTGGCCGAGAGGCGTCGTCAAATAGCGGCCGATCTCGGTATCGGCCGGCTTGCCGTCGACGTCGGCATTGATGTCGGCATATTTCACACTGACAAAGCTGGCCTCCCAATCATAGCGGCCGCCGATTTCCCAGCCCTTGGAAACGAGATCGAGCGTTCGAATCGATGTCACCTCCGGGACCGGCGCGCCACGTCCGAACACCGGCAGGCGCGCGTCGTTGATGTCGGTGCGAAACACGTTCGCTTCGAAGGTGAAGCCGTTGTAGCGCGCCTCCAGGCCGGCCGTATAGTTGTTTGACGTCACCGGTTCCGGGCCGTCGCCATAGGTCCACAGCGGGTTCTGCAGATAGTTTTCCGCCAACGGAACGCCGCCCCAAACATGCGAGGTCCCAGCCTTTACCGTCAGGAACTCTGGCATAAGGTCATACTCACCCGAAATGTTGCCGCTGATGCCGGCGTTGTTCCAGTCCGAGTCGTCGACGCCGGTGAACCATTGGTGATCGGCGCGCCCGCCGAACGAAATCCTGGTGCGGTCGAAGGGCTCCAGGCGCGCCTGGGCATAGGCGCCGATATTGGTGGCGCGCTCGTCCGTGAAGAACGGCTCGATCGGGTTGATGTAGTCCAGGTCGGCCCTGTCGTTGTAGAAATCGAAGCCGGCAGTGACGCTGCCGATGTCGAGCGCGAAACGGTTCTCCACTTTGCCGTTGAAGCTGCTGGTCGCGCCTTCCGTCGGCGAAACAACGTCGACGAAATATTCAGGTGCCGCGATCTGCGTTTTGCTATAGGCGAGCACGATCTTGGGGTCCCACCAGCCTTCCGGCGATGTATCCGTAAAGGTAAAGACCGTGTTCTGGCGGCGCAGATCGTAGTTCCGCAATTCGGGTTCCCGGCCCGGCCGATTGATATAGACATTGGCGCGATAGGGGCGCAGCGCGTCGTCGCGGACCTGCTCGTGGCTGAACTCGAAGCGATGGCCATCGACGCTCTCGTAGGCGATCTTGGCCAACCCGCTGATCAGATCGGTGCCAGTCCCCGGCATCTCCTGGCCGTTGCCGGCGGTGAAGTTGCCGCCACGGCCGTAGTTGATGTAGCCGAGATACTCGAACCCGTCCTGCCGGCCGAAGCCGCTCACGCCGGTGGTGAACGTCTCGCTGTTGGTGTCCCATATGCCGGTGACGAAACCGCCAAAATTGCGGCCGGGTTCGAGCAGGTCGACCGCATCCTTGGTCTCGAAACCAAGCGAGCCCGCGAGTGCGCCCGGACCGGCGTCGGCCGGCGCGACGCCAGCCTGTACCGACGCTGCCTTTAGAAGTGCCGGGTCGAGCAGATAGGTGCCGTTGTGGTGGAACACCTTGTTGTTCTGTCGCGACCCGTCGACGGTCACCGCCAGATTGTTCTCATCGACGCCGTTGACGTAGATCTTCTGCGTGCTGGGGATCGCGCCGCCGACGGCGATCTGCGGCTCGCCGGAGAACACCTCCCTCAAATCCTGCGGTTTCTTGCGGTCGATCTCCTGCTGGTCGATGATGATCAGGTTGGCGCCGGCCGTCGCGTTGGCGCCCGCCCCCACGTCGACGACGAGAATGGTGTCGAGTTGCGTGCCCCCGCCGGGAACTTGAGCTGTTTCATTTTCTTCGGTCGTGCTCGTCCCGGCTTCCGCTTCCGGGGCGGGGGCAGACTGCGCCAGCGCTTCGGGACACAAGAAAATAGACATCGCGGTGCTGACGGTCAGCGCTCGCAACAGATCTGATGACATCGGCTAAATCCCCTCGAATACGGTAGCCCCGGCTGGCGCGAACCGCGCCTGTTGGGACTGCCTTAACCCATCGGTTGCGCTGCGGCAATAAACTTGATAATAAAAATCCAGTTATGCAAGCCGTTGTAACTGCTGCGCTCTTCGAGCGCTGCAGTCGCGAAAGCATTCTCAGCGTGGTGCAGATTCTCAGGCGTGATGCAGGACGGTCAGTCGACCGGCGATGTTTTCGACCCGCATCGAGAAGCCAAAAATGCTCTCCAGTATATCCGGCCGGATGATGTCGCCGGTTTCGCCCGATGCGATAACGGCGCCGTCCTTCATCGCGACGATGCGGTCGGCGTACGAGGCTGCATGATTAATGTCGTGGAGCACGATGAGCACCGTCTTGCCGTGCTCGTCGGCGATTCGTCTCAGCGTCCGCATCAGGTTTCTTGCATGAAACATGTCGAGGCTGTTCAGCGGCTCGTCGAGAAGGACGTAATCCGTCCCCTGGCAGAAGGTCATGGCGACGAGGGCGCGCTGCCGTTGCCCGCCTGACAAGGTGTCGATAAAGCGCAGCGCCAGGTCGCTGAGATCGAACTGTTCGAGCGACGCCGCGATGATTTCGCGGTCTTTCGCGGTCAGCCGCCCGCGGTTGTGCGGGAAACGACCGAACCCCACCAGTTCGGCGACACGCAGGCGGCTTGCGACGCCGGGATCCTGTCGCAGGATGGCCATGGTCCTGGCCAACTGCCGGCTCGACGTCGTGTCGACCGGCAGCCCGTCGACGGTGATGCGGCCGCTTTGCAGGGGCCGCAGGCGGGCGATCAACGACAACAGGCTGGACTTGCCGGCGCCATTCGGTCCGACAAGCGCCGTGACGCCGCCCTTCGGCACGGTCAGGCTGACATTGTCCAGAATGCGGCTGCCGCCAAGAGCCAGGGAGACGCCTGCAATCTCGATCATCGCCGGCCCCCGGCCAATAGAATGGCGAGGAACACGATGCCACCGACAAACTCCACGACGATGCCGAGGCTGCCTTCCCCGCCCAGAGCATGCTGGAGGATTGTCTGGCCGCCGACGAGCACGATTATCGCCGTGAGCGCGGCTGCCGGCAGAAGGATGGCGTGCCGGTCGGTGCCGACGATGCGCCCAGTGAGCCAAACCACCAGCAGCCCCAGAAACGCAATCGGTCCAACCAGCGCCGTCGACGCCGACACGAGCGCGGCGACAACAACCAGCAGCCCGGCAGCCGTGCCGCGCCACGCCACGCCGAGCCCGATGGCTGTGTCGGTGCCCAGCGCGAGCACATCGAGAACATGTCGCGCCCGCCAGGCGATGGCGACACCCACCACGGTGATCAGGCCGGCCAACAGCAGGAGATCGGGTTCCACCGCATTGAAGCTGGCGAAGACCGTACCCTGCAGTACGGCGAAATCGTTCGGATCCAGCAGCCGCGCCAGCAACGTCGTCAGCGATCGGAACAGCACGCCCAGCACGACGCCAGTCAGCAGCATCAGCGTCAGGTCGAACCGCTGGCGAAGCATCGGCAGGAACAGCGCCAGTGCGAGGCTGGTCATTGCCGTGAAATTGCCGAGGAAGTGCAGGCGCGGATCGATGCCGGCAACGCCGAAACCGCTCAGCGCAAAAACCAGCGCCGTCTGGCAGAAGACGTAAAGCGCATCCAGGCCCATGATCGATGGCGTGATGATGCGGTTGGCGCAAACGGTCTGGAACACGACCGTCGAAACCGCCACCGCCACGCCGACCAGAACCATCGCAGCCAGCCGCGCTGCGCGCAGTTCGACCACGAAGGCGAGATCGCCGCGCAGGCCGATCGTCATGAAGGCCATGCCGACCAGCACTGCGACCGCCGCCATCATCGCGAGGCGGCCCTCGTGCCGCACCAGGCCGCGTTGCATCAAAACTTCAGTCATTGCTGTTTCGGCCAAGCAGCAGGACGAGGAACAGCACCGCCCCGACGACGCCGAGGATCGTGCCGACCGGAACCTCGTAGGGGAAACGGATGAGCCTGCCCATGATATCGCAGGCAAGCACCAGCGCCGCGCCACCGCCGGCGACCCACGGCAAGGTGTGGCGCAGGTTTTCGCCGGCGAAGCGCGATACGATGTTGGGCGCGACAAGGCCGACGAACGGGATCGTACCGACGACGACCACGGTCAGCGCGGTGATGGCCGAGACGATGACAAGGCCGAGCCGAAGCATAGCGGCATAATTCAGGCCGAGCCCTATGCTGACGTCCCTGCCCAGCGAAAGCATCGTCAGGCGGTCGGCCGTCCACCAGGCCAATACGACCAGTGCGCCCGCAACCCACAACAGTTCATAGCGCCCGCGCAGGATGCCGGAAAACTCCCCCGTCATCCACACTTCGAGATACTGCAGAAGGTCCAGGTGCCAAGCGGCAAAGGTCGCGGCGGCGCCAATGACGCCGCCATAGACCAATCCGAACAGCGGAACGAGAAAAGGTTGTGTCGGCGGCAACCTATGCGCGAGCATGAGGAAAACGGATGTCCCGGCGAGAGCGGTCACCGCCGCGCCGGCTGCCTTCCAGCCAAGCGATGCATCGGGCCAAACCAGCGTCACCACCAGTATGCCGAGTGCCGCGGACTGCGCGGTTCCAGCCGTCGAAGGCTCGACGAAACGGTTGCGGGCAAGCGTCTGTATAACAAGCCCTGCGATGGCCAGGGCGCTGCCGGCCAGAAGTGCCGCCAACGTCCTCGGCAAGCGGCTGATCATGATCAGCCGCAAGGCTTCCGGGTCGGAGGCCAGACTGCCTATGGCGAGTTCGCCGACGCCGACGAACAGACTGGCCACAAACAGCGCCAGCAGGGTTGCGGCGCCGATTGCCTGATAAGCGAAGCCTTGAGAGCCAAGCGATCCGGCGGTCATTGGGTCCGCGAGAAAGCGTCTCGAATGGTCTCAAGCACGCGCTTCGTCGACTGGACGCCGCCTGCAGCGATGTAGAAATCGGCAGCCGGCATGTAGACCACCTGCCCTTTCTTCCAGGCCGTGGTTTCGGCCACCAGTTCATTGTCGAGCGTCGCTTTGGCGTTCTGCTCCCCCGAACCGATCGCCGCGGCGCGATCGAGCACGATGAGCCAGTCCGGATTGGCGTGGCGGAGGAACTCGAAGGAGATCGCTTCGCCGTGGGTGGCGGCCTCGACATCCTCGACCGCCGGGGTGAGTTGGAGCGCCGAATGCAGCCAACCGAAGCGGGACTCCTTGCCGTAGGCGGTCACCTTCGGGCCGCTGGTCATCAGGATCAGCGCCGTGCCCTTGCCCTTGACGGCGGCACGCGTCGACGAAAGCGCGTCATCGAGTTCCGAAGCAAGCGCCGCCGCCTCGGCCGGCTTGCCGACGAGAGCGCCGTAGGCCGTCAGGCGCTGCTTCGCCTGCGCGAACAGATCATCGCCATTCATCGTCATATCGATGCTCTGCGCAATCCGGCTGGTCGCCGCCAGTTGCGGCGAGGAGCGCCCGCCGACAATGATCAGGTCCGGCGCCAGCGCGCTCAGCGCCTCCAGATCGGGCTCGAAGATGGTGCCGACGATTTCCGCGCCGTCCTTCAACCCGGCGAGTTCGGGCACATAGAGCTTATCGGGCAAGCCGGCGATCTTCACGCCTAGGCTGGTCAACGTATCGACCGCCGCAATGTCGAACACCGCGAGCGTTTGCGGCGTCTTGCCGACCGTTACCGGGCCGTTCGCGGTCTCGATCTCGGTTGCGAACGACTGAACGAGGAAAAGCGCCAATGCCGGCAAGGCCAGGACCGACTTGAGCCATCTCATGAGCATGCTCCGTAGCGAAGACGACGCTTCAATCGCGCCAGGCCAGCGGCTGGAGATTTTCGCGGAAGGCGAACCGGACGAGATGCGATTCTATGACCTGCTTGGTCTCGGTCAATGCGGTGGTGTCGGCCGCTTCCACCACTATGTCCAGCCGTTCGAGACCGGCATTCATGGTAGCCGTGCCGCAGGAGAACCGGCACTGCCCATGCCCATCGCCATAGGCGACCTCGACCTTGTGCGCGAAATGCTTGCAAAGCTGCTGGAGATATTTGCCCGCATTCGGCGTTTCGCAGCGCGTGGTTGCAGTCAGCATGGAGACCTCATAATATGATGTTTACACTCCACTTATCGTAAGCTATCCGTTCGGACAAGTCGGCGCCGCTGAGCAGTCGCCGCAAGAAATGCCTTTAACGACAGCTCTCGCATAGCCATGCTTCCTGGCAGGCCAGACCTTCGAACAGAAAAAGCGTCCCATGCTGCGCAGATTTTTCGCCTACTACCGCCCCTGGAGAGGTCTGTTCATCCTGGATTTCTGCTGCGCGGTTCTGTCTGGCCTGCTGGAACTCGGGTTTCCGATGGCCGTCAAGCTGTTTGTCGACGAGCTGTTGCCGACTCAGCAGTGGCTGCTGATCCTTGCTGCGTCGGCCGGCCTGCTTGCCATCTACATTGTGAACACCGGACTGATGGCGGTCGTGGTCTATTGGGGCCATATGCTCGGTATCAACATCGAGACCGAGATGCGCCGGAAGAGCTTCGATCACCTGCAGAAGCTCTCGTTCCGCTTCTATGACAATCACAAGACCGGTCACCTCATCGCCCGGGTCACCAAGGACCTGGAGGAAATCGGCGAGGTTGCCCATCATGGCCCGGAAGACCTGTTCATCGCGATCATGACGTTCATCGGCGCCTTCGCGCTGATGTTCCTGGTCAACCCGGAGCTTGCGCTGATTACGGCGGCAATTGTGCCGCTGGTCGCCTGGGTGACAAGCCGCTATGGCGCGCGCATGACGCGCAACTGGCAGGCGCTTTACGGGCGGGTCGGCGATTTCAACGTTCGCATCGAGGAGAATGTCGGCGGCATGCGGGTGGTGCAGGCTTTCGCAAACGAAGACCACGAGCGCAACCTGTTCGCGCGCGACAACGCCAGCTACCGCAAAACCAAGCTCGATGCCTATCGCATCATGGCCGCAAGCACGTCGCTGAGCTACATGAGCATGCGGTTGATCCAACTGGTGGTGATGATCGCCGGAAGCTATCTCGTGCTGCGTGGCGAACTTTCCAGTGGCGGCTTCGTTGGCTTCCTGCTCCTGGTCAATGTGTTCTTCCGGCCGATCGACAAGATCAATTCGGTCATTGAAACCTATCCGAAAGGCATCGCCGGATTTCGCCGCTATGCAGCCCTCCTCGACACTGAGCCGGACATCGCGGATCGGCCCGGTGCATTTGACGCACCGACGCTCCGGGGTGACATCAGCTACCGGGACGTCAGCTTCGGCTATAGCGGCGAACGGCCGGTTTTGAAGAACATCGATCTCGACATCGCAGCAGGACAGACCATCGCCTTCGTCGGGCCATCCGGTGCCGGCAAGACGACCCTGTGCTCGCTGCTGCCGCGTTTTTACGAGGTCGACAGCGGCGCCATCACCATCGACGGTCTGGATATCCGCGATATGACGCTGGCCTCATTGCGCGGTCAGATCGGTATCGTGCAGCAGGACGTGTTCCTGTTCGGCGGCACGATCCGCGAGAACATCGCCTATGGCCGGCTGGACGCGGTCGAGAGCGAGATCGTCGAGGCCGCGCGCCGCGCGCGCCTCGACGAACTCATCGCCTCGCTGCCGGAAGGGCTCGATACGATCATCGGCGAGCGCGGCGTAAAGCTTTCGGGCGGTCAGAAGCAGCGCCTGGCAATCGCACGCATGTTCCTGAAGAACCCGACGATCCTTATCCTGGACGAGGCGACTTCGGCACTCGACACGCAGACCGAGCGGGAGATCCAGCAGTCGCTGGCAGAGCTTGCGCAGGGCCGAACGACACTGGTGATCGCGCACCGGCTGGCGACGATCCGCAATGCCGATCGCATCGTGGTGGTCGCCGATACAGGCATCGTCGAACAAGGTCCGCATGATGAACTGGTGGCGCGCGGCGGTGCTTACTCACGACTGGGCGCGGCTTCAGATTAAATGAGATGCCGCTCGCAAAGCTCGGGCCGAGGAGAGTTCTCCTGAAACGCACCCGATCGGGCTGCGCAACCAAGGCCGCTCCAGCCCACGCTACGAGATCGAAAGGATCTTCCCTCCGCTGGGCGTGAGGTGATTCCAAGCGGCGGGCGAGCCCGCCGCTTGGAAGTCGAATCCCGACCGTGTGGCCGACCTGTTATCGGCTCCCCCACATCCCCTGTCCGTAACCTGGTGCGGGCTTATCGAAGATCGATTTTCCTGCCGAGGTCGGTGCGCTGTCGGTCGTGTCGACACTCGCTGTGCCGCTCGGGTCGAGCGCGTAGCCGTTGTCGGACACCATCGAATGGTCACCGGTCTTCGGATAGAAGGAGCCATGGCTGTAGTCGGAGCCATAGTGATCGCTGCCGGCAAAAGCCATGCCGGAGGCAAACAGCAAGGTGGCAGTGGCAAGAACGATCTTGAGCATTTCAATTCTCCATTTTTGAGGGTTAGCGTTTGGCCTCAACGCGCCGTGCCCCGCACCGCATCGCCGTCTTTTCATGCCCTTTGGGCAAACCCACCAACCACTATCCTCCTGGATGTGCGGCGGCAGGTTGTTCAGCGCACGGTCTCTTGTTGCGTTCGTGCGCTGTTCGGTGGGCTGCTCAATGGCAGCCGAGATCATCACCAATCGGCAGTGTCAGCGCGGCCGTACGAATGGCGGCTGTTGCCGATCAGCCGTCGCGTAGCGGGGTTGACGTCTGCCCCTTGTCGATCATGGCGTTGCAAGAGCCGGCGAGCCCCTTCATGGCCCGGGTGGTTTTTGCCAACAAGGCTCGCGCGGAGCCGGTCGGGGAAATCGTATGAAGCAACTGGCCTATGCATTTTGAACCTCAGGTTTCGGAGCAAAAAACGTCGACCCTCGCCAAGACTAGATATTCTGTCTTAGGCTCTGGATATTTTCGTTTCATCCATTTATTCTTCCGCGTCTTCGGATCTTATTGTCATACACGTCTTTCGTTTCAGGCGTTTTTCTGCAGCGCGGTGGGAGTGTTTCGTTTGTTTCAGAGGCACGCGCGACGGGGCGGGACGCATTGTGTGGATGGTCGTTCTCGATGGCGCACACCGGCTTGCGCATGCCACAGGCCTGTCCGCCTCGGCGCGACCCAAGGACGGGCAGGCTCAGCCTCGGCTTACGGCCGGATGTTGTGGTTGACGCGGAAGAGGTTTGCCGGATCGTATTGGCGCTTGACCGTGACGAGCCGCTCATAGTTGGCGCCGTAGGCGGCGCGTACACGCGCCTCGCCTTCATCATCCATCATGAAGTTGATATAGGCGCCACCGTGCGGGTTGTGCTTGTGCACCGCGGCCCAATACTCGCTTGCCCAGCGCCTCAGTTCCGGCGCCTTCGTCGGGTCGGGATCGATGCCGGCGATAACCATGGACCAACGCGCTCGCCGCGCTCCCCAGGCGGTAGCGTCCGGAGCCACTTCCTGGGCCGCTCCGTCGATGGGGTAGAGATGCATCAGCGACAGTTCGCTCGGGGTCTTCGAGCCGTGCTCGGCATGGGCTGCGATGGCCGCATCGGACAGCTCGTCGACATAATCGCCCTTCCAGTACCACTGCAAGCCCTTCGGCAGCAGCGGATCAAACAGCGCCTGCAGATCGACGAAGGGCATCTGCATCATACCGTCCATCAGTGGCCCGGGAAGCGCGTCGCGCACGGGCTGCATCGCCCGGATGCCGTCCTCCTCCGCGCCGTTGTAGCAGCTGATCAGCGCGCAGACGCGCCTTCCCCAGATCTCGCGCGGGAAAGGGTCGCAGGCGGGCACCGTCTTGATGCCGAAGAACATCCCGAGCTCTCGCTGCGCTCCGGGCAGGAAGTCACGGTACCAGCGCATGATCTCTGCGGCATGTGCGATGTCGAAGAAGATCGGCCCGGCATAGACATCCTTCGCCGGATGCGCCTGAAATGTGAAGCGCGTCACGACGCCGAAGTTGCTGCCGCCGCCGCGCAGCGCCCAGAACAGCTCCGGGTGTTCGTTCTCACTTGCCGTCACGACGCTGCCGTCGGCCAGCACGACCTCGGCCGCAAGCAGATTGTCGATGGTGAGGCCGTGTTTGCGCGTTAGATGGCCAGTGCCGCCGCCCAGCGTCAGTCCGGCGATGCCTGTGGACGAGACGAGGCCAGCTGGCACCGCCAGCCCATGAGCGCTGGTGGCGCGGTCGACATCGCCTTGGGTGCAGCCGGCCTCGACGCGGACCGTGCTGGTCCCGAGATCAATATCGACCCGATTCATCGGCGACATGTCGATGACCATTCCGCCGTCGCAACTGCCGAAGCCCGGACCGCTGTGGCCGCCGCCGCGAATGGCAAGAAGCAACTGCTTCTCTCGGGCATGATTGACTGCCGCGACGACATCGGCGACCTCGGCGCAGGGGATGATCCAGCGCGGCCGCTTGTCGATCATGGCGTTGTAGAGCCCGCGAGCCTCTTCATAGGCCGGATGGTTTTGGTCAATAAGGCTCGCGAGGAGCCGGCCGGGGAAATCGTGCGAAGTAACTGGCTTATCCATATTGAACCCTCAGGTTTCAGAGCAAGACGCGTCGACACTCGCCAAGACTAGATTGTTCATCCTGGGCGCTGGACATTTGCGCTTCGCCGGTTGAATCTGCCGCATCTGCGGCCCTTCTTGTCCTACACCGCCTTCGTTTCAGGCTTTTTTCTGTGGTGTGGTGGGAGTGTTTCGTTTGTTTCAGCGCGCGCCCCACGGGGATGACAGGCGACACGTCAGCGCCGGCGATGTCTCCCACGCGCCGAAACAGTTGAAACAAATCACGCGTCGCCCGAACGCGTGCTGAAACAAAAAGGGGCTATTATCCACCCTCGCGGGATCACGCGAACAAAGGGAACGACCATGCGGCCTGATAATCCGGTGCCATCCACACACACAGGCTATGCCCTTTTTGACGCCAACCATGTTCTCGTCGACAGCAATCCGCAGATATTTGGAAGCCGGCGGCTCGACCGCGGCGAGATGCAGCCGACGGACGCCATTGCCGCAGTCGCCGAAGCCCTCTCACGTCTAAAGAGTTTCGACGGCCGCCCTATCGAGCCGGGCAACTCATTTGTTGAAAGCGCCGCGGCGCGATGGACACAAATCGACGACGCTCCAGTTGAAGCCGAGACATTGGATGGCCGGTGGAAGTTGCTCACCGCACATCCTCGGCCGGATGGCGGCATGGCCCTGGTAAGCGTCGACATTACCGAGATGAAGCGAGCGCAGATCGCGCACCAGGAGAACGCCGAGATATTCCGCTGCATCACGGACAGTCACCCGCTGCCGGTTTGGGTGGTGGACGCGGGAAGCGGGCAGATCCTCTACGAAAGCCTCGATGCGTCGAACCTGCTTGGCCGAAAATGGACGCCGAACGAGCCGCAATTCCTGACGGATCATTTCGTGAATTCTGGCGAATTCGATGAAATCAGTTCTCTCGCCAGCAACAGCGAGATCGTCCGGGATCACGAAATCCAGCTCAGAAACACAAGCGGATCGGCCGTCTGGTGTTCGACCAACTGCCGTCGCGGCGTCTATGGCGGGCGCCCCTCGCTCATCATCGGCGTATTGGACATCACGGAACGCAAGCAGCGCGAGGATCTGTTCGGTTTCCTGATCAAGCATCACCCGTTGCCGGTATGGATGAACGATGCAAGTTCGGGGGAACTCATCTACCAGAGCAATGCTGCCGAACGGCTGCTTGGATGGAGCAAAAAGGCGCAACGCGAGACGGTGCGGCTCGGCGATTACTTTGTCGACCCCGAGAAACACCGGGAAATCAATCGCGAGCTCATGCTAAAAGGCGTCGTCGAAAATTGCGAAGTGCTTCTTAAAAGACCCGACGGCCAGGAGTTCTGGGCCACGGGCAATCTCAGGATCGTCGAATTCCAGGGCCGGCGAGTGGTTCTCGCCGGCATCGCCGATGTGACCAAGCAGAAGAAGCGTGACGGCGAAGTCGCCGCGGCGCGGGAGATGCTCGCGGACGCGGTTGAATCACTCTCCGAAGGATTCGCACTGTACGACGAAGACCACCGCCTGGTCATGTGCAACAGCCTTTACCGCGAGCTGAACCACCCGGTGCGGGATCTCGTCGAACCGGGTGTGGAATGGGACGAACTCCTTCGCGAATCCGCCAAGCGCGGCGTGTTCCGCAATGCGGTTGGGCGCGAGGATGAGTGGCTCGACGAGCGGATCCAAAGCCGGATCGAGTTCCATTCCCATTTCGAGGTGCCCCTCTCCGACGGCAGATGGCACTCGGTATCGATACATCCCACCGATCTTGGCGGCTTCGTCGTAACGCGCGCCGACATCAGCGAGCGCAAGAAGGCCGAGGCATTCGAGCGCGACGCCACGACACTGCTGCAAAAGGTGCTCGATGCCTGCCCTTCGCCGATACGCATGACCACGTTCGAGGGAGAAACGCTCTACCGCAATCCTGCCACCAGAGATCTCTACGCCGACCGTCCTCGGATAACCGACCATTATGTCGATCCAGACTACAGCGCAATGTTGGAGCGCACCCTGGTCGAAAAGGGCAGGATCGATGATTTTCGGGTCCAGCAGTACGACACCGAGAACAAGGCCTTCTGGGCTTCGATTTCCGCTCGCCTGATCGATTTCCAGGGAAGGCAGGTGATAGTGTCGAACACGACTGATATCACCGACATGATCACCGCCCAGCAAGAAACGCGCAAGGCCAACGAGCGGCTGATCGACGCGATCGAATCTCTGGCCGAAGGGTTTGCCCTCTACGACAGGAACGATTGCCTGGTGCTGGCCAACAGCAGGTACCGCCAGATGCACGCGATAAGCGCGGATGTGCTCGTTCCCGGGGTGAACTGGTTCGATTTCCTCCGCGTGACCGCAGAGCGCAACCAGTTTCCGGTTCCACGCGACAAGATCGACGACTGGCTTGCCGAGAGGGCAAGGGACCGCCGAGAATTCCGGCAACAGGAATTCCGTCATACGGACGGGCGTTGGTTTTTCGTCTCGAACTGTCCGACCCGCGAAGGTGGGTTCGTGGTCACCCGTGTCGACATTACAGAGCGCAAGCGGGCCGAGGAGGCCGCCAAGGAAGCGGACGAACTGGTCCGTAAAGTCCTCGAAGCCTGCCCCGTCAACATCCAGATGACCCGCGCGCATGACGGGAAGCTGCTTTACCGCAGCCCCGCCACCGTTGATCTGCTCGGCGATGTCACCAGCGCTGTCGACTATTATGTCGATCCTTCAGAGCGGAGGCGATACGTCGAGCGGCTGCTCGCGACGGGATTGGTCGACGATTTCGAAACCCAGCTCAAGCGCAAGGACGGTGGAACCTGCTGGTGCTCGATTTCGTCTCGACTGATCGATTACCATGGTGAGAAGGTGATCGTTTCCCACGCCTACGATCTCACCGACCGTATCGAAATGCAGCAGGAATTGGAGCGGCAGCGCGAGACGCTGCACCAGAACGAAAAAATGTCGGCGCTCGGTGGATTGCTGGCCGGGGTGGCGCATGAGCTCAACAATCCGCTCTCGGTGGTGCTTGGCCTGTCATCGCTGTTGAAGGAGACCGCTGCCGACGCCAAGGTCGTGGAACGCGCTGACAAGATAAGCAAGGCAGCCGAACGCTGCGCCAGGATCGTCAAGACTTTCCTGGCTATGGCCAGACAGCAGCCGACGCGAACCTCAAACGTTGCGATCGATGACATCATTTCCGAAGCGGTCGAAGTGGCGAGCTATTCGATTCGATCGTCGGACATCGGCCTTTCAGTTCATCTTGAACCTGGTCTTCCCCCGATCTGGGCGGATCCCGATCAGCTTGGCCAGGTGCTGATCAACTTGCTTGTCAATGCAGAACAGGCGTTGCATGGCTGGGAAGGACGACGGACAATCACGGTTTCAACGCGGCTTCATCCCGCAACCGGCAACATAGTCGTCAGCGTTGCCGACACGGGTCCGGGAATTCCCAAAGAGATACGCCCCCGCATTTTCGAGCCGTTCTTCACGACCAAAGAGATTGGGGCAGGGACCGGGATCGGGCTGTCCTTCTGTCATCGGATCGTTCAATCCCATGGAGGAACCATCGAGGTCGAATCCCCCGAGGGGGGTGGCTCGACCTTCATACTTTCGCTGCCTGCTTCGGACCGTCTC
The DNA here is from genome assembly GCF_055811415.1 of Mesorhizobium sp. WSM4846. Lineage (NCBI taxonomy): Bacteria > Pseudomonadati > Pseudomonadota > Alphaproteobacteria > Hyphomicrobiales > Phyllobacteriaceae > Mesorhizobium > Mesorhizobium sp. WSM4846. Next base: position 297,380 of record NZ_JBVVPZ010000002.1, read on the forward strand.
GACGAAGGAACCGAAACGGCTGAAGACGAGCTCCCGACTTCGACCGGCATTGCCTGTCTGGTGGTGGACGACGAAGAGGAAGTGGGTGAGCTGGTTGCTGAGGTGCTCAGGCGAGATGGTTTCAACGTCACCATTGCCAGATCCGGCGAAGAAGCGCTGCTGCACCTCAAGAACCGCAGTTTCGCGGTGATCCTGAGCGATCTGAAAATGCCTGATATGGACGGGCGGGGATTGTTCAACCAGATTGCCAAGCTCCATCCGGCTGAACTCGACAGGTTAGCCTTCCTGACGGGGGACACGATCAGTCCGGACGCGCAGATGTTCCTGCGCGCCGCGAAACGGCCCTATCTTGAGAAACCGATCAAACCGAACGAGCTCCGTTCGTTTGTCTCTAATCTGGTCAACAACAATGCTTGACAGACCCGTTGATTTGCACGTCACTTTAGAGACAACTTATCCATCAGGCTGGTTGTTCGGTGGTCGATCTTGACGACGCACGCACACATAGTGGTCTGCGATGACGAACCGGATATCCGCTACACGGTGGCAGAATATCTGGAGCACCATGGCTATGCCGTGACGCCCGCCAACGCGGGGCCTGCCCTGCGTGAACTTATTGAGAGCCAGCACGTCGATGTGGTCATATTGGATATCCGAATGCCAGGTGAGGATGGCCTCTCGCTGGCGCGATATCTACGAGAGCACTCAGACGTTGCCATTATCATGCTGACCGGATCGGCGGAAATCGTCGACCGCGTTGTCGGATTGGAGATTGGCGCCGACGACTATGTCGCGAAGCCCGTCGACCTGCGGGAGCTGCTGGCGCGGGTCAAGGCCGTCCTGCGCAGGACATCGGCGAGCGAACGCGCTGCGGGGAAAGCGAGTACTCCGGGCCCTCACCAGCTCCAGTTCGGCAAGTGCCGCTTCGACCCGGACGCACACAAATTATACAACGCCGAGGGGGCCGAAATAGCGATCACCCCGATGGAGTTCCGGCTTCTGAAAGTATTCAGCGAACATCGCGGACGCGTACTCAACCGCGATCAACTGCTCGAACTCGCCCATGACCGCGGGTGGGATCCCTTCGATCGCAGCATCGACATTCGCGTTTCGCGCCTGCGGAAGAAAATCGAGGTCGATCCCTCCAAGCCGGAGGTGATCAGGACGATCCGCGGCATGGGTTACCTCTACGCTTGAGCGCGCCACTGGCTGGTTGAACCAGCGCCTCGGCCCCTGCGGCTTATGCGGTTTGCGGCTCCAGGGGGGTAGCCCTCTCAACCTCTGATCTTCGGGTGCGTTTCTACTATGACGTGTGGCACTGAAGCGCAGTTACCGGCCAAGCATGTCATTTTCAACCTGGGATTGCGTGTCGCAGCCGGGGTTGCGAGGCTGCGACACGTTTCCTGAGCCGACAACGACGCCGGCACCTTAAGAGCGGGTCAGAGCCGTTCGATGCCGAGAAAATCTGGCGCTCGCACCCAGGCGGCCTTGAAGCGCGCATCCATCTCTTCGGCGTCCGCTGTCCTGCCGGTCCTGCGGAAAACCTCGCGCAGGCCCCACAACGCCCAGGCGTTGTTTGGCGTCTGTTCCAGGACGTGCGCGAAGGCTGCCGCGGCCACCTCGTGCTCACCCATGGCCATGTAGACCGCGCCGAGGGTCTGTCGGACCGGATAATACCAGTAGGCCGGTTCCATATAGGCAAGGCCGTCCTCGATCGCGACCGCCGCCTCAAGCTTATCGCGCGCTTCCCGCAGGTTGCCCTGGTGCTGGGCAATGCGGGCCTCCACGATCAGCGCGCTCAATTCCAGCAAATCCGGCGCCGGAAGTCCTCCCGCCGTTTCCGTGGAAAAATCGGTCTCGGCAGCGAGCTTGCGGATTGCGGCGGTCTCGGCGCGCGCCGCCTCGCTCGCACCCTTTGCGGCGAAGGCGACGCCCCGCGCATATCGCCAGGTTGCCTTGACATAAGGCAAGGCGTTTGCCGGCAGCGGCAGCGCGAGTATGGCCTCGGGATCGCTATACTGGGCGTGGGCAAAATAGGTCGCCGCCTTGATCGCCTGCAGCCCGGCCACCTTGCTGGCCGTGGTATTGGAGACCAGCGATTCGAGCTTTTTGGCCGCCTCGGCGATTGCCTCGACGTCGCCCGCCATCTGTGCGGAGGTCATCAGGAAATGCAGGTTGTGCGGATAATAGCCGTCCGTGTAGACACCGGGCGTGCTCTCCGGCGCTATGCCGACGCGCTCGAAATAGGCCTCGTCCGCTGCCACCGCCTCGCGGTTGATCTCCAGGCTGTCGATCCACCGGCCGACCTGGTGATAGATGTGCGCTGGCATGTGCACGATGTGTCCGGCGCCGGGCATGAGGGCGGCAAGCCGGTCGGCATGAGCTTCGGCCCTTTCCGGCGTCGTGGATGCTTCGACGGCATGGATATAGAGATGGATCGCACCGGCATGATCCGGATTGCGCGCCAGCACCCGCTCCAACGAGGCCACAAGCTTGACCGTGTCCGGCTTTGGCGTTGCCCCGCCGTCAAGCCAGTAGTCCCACGGCATCAGGTTCATAAGCGCGTCAGCGTAGAGCGTGGCGATCTCGTCGTCCTGCGGGTGGCGGTCTGCCAGTTCCGCCATCGCCGCGGCATAGGCCTCGTTCAGGGCACCCTGATCGGCCGAAGTATCGGCGCTGTAGCGCTTGGAGAGCGCGGCGATAAGATCCTTTTCCCGGCTGGAGGCGAGGTGCGCTAGCTTGCGCGCCTGCGCGACGGCTTCGGCAGCATTCGCTGCCGCCTCCTGGCCCATGCCGGCGTTGATGTTGGGGCCGAGCACGTAGGCCTCGCCCCAGAAACACATGGCGCAGGTCGGGTCCAGCTTCTGCGCGACCCTGAAAGCGCGTTGCGCTTCGGCGTGGTTGAATGCCCACGCCCAGCGCAGGCCCTGATTGAAATAGGCCTGCGCCAGCGGGTTGGCGGTGGTGACAGGGTAGGAATGACTGCCGAGGTTTTCGACTAGCGGGACGCTTGTCGAATCCTCTGCAACCGCCGCCTTGGCCTGGCGGTGCGGAACGCCCGTTTCATGGGCATTCGCGGCGGGCGCCGCCAGAAGGGCGGCCGCGCTCGCACAGGCCAGTAGCGGGAGCCTAAATGAAAGCTTCATGGTTCAGCCCGCCTTGTCTTCTTGGCCGCGCTGCAAGCCGCGGACCACCAAGCCAATCTCGGACCGGCTGATCCCGATGTCCTTCAGGAGGGCATCGTCCATTGCCGCAAGGGTCCGTTCCGCCATGCGGTGAATCCGGTAATTCCGAAATGAGCGGTAAGCTGTTCGCATTCTCGACATCGCAATACTCCATTGATTGGCGCCGCGGGGTGCAGCGGTGCCGTTGGATTTAAACCATCGCTGTTTCAGGGGTTTTTCCGCGCCGAACTCGAAGTGTTTCGTTTGTTTCAGTGCCGGGATGGACTTTTGAGAAGGAGTTCCATAGTCCGACCGACGACACTCAAAACCACCTCCTCAACGAGGCGGTGGACCAGCCAGCCGCAGCGGAGTAAGGCAGCAAGTTGGGTCATCTTGCCAAAGCGCGTGGCGCAGCATGACGTGCAAGCGCTGCGAATGCGATCAGACCGGCTATCGGTGGAGTACGCATGAAGAAGACTGTCGTTAGAGTCGTCTGTGCCATTGGCCAAGCGGGGCAGCTCGGCCTCAACGGCGGCCTTCCCTGGGAAGGCAACCGGTCGCCGGAGTTCGTCGCCGACGTTGCACGATTTTTCGACCTGACCAGAGGACACGTCTTGCTCGCCGGTCCCAAGACGATCGCGAGCGTTCCGGATTTTGCGCGCGCGGATCGGGACCTTGTCGTCGTTCGCTCCAGCATGGATCCCGAGGCCACACTCCAGCGCTTCGTCGGCCGCGTCGTCTTCATCGGCGGCGGTCCACCAGTGTGGGACGCCTACGCGCGCTTCGTCAGCCATTGGGATATCACGCGGCTGCCCTATGACGGACCGGCGGACCGCTGGTTCGATGCAAAATGGCTTACGGCGGGTGACGAGATTGCCAGAAATCACAACGACCCCAGAAATCACCGCGACCAATGAAGGCTCGGCTCACAGCGGGCACCGCGATGGAACGATCGCGGTGCCCGTAGTCTGTACCCGCACATTTAGCAGTTCGCCCCAGTCTGCGGATCGCACGCCTTGTTTTCTTGCTGCTGTGGTTTGGGCTCGGCCTGTTCCGGCTCGGCCTGCTGCTGCTCGGCGGCGGGCTGCTCCTCAGCCTTCGGCTTCTCAGGCTTGGCCGCCTGTTCGGGCTCGGCCTGCTCCTGCTCGGCGGCGGGCTGCTCCTTGGCCTTCGGCTTCTCAGGCTTGGCCGCCTGTTCGGGGTCGGCCTGCTCCTGTTCGGCGGCGGACCGCTCCTCGGCCTTCGGCTTCTCAGGCTTGGCCGCCTTTTCCGGCTCGGCCTGCTCCTGCTCGGCGGCGGGCTGCTCCTTGGCCTTCGGCTTCTCAGGCTTGGCCGCCTGTTCGGGCTCGGCCTGCTCCTGCTCGGCGGCCGGTTGCTCCTTAGCCTTCGGCTTCTCAGGCTTGGCCGCCTTTTCCGGTTCGGCCTGCTCCTGCTCGGCGGCCGGTTGCTCCTCGGTCGTCGGCTTCTCAGGCTTGCCCGTCTCTTCCGGCTCGGCCTGCTCCTGCTCGGCGGCCGGTTGTTCCTCGGTCGGCTTCTCAGGCTTGGCGGTCTCTTCCGGCTTGACCTCGTCATCCGGCGCCTGTTCGGTCGTTGCTGCGCCTTCGGTCGGCTTCGATTTCCGGCCTGCCTGAACCTGCTTCACCTCCTCGATGTCTTTGAGCTCAGCTGGTTTGGCCTCGGGATCGGCTTTCACTTCACCTTCAAAGACCGTGACCGTATTGTTTTCCACTTTGCCGGCCTGCTCGGGCGTCTCGGTCTCGCTGACCTCGACGACTGTCACCTGCTCGTCCGTCTCCTTCTCGATCACATCAACATCAATGACTTTGTTGATCACCACGTTGTTCTGGATGGTCACGTCGCCGGCCGGCTCGGCCGCCTCGACAATGCGCACAAACTCCGGCTCATCACGGATAACGACGACAGAAATGTCGTCAGCAAGGAATTCGCGGGTGGGGACCACGACCCAGTAAAAATCCGGCGTGGTGTCGATGGTCACCTCGATTGAAATCAAATCGGGATCACGGCGCGGCGGCAGCGGAGCCCAGATGACGTGCTCCCTTTCGCGCCGCCAGCTCACCCATGCCGGCGCCCAACGAGTGCCGGGAACCCAGTACCAGCCGATGTCGTCGGCATAGCCCCAACGGCCGTAATGGTAGGTCGCCCAGCCGAACGGCTCGTCGGACACCCAGAGCCAGCCATGCTGCTCGGTATAGACCCAATGCCCAATGGTATACGGGCGCCAGTCGTCAGCTACATCAACCGGGACGAAAACGGTCGCTCCCCGGTACGAAACCCAATCACCATGGGAAGACAGTTTATCGTAGAATGTGCTGATCGAAACGGAAACGTCGGTGGCAGCCCTCGCCTCGGACACAAGCGACAATGGCGCCACCGGATTGGGAATCTCGACGACCGTGAGCAGGCCGGCGGCTACGCCGCCCAGCATCAGCCGTACAGCGTTTTGGGCAAGGACGCGTTTCATCGCAGTTTCCTCCGAAACAGATCGCCCTTCGTCCTGGAAACTCACCGGCCGTCGAATTGTTCCCGCTTGGCATCACCGCGCCTTGCTACAGGGTCGTCTTGACTTCCCCGATCTCGGCACCAACTACGGTTATATGAACGCCACAAAAAAGATCCGTCGTCGCGATTTTCTTTTCCGGGTTTGCCCCATCGCGGGATCGTAACCCCCGGCTCGGCTGCCATGTGCCCCGGGCCGCGGGGCAAGCACATAAAATCGACATCGAACGTACGCAGGCCAGCACCGGCTCTGGGGCATCGGCTTTGAGCAAGATCTGCCTCGAATTGGCCCGTTAAACCATGCTTGAGGCAGCCCGCTCAACTGAGAATACGAGTATTCGAAAATGCAAGATAACATCAAGGCGCGGCGCAAGCCGACCATCCGCATCTCGAAATCGGACCATGCGCGTTTATCGGCGCTTGCGAGCACCGTGGCCGCACGAAATCCGCAGGCTTCCGATGAACTGCTCGCCGAACTCGAGCGAGCGCGCATCGTTTCCGATGGTTTGATCTCGGCGGGGGCCGTCCAGATGGGTTCGACGGTGACGTTCAAGCCCGATACCGGTGATGCGAAAACGGTGACGCTGGTTTTTCCTGGCGATGCGGACATCTCCGAAGGCAAGGTTTCAATCCTTACGCCGATCGGCACGGCCCTGATCGGCCTCTCGGCCGGACAGTCGATCATGTGGACCGCGCGAGATGGGCGCCGGCATGAATTGTCGGTGCTTGCCGTGAACCGGCCTGCCCGGGAAAGCGATGCAGCCGATCAGCGTGCACCAGCACCTTCGACGACGGCGGGCGACTAAAGCGCGTCGCGTTTGACCGGCCTCATGCGGCGCGCTTTCGGTTGTTCTTTGTTTCCGCGAAAACTGCGGGCATCAACGAGGACCTCAAGCGCCTTCTCCACGAACGCCTCGTGATATGGACAACCGGTGCTGAAGCAAACGGCCCGGCCCTACGCCGACCCGCTCTTACCAGCCGGCGGTTGGATGGATCGACTCGGGTTAGGTGGGCCTTGCCGCGTGGCAAAAAAATAACAGGTTGGCTGTCGGGAGGCGCACCACTTGTTCGTCCTTTGGACAGGAAGCAACGAAACCAGGTGAAAGACCCGTGAGCGAGTTTAGATCATCGAACACATATGCGGTCGATGTAATCCAGGCCGACCTTACGATGGCGTTCATCGGTCCCGTTCAGGCCGGCGAGCCGCCCAAGGGCTGGTTCGACTGAGGTCTGACAGTCGCGGCACGAACAAATACCACCCAAGAACCGAGGAGATTAAAAATGACGAAACTCGTGACCTGCCTGTGGTTCGACCACGGCGAAGCACGCAAGGCGGCAGAGTTCTATGCCGCCACCTTTCCCGACAGCCATGTGGATCGGCTGAATGCGGCCGCGTCGGACTATCCCGGCGGCAAGGAAGGCAATGAACTGACGGTCGAGTTCACAGTGCTCGGCCAGTCTTTTCTAGGCCTGAACGGCGGCCCGAATTTCAAGGCGAACGAATCCGTCAGCCTGATGGTGCTGACCGAAGATCAGGAAGAGACCGACCGCTACTGGAAGGCGATCGTTGGAAACGGCGGCAGCGAGAGCGCCTGCGGATGGTGCAAGGACCGGTGGGGCTTCTCCTGGCAGATCACGCCGAAGCGGCTGATGGAACTGACGACCAGTCCCGACCGCGCCAAGGCCAGGCGCGCGATGGAGGCGATGATGACGATGAAGAAAATCGATATCGCGGCGCTGGAAGCCGCAGCAGCAGGCTAACCCGATCCACGGCAACGACGCCCTGGTGAACTCAACGAATGGAGATGATCATGCCCAACACCGTTAAACTGCACCGGGTTCTCGCCACCAAGCCCGAAAAGGTCTACCGCGCATTTCTGGAACCTGACGCGGTCGCGAGTTGGCTCCCGCCCTTCGGTTTTACCTGTACTGTGCATGAGCTTGAGGCGAAGGAAGGCGGCAAGCACAGAATGTCGTTTCGAAACTTCACGACCGGGCACAGCCATTCCTTCGGCGGCACCTATCTGAAACTCGTCCCCGGCGAGACGCTCGTCTACAGCGACGTGTTCGATGATCCAAACCTTCCGGGCGAGATGAAAGTGACCGTCACGCTGACGGCCGTTTCAGTCGGAACGGAGATGACGGTGGTTCAGGAGAACGTGCCCGATCTGATCCCCGTCGAGGCATGTTATCTCGGTTGGCAAGAGTCGCTGCGCAAGCTTGCTCACCTCGTCGAGCCCGAAATCACGCAATAAACCGTCTGCGTGATCTCATCCGGCTGCGACAACAAGGAAACCAAAATGACCAACCAGCAGATCACCATTGCCACCACGATCGCCGCGCCGATCGAACGCGTCTGGGAGGCCTGCACGACGCCCGGCGATATCACGCAGTGGAACTTCGCTTCCGACGACTGGTGCTGCCCAAGCGCGGAAGCCGACCTAAAGGTGGGCGGCGGCTACAAGGCGCGCATGGAAGCCAAGGACGGCAGCTTCGGCTTCGATTTCGAGGCGGTGTACGAAGAGGTCGAGCCGTACAAGGCGATCGCATTCGCCATGAGCGACGGGCGCAAGGCGCGTACGACCTTCGAAGCGGCAGGCAACGGTACGAAGGTGAAGACCATATTCGATGCCGAGACGCAGAACTCCATCGACCTGCAGCGTGACGGCTGGCAGGCGATCCTGGACAACTTCAGGCGTTATGTTGAGTCCAGCGCAGGACATGAGCAAGTTCAAGGAGGTCGCTGAACTCCGCCGGAAGCATTTTTTTCAAGCCCTGTCGGCGGAGACGATCGTCGAGATGATAGCGCTCTAAACGCCCGAGGCGATAATCGAGATCGAAGCCATAGCAGCCCTGGCTGCAGACGACGGTCTATTCGCCTCGGGACCTTTCAATCACTATCCGCTGCAGTCCTGACCGGCCGCGCTATGCGCTCAAGCGAAACCGTGTGACGTCGATGGCCGCGGCCATCAGTGTCTGCGTGTAGGATGCCTGCGGATTGCTGAAGATCGCCTCGGTCGGCCCTTCCTCGACGATCTTGCCCTGCTTCATGACGATGATGTAGTCGGCCATGGCACGCACGACGGCGAGATCGTGGCTGATGAACAGGTAGGACAGTTCATGGTCGGCCTGCAGCTTGCGCAGCAATTCGACGATCTGCTTCTGGACGGAGCGATCGAGCGCCGACGTCGGCTCGTCGAGGACGACCACCTTGGGCTTGAGGATCATCGCCCGCGCGATGGCGATGCGTTGGCGCTGGCCGCCGGAGAATTCGTGCGGGTAGCGATTGCGCGCATTCGGGTCGAGCCCGACCTCACGCAAGGCCTCGACGGCGCGCAGGTCGCGTTGCCTGCCCGACAGGGTCGGCTCATGCACCAGAAGCCCTTCGGTGATGACCTGGCCGACGGTCATGCGCGGCGACAGCGAACCGAAGGGGTCCTGGAAGACCAGCTGCAATTCGCGCCGCAGCGGCCGCATGGCCTGGCGGTCGGCGGCAGAAATATCGCGATCGCCAAAGCGGATGAGCCCATCGCTTGGCAGGAGCCGCAGCAGGGCTCGGCCGAGCGTCGATTTTCCTGAACCGGATTCGCCGACGATGCCGATGGTCTGGTTGCGTTTCAGCCGTATCGAAATGTGGTCGACCGCGCGCAGGACCAGCGGCTCTCCGGCGAGAAACCCGCCGCCGATCTTGAAGGTCACTTCGACATTCCTGCCTTCGAGCAGGACGGGCGCATTTGGCGGTGGCGGCGCCTTGGTTCCGGTCGGCTCGGCGGCCAACAGCATCTTGGTATAGGCATGCTGCGGATTGACGAAGATCGCTTCCGCCTCGCCCTCCTCGACGACTTCGCCGTAGCGCATGACATAGACCCGGTCGGCAAAGCGCCGGACAATGCCGAGATCGTGGGTGATGAAGACGATCGCCATGCCAAGCTTGCGCTGAAGTTCGGCGAGCAGCATGAGGATCTGCGCCTGGATGGTCACGTCGAGCGCGGTCGTCGGTTCGTCTGCGATCAGTATGTCGGGATCGTTGGCCAGCGCCATGGCGATCATGACCCGCTGTCGCTGGCCACCCGACAATTCGTGCGGATAGGATTTCATCCGCCGCTCGGGATCGGGAATATGGACCAGCCGCAAGAGCTTGAGCGCCTCTTCGCGTGCTTGCGCCGCGCCAAGCCCACGATGCCGGCGGATCGGTTCGATCAGCTGGTTGCCGATCGAATAGAGCGGATCGAGCGAGGTCATCGGCTCCTGGAAGATCATGCTGATCTTCCGGCCGCGGACTTGGTTGAGCTCGGACTTGTGCAGGGCCAAAAGGTTGCGGCCGCGATAGTCGACGACGCCCGTCGCCTCGCCGTTCGAGGCCAGCAGGCTCATCGCCGCCATCATCGTCTGGCTTTTGCCGGAACCGGATTCGCCGACCACGGCAACGGTTTCGCCTGCATTGACGTGGATGTTGATGCCCTTGACCGCCTCGACCACACCGTCAAGCGTGCGGAAGCGGACGCGAAGGTCCTTGACGCTGAGGATGGTTTCGGAGGTGTCCATCTCAACGATCCCTCGGGTCGAGCGCGTCGCGCAGGCCGTCGCCGACGAAATTCAGCGCGAACAGCGTCGAGACAAGGAAAAATGCTGGGAACAAAAGCAGCCAGTTGGCGGTGCCGATGTTCTTGGCGCCGGTCGAGATCAGCACGCCCCAGCTGGTCATCGGTTCCTGCACGCCGAGCCCGAGGAACGACAGGAAACTCTCCAGGATGATGACTTGCGGCACCAGCAGCGTCATATAGATGACCACTGGGCCAAGCAGGTTGGGAATGACGTGGCGGATCAGAATGCCGCGCTGGCCTATGCCCATCGCCTCCGCCGCCTGGACATATTCCTGCCGCCGGATCGACAGCGCCTGTCCGCGCACGATGCGCGCCATGTCGAGCCACAGCACGGCGCCGACCGCCAGGAACATCAGCACGAAGTTCCGGCCGAAGAACACCACCAGCATAATGACGAAGAAAATGAACGGCAGCGAATAGAGCACATCGACAATGCGCATCATCACCTCGTCTATCCTGCCGCCGGCAAGGCCGGACGCAGCGCCGTAGAGCACGCCGATGACGCACGCAACGACCCCGGCGAGCAGGCCGATGGCCAGCGAGATGCGCCCGGCCATCAGCGTCCGCGACAGGAGATCGCGGCCAGTATTGTCGGTGCCGAACAGGAAATACTGCTGCCTGATTGAAGCGCTCATCACCGCTTCAAGGCCGTCAGCCGATTTGCTCTCTATCTTGGTGTTGTCGAAGGCATCGGAACGGTCGAGGTAGCGGACATTGCGGTCGTCGATCGGCTTGCGCGATGTGACGGTGACGAAGATGCGATTGTCTTCCTGCCGCCACTGCTTGATGTCGACACGCATGCGCTTGATCGCCTCGTTGAGCGCGGTTTCTATCTTGTCGGGCTTCGGATAGGCCGACAAGCTCGGCGGCATGCGCACATAGTCGGCGTAGATGGTGGTGTATCGATGCGGCACCAAAGAGGGTCCGAACACGCTGAGGATCGCGATGAAGGCAAGATAATACAGGCTGAACATGGCGGCGCGGTTGGCCTTGAGGCGCGCCCAGGCATCGCCCCACAGGGAACGGCCGACGATGGCCGGAGCGGTGGCTGCGATGTCAGTCATAGCGCACCCTCGGATCGACGAAGGCATACATGACGTCGACGATCAGGTTGAAGACGATGGTGAACAGCGCGATGACCACCACGGTGCCCATGACCAGCGTGTAGTCACGGTTGAGCGCGGCCTCGACGAAATAGCGGCCGATGCCGGGAATGGAAAAGATCGTCTCGACGATGATCGAGCCGGTGAGCAGTGCCGCCGCCGCCGGGCCGGTGAAGGAGACAATCGGCAATATGGCACCGCGCAGCGCATGCTTGACGACCACCGACCAGTCCGACAGGCCGAGCGCACGTGCGGTGCGAATGTGGTGCGAGCGCAACGATTCGATCATCGAGCCGCGCATCAGGCGGGCGACGATGGCGATCTGCGGCAAGGCGAGGGTCAGCACAGGGCCGATCTTGTTGAGCAGGGCGCCATCGCCCCAGCCGCCGATCGGCAGCAGTTTCCAGGTCAGACCGAACAGAAGCTGGATAACCGGCGCGATGACGAAGGTCGGAATGGTGCTGCCGGCGGTCGCCAGAGCGATCACCGAATAGTCGGCAAGCTTGTTCTGGTTGAGCGCGGCAATGGTGCCGAGGAGGCCGCCGAGCAGCAGCGCCAGGATCAGGGCCGAGGCGCCGATCTGGATCGAAACGGGCAGGCCCCTGGCAAACAATTCGCCGACAGTGAAATCCGGCATGTTGTAGCTCGGACCGAAATTGCCGCGCAGCAGATTGCCGAGATAGTGGACATATTGCAGCCAGAGCGGGTCGTTGAGACCGAACTGCGCTTCGAGATTGGTCTTGATCTCGGGGCTCAGGCCCCGCTCCTGATTGAACGGGCCGCCAGGCGCGACGCGTATCAGGAAGAACGCCATGGTCACGATGACCAACAGCGTCGGAATGGCGGTCAGAAGCCGCCGGAATACGTAACGCAGCATCGGTTCCCCGCTTTGCTAGCAAACCGGGACCGCCGCCCCTAACGCATGACCCGAGCCGAAGGTCCGGAGAGGATCACGTGCAAAATCAAGGCGTTACAGCGCCCTGTGCGCGCCCCAAAGGACGCGCGGCGCTGTAAAGGAGCGGCAGTCCGGCCAAGGAGATCAGTCCTTGGAGATGAAGCGGGACGGATGCACATCCATGACGTTGTCCTCGAAGCCATGAAGCTTCGGAGAAACGATATCCTTGTAGCTATAGTAGAGAAGCGGGATGTTGCCGACGTCATCGACGAGGATGCGCTCAGCCTCGGCGAGTTCTTTCATGCGCTCTTCGGGCTTGCCGCCGGCGGCGGCCGCCTCGTCCATGGCCTTCTCGAATTCCGGGCTGTTGTAGCCCGAATAGTTGTTGCCGCTTGCCTTGCGGGAGATGCCGAGGAAGGTTTCCGGATCCTTGTAATCCGCAATCCAGCCGGCACGCGCCACGTCGTAGTCGCCCTTCTGCTCAAGGAAGGAGTAGTGGGTCTTGGTGTCGGTGTTGAGCAGCGTGATTTCGACGCCGAGCGGCTTCAACTGCTCCTGGATGGCGACTGCAGTGTTCTTGTGGTTTTCCGACGTGTTGTAGCGGATTTCCATCTTCAGCGGTTTCTCGGGCGTATAGCCAAGCTTCTCGAGTACCTTCTTGGCCTCATCCTCGCGGTCGATCTGCGACATGTCCGCGTATTTGGCCATTGCCGGCGTATAGCCCTCAATGCCCGGAGGCACCATCGAATAGCCGGGCAGCATTGAGTTCTGCCAGACCTTTTCGGCAAGGAAATCGCGGTCGACTGCCATGGAGATGGCATTGCGCAGTTCGACGTTGTCCCACGGAGCCTTGTCGGTCTTGATCGAAAAATAGTAGGTGCCGAGGTAAGGTCCAACGCGAATCTGATCGCCAAACTTGGCCTTGAGATCGGCGAGCTGCTCGGTCGGGAGGTCGTCGTAGCTGTCGAGTTCGCCGGCCTCGAAGCGCTTTATCGCCGACGAACGATCTTCGGTCGGGATGTAGTTGACGACGTCGAGCTTGACGCTCGCAGCATCCCAGAATTTCGGATTCTTGACCAGTTTGATGTGGTCGTTGGGAACCCACTCCGCCAGGGTAAAGGGGCCGTTGGAGACCAGATTGCCCGGCTTGATCCAATCGGCGCCGAGCTTGTCAATGGACGCCTTGCTGACCGGATAAGTCGCCTGGTGGGTCAGCATTTCAAGGAAATAGGGCGTGGGCGCCTTCAGCGTCACTTCCAGAGTATTTGCGTCGATTGCCTTGACGCCCATCTCCTCCGGCTTCGCCTTCTTGGTGTTCACCTCCTCGGCGTTCTTCACGGGATAGAGCATCGAAGCATATTCGGCGCCGGTGGCCGGATCTTCCAGCCGATGAAACGCGTAGACGAAGTCATCTGCCGTGACCGGGCTACCATCCGACCAGACACCGTCCTTGCGCAGCTTGAAGGTGTAGACAGTGCCGTCGTCCGATACAGTCCAGCTTTCGGCGGCGCCCGGAATGACGTTCGCCTTCTGGTCTTGCATGACCAGCCCCTGGAACAGGTCACGCAATACAGCGGCTTCGTATATTGTCGAGGTCTTGTGCGGGTCGAGCGACTCCGATTCGGCGGCGGTGCCGCGGTTGTAGACGACCTCGGCGAAGGCTGGCGTGTAGAACGTGCCGGCGGCCAAAGCCATGGTTGTGGCGAACACCGTCGCCTTCAGCATGTTTTTCAGCATGAAGTTCTCCCTGTCGAGGCGGCCGTTCAGCTGCGCCTCTTGAGTGTTGACGCCCCGAAGCCGATTAGCTGGCCCCTTTGAGCGCGCCGCCGGTTCCCTTTCCGGCGGCTGGTGGGCAAACAGTAACGTGGTGATTTTTTATTTCAACAGACTCGTGAGGTCACCCTAAGTAAGGCGCAGCGACAGCCACTGCGCGATCGGCAAAACAGCAGTCGAGCCCGTGGACCGAGCCTTCCAGCTACGCAAAAGCAGCTCGGCCACGCCTCGGCCGAGCGATGACTCGCAGATACCAGCGCCGACGTGACCGGTGAATCTCACCAAGGCCTCTTGAGAAAGCCCCTCCCCGTTACGCGCCAAACAGCCGCCGGTCCCAGTAGACCGGCTGGTGCAGGCCTGTGTGGATCTTTGAAAACTCCGGATGCGCCGGATTGATCGGCACATTGCAATCGAGACGCGCCACGACACTCGGCACCAGCAGGATGGCGCTGCGCCGTTCTAAACACCAGGTTTCGCCGAATCCCTGGCTCACCATCGCCGGCATCGTGTCCCAGCCGGGCAGTGAAGGGTGGGAAAAGACCTCGTAACTCAGTCCGCGCGAGATTGTGATTTCGATGTAGTGCTGGTTGGGCGGCAGTCGGCCGCTGCCATGCACCAGCTTTTCCAACAGGGCCGTCGAATAGTGCTCGCTGGTGTAGATGATAGGACTTCCGGGCGTGTTCCACCGCCCTGGCGCGATTGTCGAGCCGGTCGCATCGAAGATCGGGTAGGTGCCGGCCGGATCGCCGATACGAAAGGACGATAGAGTGCGATCGAGAGCCTGCGCCGTCACGCAGCACTGCCGTACTTCAGACCTGCGAGAATATCGACCACCATTTCGGCACCGAACTCGCTCATGATAACGACGTCGATCGGTCGCTTGTCCTCAATCATCGGGTGCGGCCGAAACAGGAAATCGCGCGCTTCCTCCTCGTTCTGCCAGACATCGACAGCAAGGCCCCAGACGCGCGCGACGCGGGCCAATCGCGTGCCCTCGTCCGACGAGAGGCGATGTACCGCCTTGCGCCGCTCGTAGGTCGCCTTGGGGATCAGCCGGTATTTGAACTGAGCATCGCCAGGCGCCAGAAGATGCGCAACGCGCTCAAGTGCGCCAATCGGAAGTCCATCCTCGATCCGGGAGATCAGCCCGAAAGGCGACCGCGCCGCCACCTCTTTAACGGGCAGCCCCAACACGTCGGCGACATTTCCGAGCGCTAGCATATCACTCTCCATTCCATGTGAGGCAATAGTTAGCCTCACATGATGCGTCATGCAAACCACCCGTTCAATCTGCGGCCCGCCGCGAATACGAGAGCCTAACCGCAGGCGCAGAGAACGTCGATGTGTTCATCCTCTCTCTAATCTCGATCCGGGTTTGGATAGGTAGAGCCATCGTGCCAGTCACGATCATGCGAATACCGGTCCGAACCCGGTGGTTGCGACGATACAGTCGCGCCCCCTGTTCTTTGCCACATAGAGATTCTGATCAGCGCAGCAAGATGTCATTCAAGGATTGGCCGCGGCAGCAATTTGACACAACCCGCACGTCAGATCCTACACATTGGCGAAAACCCTTGCACCTCGTGGGAAGTTTGGACTGGGGACTGGGCAATAGCCTTCAGCGGATCGCATGATATTGATGCAAGTCAATGGGGTCCCTTACTAACTAAATCCTAGGTTGTGGCGCGCAGGATCGGCCGGGTCGCCCGCTCGATGCTTGGCGACCTGACGGCGAACTTCGCCGTCATGACGGCGCTGTGCGCACCGTTCGCGCTGGCGCTGGCCGCCTTCGCCATCGATGAAGGCTCGATCTATGTGGAGCGCCGGGAAGGTCAAGCAATGACCGATCTGGCGGCAATCACCGCCGCCTCCAACATCAACAACATTGAAGCCGCGGTGGTGACCACGCTCGGCGACAACGGAATGCCGGGTATCGTTGTTCAGAAGGCAGGGCAGACGATCACCCCTGCCATTGGAAAGACTATCGTGTCGGTCACCCCGGCCGATATTCAGCAGAGTCGTCGCTCGGCGTCGACAAGCGCTTCAAGCCGGCAAAACGCCCTACAACGCCGTCCATGTCACGCTGAAAAAGGTTCCTGCCCGCTATTTCGCGAGTTCGCTTATCCCTACGCCGGTGATCGGCACCCAAGCCGTGGCCAGCATAGCGCCGCAGGCGATGTTCTCGGTCGGGTCCAGGCTTCTCAGCGTCAATGGCGGCATCCTCAACGCTCTTCTCAGCAAGTTCCTGGGCGGCAACATCGCGCTCAGCGTCATGGACCACAACGCTCTGATCGCTGCCGACGTGAACCTGCTTTCGTTCATCGATGCCCTTGCCGTTGAGATGCAGCTGACGGGTGTGAGCTATTCGGAGGTGCTGGCTTCCAAAGCGACGGTGGGCGAGATAGCGACCGCCATGGCTAATGTTTCACCCGTTGGCAGCACCAGCAAGCTGGCTTTGCAGACAATCGCGTCAAGGACCACCAACACGGTCAAGATACCGCTCAATCATCTTGTCGATCTTGGTTCAATGGGCCAGTTGGGCCTCGGGCAAAAGTCGCCCGGCTTTTCGGTCGACGCCAGCGCCATGGGCATGCTGACCACCGCTGCTGCACTGGCCAACGGCTCGAAGCAGGTCGAGCTCAATCTCGGAGCCGCCATTCCGGGGCTTGCCTCCACCACGCTTGCGATTGCAATCGGCGAACCTGCACAATTCTCGCCATGGCTGACAATCGGCGAGAAGGGTGCTGTGGTGCGTACGGCGCAGACGCGGATCAAGCTGGTGGCGTCCGTCGGCGGCAGCAATGCGACTCTCGGTGGCGGCATCAGCCTGCTGGCCGTCAAACTGCCGTTGCATGTCGAGGTGGCCTCTGCCGAAGCCAAGCTGACCGACATCAGCTGCCCGACGGGGCACCCCGACAGTTTGAAAGTTACCATTGCCGCACGTCCGGGCCTTGCCTCGCTGCACCTCGGCGCCAGCGATGCCGATAACAGCCCCTCCGCCTTCGCCGATTTCAGCAACCCACAGTCGTTTCAAAATGCCGAAATCGCGCAGGTCAGCGTGAAGCTTCTGTTTCTCACCCTCAATCTGATCGGCGTGAATGGTTCTGCAGCCGTTGAGATCGCCAACAACGATCCGACGATCTTGATCTTCAACAGCACCGACATCGCAAGCAAGACGATAAAGAACGCCTCGACGAAGAACCTGACGCAATCTCTCACCACGTCGCTGGTAAACAATTTGTCGCTTTCGGTCAGTGCGCTGGGCCTCGGGCTTGATGTAACCGCCTTGCTCGGAACCGTGAAGCCGGCAGTGGTGGCGCTGCTGAACGGCGTGAGGGCGCCGGTCGAGGAATTGGTTTACAACGTGCTTGGGGCGCTGGGCGTGCGCGTCGGCGAGGCCGATGTCCGGGTCATGGGCGCGACTTGCGGGCGCTCTGTGCTTGTTCAGTGAGTTGGAGAGATCAGCCGGCTCGTCCGAGAAAGCAGCCCAACGGCGGCAGCGACAGAATCTTTTCCTGCAAGGCGGCACCAGCGCCAAGGTCGATCGTCTCTGCGACATCGCTACCCTGCGGCAACGGCCAGTTGGCCGGCTCCTCGGCGAAGTTGAAAACGCACAGCAGCTTCTCGCCGCCGCCTTCGCGAATGAAGGCAAGCACTTCGCCCTCGGCATCGAGAAAACGGATCGAACCTTGTACCAGCGCCGCATGCCGCTTGCGCAACGCCAGCATCGCCCGATAGCTGGCCAGAACTGACTTTTCCTCGCCGTTCTGGATATCGACCGCGCGGGCGCGATGGCTTTCCGGGATTGGAAGCCACGGCCTGCCGATTGAAAAGCCGGCATTGTTGGCGCCCTTCTCCCACACCATCGGCGTGCGGCAGCCATCCCTGCCCTTGAACCCCGGCCAGAAGCGGATGCCGTAAGGATCGCGCAAATCCTCGAACGCCAATTCCGCCTCCTCCAGCCCGAGTTCCTCACCCTGATAGAGGCAGATCGATCCACGCAGGGATGACAGCAGCGCGATGGAGAACTTCGCCGTCCTTTCCGGGTCGCCGCCGGACCTTGTCCATCGCGTCACATGGCGAACGACATCGTGGTTGGAAAACGCCCAGCAGACCCAGCCGTCGGAGACAGCACTCTCGAACGCTTCGACGCAGCCACGCACATGCGCCGCCGAGAATTGCGGACCGAGCAGGTCGAATGTGTAGCACATGTCGAGCTTGTCGCCGCCGCTGGTGTAGGCGGCGAGCGTCTGCAACGAACGGGCTTCGTCGCCGACCTCGCCGACAGCGACGCGGCCCTCATATTCGTCGAGCAACGCCCGAAACCGCTTGAGGAAAGCCAGGTTTTCGGGCTGCGTCTTGTCAAACAAATGCTCCTGATAGAGGTACGGATTGGTTTCGGTGTTGGTGCCTGAGACGCTTGACGCCAGGGGCGGGTTGCTGCGCAGCCAGCGGTCATGGACATAGTAGTTGACGGTATCGAGGCGAAACCCGTCGACGCCGCGCTCCAGCCAAAACCGCACCGTTTCCAGCAAGGCGTCCTGAACCTCCGGATTGTGGAAATTGAGGTCCGGCTGCGAGGCGAGGAAATTGTGCATGTAATATTGCCTGCGGGTCGCGTCCCACTCCCAGGCGGGGCCGCCGAAGACCGACAGCCAGTTGTTGGGCGCGGTGCCGTCGGGCTTCGGATCGGACCAGACATACCAGTCCGCCCTGGGATTATCGCGACTCGCGCGGCTTTCGACGAACCATTCGTGCCGGTCGGACGAATGCGACAGAACCTGGTCGATAATGACTTTCAGGCCGAGACGGTGCGCCTCGGCGACCACTGCGTCGAAATCCTCTGATGTGCCGAACATCGGATCGACGGCTGTATAGTCGGATACGTCGTAGCCCATATCGGCCATCGGCGACTTAAAGAAGGGCGACAGCCAGACGGCGTCAGCGCCAAGCGATGCGACATGCGCCAGCCTCGATGTGATACCACGCAGATCGCCACTGCCGTCCCCCGTCGTGTCCCGGAAGGAGCGCGGGTAGATCTGGTAGATGACGCAGCCGCGCCACCACTCGGCGTGGTCACTTGCCACTCGGGTTCTCCTTTATCTGAGCCTGCGCGGCTTCGTGTTCGATCATGAAAATCACCGTTCGCCCCGGCACCGGCCGTGAAATTCCGGCTGCGCCGTCCGATGCTTCGATGGCTGGCTGCCAGCGAAATCCGTCGCGCTCCGGCAGCGTGAACATACATGCCCGGCGATCGCCATTGATGACAACGGCAAGGCGGCGATCATCGGTGCCGAGCATCATGACCAGGCGGTACCGCGCCGGATCGTGCCAGCCTGCCTTGTCGAGCGGCGTGCCGGTTTCAGTGAGCCAGACCGCGTCCGGTTGTTCTGATCCGGGCGGCGGCTCTCCAGTCAGGAAGCGCGTGTCGGAAAGCGCCGGCACGCAACGACGCATCGCGGCGAGCAAAACGGCGTATTGTTCCAGCGCCCGATCGCGCCCGGACCAGTCGAGCCAGGTGATCTCGTTGTCCTGCGCATAGGCGTTGTTGTTGCCCTTCTGGGTGCGGCCGAATTCGTCTCCGGCGGTCAGCATGATCGTGCCGCGTGAGGCAAACAGCGTGGCCAGAAGCGCACATCGGTCATCGAAACGTGCCGTAACGATCGCCCGGTCGCCGGTCTCGCCCTCGACGCCATTGTTCCAGGACAGATTGTCGTCGTGGCCATCGCGGTTCTGCTCGCCATTGGCCTCATTGTGCTTGTGCTCGTAGGCAACAATGTCGGCCAGCGTCATGCCGTCATGCGCGGCGATGAAATTGACGCTGCGGCTCGTCTGCTGGCCTGGCTTGGCAAACACGTCGGACGAGCCGGCAAGCCGGGTGGCGAGCGCGCCGACCATCCCGCTGTCGCCGCGCCAGAACCGGCGGATGTCGTCGCGATATCTGTCGTTCCATTCGAGGAAGCGCGGCGGAAAATTGCCAAGCTGATAGCCGTCCGGGCCGATATCCCATGGCTCGGCGATGAGCACCCGGTCGCCAAGGAGCGGATCATCCCGAATAGCCATGAGCAGTGGCGCAGCGGCGTCGAACGCGCCATCGACCCGGCCCAGAATGGGCGCCAGATCGAAGCGGAAACCATCGACGCCGGCATGGCGGACAAAGTGACGAAGCGTGTCGAGGACCATTTCCCTGACGACCGGATGATCACAAGCGACGGTGTTGCCGGTGCCGGTGTCGTTGATCAAGCTGCCGTCCGGCCGATGCCGGTAGTAGGCGCGGCTGTCGAGGCCGCGCAGCGACAGCGTCGGTCCAAGCCTGTCGCTTTCGCCGGTGTGGTTGAAGACAAGATCGAGGATGACGCCGATGCCGGCCCCACGCAGCGTGGCAACCGTCTGCCGCAATTCCGCGAGACCGCCGAGCGCGAGGCGCGGGTCGAGCGCCATGAAGGTCACGGGATTGTAGCCCCAGGCATTGCGCAGCCCGAGCGGCGGCAAATGCCGCTCGTCGATCGATGCCGTCACCGGCATCAGTTCGACCGCCCCGACCCCGAGTTTTTTCAGATGCTCGACGGTAGCCGGATGGGCAAGGGCTGCAACCGTCCCGCGCTGGTGCTTCGGGATGTCGGGATGCAGCATGGTGAAGGCGCGCACCGGCACTTCATAGATCAGGCCGCCGGGCTGGAACAGCGGCGGCAAGGCAGGCACCGGCTGTGGCAGGGTGGCAGCAACCGCCTTCGGCAGCAGCGGCGCGGTATCGGCGCCCCCGCCCCGGCGCGCGGCGAGCCTGACGTCATAGACATAAGGCCTGTCGATTTCGACGGCATAGGGGTCGACCAGCAGCTTGTCGGGATCGAACCAAAGCCCATTCTCGGGCGTATAATCGCCATCGGCGCGAAATCCGTATCGAGTGCCGGCGGCGAGGCCGGCAACGAAAAGCGCGTGAACGCCCTCGCCTTCCGGCTGGAGTTCGAGCCGGTCGATCTCCCTCTCCCCCTGCTCATCGAAGATCGAGACCCAGAGCCGGGCGGCCGCGGACGACCATGCGGCAAAGCGGATGCCGCCGCGGGTGACGGTGGCACCGAGTGAGTTCATACGGCGACCCCTTCTCCCCTTGTGGGAGAAGGTGGATCGGCGCGCAGCGCCGAGACGGATGAGGGGTGCTGGAAGAAACGAGGCATGGGCGATTCGAGCAAAGGTGTGCGCCAAGCTGGAGCACCCCTCATCCGACCGAGCTTCGCTCGGCCACCTTCTCCCACAAGGGGAGAAGGGGGAGCTTCGCAACGCAGGCCGAACTCAGACGGCCGGCTGTCAACCAAACTCAAGTAATCACGCTCGGCTTGGCGCGGCCGGTATGGCTGCGAATCCCGGCGATATCTTCGGCTGCCGCAATCAGGTCGGCAAGCGCCTCCTGCGTGTCGAGATCGTGCCTGGACCTGTCCGGCTCGTAGCGCTCGATATAGACGCGCAGCGTCGCCCCCGAGGTACCGGTGCCGGAGAGACGGAAGACGACGCGCGATCCGCCTTCGAACAGCACCCTGATGCCCTGGTTCCTGGCTATCGAGCCGTCGACCGGGTCGTGATAGGCGAAATCGTCGGCGCTGGCGATCTTCATGCCGCGCACGCTGGTGCCGGGCAAGGAAGCGAGCCTGGCCCGCAATTGGTCGACCAGCGCATTGGCGCGGTCGGTCTCGACCTCCTCGTAGTCATGGCGTGAGTAGTAATTGCGGCCATAGGCGGCCCAGTGCTCGGTGACGATCTGCTTGGCGCTTTCGCCGCGGGCAGCGAGGATATTGAGCCACAAAAGCACGGCCCACAGCCCGTCCTTTTCGCGGACATGGTTGGAGCCGGTTCCGGCACTTTCCTCGCCGCAGATCGTCGCCATGTCGGCATCGAGCAGATTGCCAAAGAATTTCCAGCCGGTCGGCGTTTCATAGATGCCGATGCCGAGCTTTTCGGCGACGCGGTCGGCTGCACCGCTGGTCGGCATTGAGCGGGCGATGCCTTTCAGCCCGGCCTTGTAGCCCGGCGCCAGATGAGCATTGGCGGCGAGCATAGCCACCGAATCCGACGGGGTGACGAAAATGCCCTTGCCGATGATCAGGTTGCGGTCGCCGTCGCCGTCGGAAGCGGCGCCGAAATCCGGGGCATCCGGTCCCATCATCTCGTCATAGAGGTGCTTTGCGTGGACCAGGTTCGGGTCTGGGTGGTGGCCGCCGAAATCCGGCAGGGGAACGAAGTTGCGGGCGGTGCCTTTCGGCGCGCCGAGCCGGTTTTCCAGGATCTCCTTGGCATAGGGACCAGTCACGGCATGCATGGCGTCGAAGCGCATGCGGAAGCCTGACTTGAACAGCCCACGCAACGCATCGAAATCGAACAGATCTTCCATCAGCTCGGCATAGTCGGCGACCGGGTCGATCACCTCGACGGTCATGCCGCCCGCCTCGACGGTACCGATCGTGTCGAGGTCAACCGTGCCGATATCGGCGGTCTTGAAGCTCGAAATCACCTTGGTCTTGGCGAAGATCGCGTCGGTCAGCTTTTCCGCTGCCGGGCCGCCATTGCCGGCATTGTATTTGATGCCGAAATCCTCGTGCGGGCCGCCCGGATTGTGGCTGGCCGACAGGATGATGCCGCCGAAGGTGTTGTATTTGCGAATGATGTTGGAAGCGGCCGGCGTCGACAGGATGCCGCCCTGCCCGACCATCACCTTGCCGAAACCGTTTGCCGCGGCCATGGCGATGGCCTTCTGGATGACCTCGCGGTTGTAAAAGCGGCCGTCGCCGCCAATCACCAGCGTCTTGCCCTCGAACCCGTCCAGCGCATCGAAAATCGACTGGATGAAGTTCTCGGCATAGTGCTCCTGCTGGAACACCGGCACTTTCTTGCGCAGCCCGGATGTGCCGGGCTTCTGGTCGAGATAAGGTTTGGTGGCGACGGTGCGTATCATGCGTCAAGCCCTTTTCGAAAGCAGCAAGCGATAGAGTTCGAGGTATTTTTCTGCGCTTTTATCCCACGACACATCCGCCTTCATGCCTTGCCGCTGCATCGACGTCCAGATCGCAGGGTTGGCGTGCGCCGCGACCAGCCGACGGATGGAGTGCAGCAAGGCGCCGGCATCGGCGGGTGCGAACTGGAAGCCGGTCGCCACACCTGCCGAAATCGCCGCTTCATTGGCGTCGATGATGGTGTCGGCAAGACCGCCGGTGCGGGCGACGACCGGCACGCAGCCATAGCGCAGGCCGTAAAGCTGCGTCAGTCCGCAAGGCTCGAAGCGCGACGGGATGATGATTGCGTCACAGCCGCCCTGCATGGTGTGGGAAAGCGCCTCGTCATAACCGACGACGACGCCGATGCGACCGCGATGGCGGGCGGCGGCGGCCAGCAGCGCGCCTTCGAGGCCGGCGTCGCCGGACCCCAGGATCGCCAGGCGGGCACCCCTCGCAACAATCCCGTCGACGACCGTTGCCAGTATGTCCATTCCCTTCTGCCAGGTGAGCCGGCTGATCACGCAAACGATCGGACTGTCGTCGCGGTCAAGGTTGAAACGATCCTCGACGGCGGTCCGGTTGGGGTGCCGCGCCTTCAACGTCTTGGCCGTGTAGTTGGAGACCAGATGCTTGTCGGTTTCAGGGTTCCATATCGCGGTGTCGATGCCGTTGACGATGCCATAGAGATCAACGGACCGCATGTTGATGAGGCCATCGAGCCCCATGCCGAATTCCGGCGAGCGGATCTCCTGCGCATAGGTCGGGCTGACTGTGGTGATGGCCCAGGCGGCCTGCAGGCCAGCCTTGAGGAAACCGACGCCGCCATAATATTCGACGCCGTCGAGTGCCATGGCCGCCGCCGGCAAGCCGAGTTCGCCAAAGATGCCGGCGCCGAACTGGCCCTGGAAAGCCAGATTGTGGACGGTGATCATCGACGGCGTGCCAACCGCCTTGCCGTAGCGCATATAGGCCAGCGTCATCGCCGATTGCCAGTCATGGGCATGGACGATGTCCGGCTGGTAGCCCGAGACGGCGCCGCCGGCGATGTCGCCGCCAACCTGGCTCAGGGCCGCGAAACGCCGCCAATTGTCCGGCCAGTCGGCGCCGGTGGCATTGCCATAGGGGCCGCCGGGGCGATCGAACAGATGCGGCGCGTCGAGCACGAACAGGTCGAGCCCGGCGATCTGGACGGCATGGACCGAAGACTTGCCGCCTTGCAGCAGCGGATAGTGGTGAACGGGTTTTTTCTTCTTGAAGGCATCCATGATCTGGGGATAGCCGGGAACAAGCGTGCGCATCGCCACGCCCTTGCCGGCGAGCGCGATGGGCAACGCGCCGGTCACGTCGGCAAGCCCGCCAGTCTTGATCAGAGGGAATATTTCGGGCGTGACCGACAGGACCTGCATTCACGACAGTCCCAGTTTGTCGATCATGGCCTGCGTGACGAGGCAGATGCCCTTTTCGGAAACGCGGAAGCGCTTGGCGTCGAGGACGGGATCCTCGCCGACCACGAGCCCTTCGGGAATCCTGACGCCATGATCGATCACCACGCGCTTCAATCTCGCGCTGCGGCCGACCTGGCAGTCGGGCAGCATGACGACGTCCTCTAGCGTCGAATAGGAGTTGATGCGCGCGCCGGTGAAGATCAGGCTTCGCTTCAGCGAAGCGCCTGAGACGATGCAATCGCCCGAGACCAGCGAGGATACCGCCGAGCCACGGCGGCCATCCTCGTCATGCACGAACTTTGCCGGCGGCTTCAACTCGGCATAGGTCCAGATCGGCCAGTCGCGGTCGTAGAGGTCGAGCTCGGGCGTGATGTCGGTGAGGTCGATATTGGCTTCCCAATAGGCGTCGACGGTCCCGACATCGCGCCAGTAGGCTTCGTTTTCGGCGGTCGAGCGCACGCAGGATTTGGCGAAGCGATGGGCGATCGCCTTGCCGTGCTCGACGACATAGGGGATGATGTCCTTGCCGAAGTCACGGCTTGAGCCCGGTTCGGCCGCGTCGCGGCGCAGCTGCTCCATCAGGAACTTGGTCTTGAACACGTAGATGCCCATCGAGGCCAGGGCAAAATCCGGCTTGTCGGGAATGCCGGGCGGATCGGCGGGCTTCTCGATGAAGGAGATGATGGTGTCCTTCTTGTCGACATGCATGACGCCGAAGCCGGTCGCCTCCATGCGCGGCACTTCGAGGCAGCCGACGGTGACGTCGGCGCCGGCGTCGACATGCTGGCGAAGCATCAGCTCATAGTCCATCTTGTAGACGTGATCGCCGGCCAGGATGACCATGTATTCGGGCCCGTAGGCCTCGATGATGTCGATGTTCTGGTAGACGGCATCGGCCGTGCCTTCATACCATTGCGTTTCCGATACGCGCTGACTGGCCGGCAGGATGTCGAAGCTCTCGTTGCGCTCGGGCCGCAGGAAGTTCCAGCCGCGCTGCAGGTGGCGGATCAGCGAGTGCGCCTTGTACTGGGTGGCCACGCCGAGGCGGCGAATACCGGAATTGAGCGCATTGGAGAGCGCAAAATCGATGATGCGCGTCTTGCCGCCGAAATAGACCGCCGGCTTGGCGCGCCGGTCGGTCAATTCCTTGAGGCGGCTGCCACGGCCGCCGGCCAGAACATAGGCCATGGCATCGCGCGCCAGCGGCTGGGTCCGTTTTATCTCTGCCATTCTTATCCTCCCAAGTTACGCGCTGCGAGACATCGCCTAGTCCGGAGCAAATTCGAGCATGATCGTCGACAGCGGCGGCAACAGCACCGTCGCCGAGATGCCTCCTGCTTCCTTCCGAGCCTCGACGGCACCGTCATTGCCCTTGCCGGAACCGCCATAGTCGGAGGCGTCCGTGTTGATGATCTCGCGCCATCTTCCAGCCATTGGCAACGGCACGCGGTAATTGTCCCGCGGCACCGGCGTAAAATTGGAGATGACGGCGACCGGGGCTCCGCCCGGTGCGCTGCGCAGCCATGCAAAGACCGAGTTGGCGCTGTCGTCGACGATCAGCCAGGAAAAGCCCTCCGGCTCGCAATCGCGCGCATGCAACGCCGGGCGTGAGCGGTAGAGATAGTTGAGATCGCGTACCGTCTGCCAGACGCCGCGGTGGGCCCGGAAATCGAGCAGGTTCCAGTCGAGTGCGCGCGCCTCGCTCCACTCGCGGCGCTGGGCGAATTCCTGCCCCATGAACAACAGCTTCTTGCCGGGGTAGCCCCACATAAAGGCGTAGTAGGCGCGCAGCGTCGCGAATTTCTGCCAGTCGTCGCCGGCCATCTTGCCAAGCAGCGTCCCCTTGCCGTGCACGACCTCGTCATGGGAGAGCGGCAGCACGAAATTCTCTGAGAAGGCGTAGACCAGACCGAAGGTGATGTCGCCGTGGTGATGCTTGCGAAAAATCGGCTCCTTGGAGAAATACTCCAGCGTGTCGTGCATGAAGCCCATGTTCCACTTGAAGCCGAAACCCAGCCCGCCCTCATGCACCGGCTGCGAGACTTTTGGCCATGAAGTCGATTCCTCGGCGATCGTCATCACACCCGGATGCTGGCCGTAGACTTCCTTGTTCATCCTCTGGAGGAAACTGACCGCCTCGAGGTTTTCGCGCCCGCCTTTTTCGTTGGGAATCCATTCGCCGGCCTTGCGCGAATAGTCGAGGTAGAGCATCGAGGCGACGGCATCGACGCGCAAACCGTCGACATGGTATTTCTCGGCCCAAAACAGTGCGTTGTTGACCAGGAACGAGACCACCTCGCGCCGGCCGAAATTGTAGATCGCGGTGTTCCAGTCGGGATGGAAGCCCTTGCGCGGGTCGGCATGCTCATAGAGAGCGGTGCCGTCGAAATTGGCCAGGCCATGCGCGTCCACCGGAAAATGCGCCGGCACCCAGTCCAGGATGACGCCGATGCCGGCGCGGTGGGCGCCGTCGACGAACCGGGCAAAACCCTCCGGATCGCCGAAGCGGGCCGACGGCGCGTAGAGGCCCGTCGTCTGGTAGCCCCAGGACGGGTCATAGGGATGTTCGGAGATCGGCATGAATTCGATATGGGTGAAACCCGTGTCGACGACATACGGGATCAGCCGGTTGGCAAGCTCGTCCCATGACAGGAAGCTGCCGTCGTCGTGAAGCTGCCACGAGCCGGCGTGGACCTCGTAGATCGACACCGCCTCGCGCCTGGGATCGGCGTTGCGCCAGAAATTGCGGTGCGCTTCGTCACCCCATTGATGCGCCGGCGGAAGCGCCGTCACCGAAGCGGTGGCCGGGCGCAGTTCGGACTTGAAAGCGAACGGATCGGCCTTCAGCGGCAGCCTCACGCCATCGGGCCCGATGATCTCGTATTTGTATGGCCGTCCGGCGCCGATGTCGGGGATGAACAACTCCCAGATGCCGGTGTCGCGGCGGACGCGCATCGTATGCCTGCGGCCGTCCCATTCGTTGAAGTCGCCGACCACCGAAACGCGCCTTGCATTGGGCGCCCAGACGGCGAAATGCACGCCGGATGCACCCTCGTGATCGATGAGATGCGCCCCGAGCTTGTCGAACAGCCTGAGGTGCGAACCTTCGGCGATGTAATAGTCGTCCAGCGGACCCAGTACCGGACCGAACGAATAGGGATCGGTCAGCCACCAGTCACCGCCGGCATTGCGCGCGTGATAGCGCAGCGGCTGACGCTTTCTGAGCGACAGGCTGCCCTCGAAGAAGCCGCCTTCGTCGCGCCTGGAGAGTTCGCCGGCGTTCTTGCCGGTCAGCGTATAGGCAGTGACGAAATCGGCATGAGGGACGAAGCAGCGGGCGACAAAGCCCTTGTCGACCTCGTGCACACCGAGGACAGCGAAAGGATCACCATGCGTGCCGGCGACAATTGCCGCGACATCACCGGCTGACGCCAGTCCATCCGGCCCGCTTGTCGCAGCGGTCGCGCGCGGCTTCCTCATCAGGCAGTGACCCTCCCCGGCACCCGGACCACGTTGTTCGTGGCCTCATGCAATCATATCAAACGGGCACGTTCCAGATTTCTTTCGCATATTGGCGGATCGTGCGATCGGACGAGAACCAGCCGACGCGGGCGACATTGCGAATTGCCTTGGCGTACCAATCCGGGCTGTCGCGCCAGACGGCGTCGACATCGCGCTGGGTTGACGCGTAGGCATCGAAATCCGCAGCGACCATGAACCAGTCGCTCTGATAGAGGCCGTTCATCAGGTCGCGATAGCGTTCCGGATCGTCAGGCGAAAAGACGCCCGTCGAAACGGCGGCCACGGCCTGCGCCAGTTCGGGAGAGGCTTCGATCACCGTTCGCGGATCGTAGCCGTTGCTGCGCCGCTCGGCGACCTCTTCGGTGGTCAGGCCGAAAATGAAAATATTGTCGTCGCCGACGCATTCCTTGATCTCGACATTGGCGCCGTCGAGCGTGCCGATGGTCAGCGCACCGTTCAGCGCGAACTTCATGTTGCCGGTGCCGGAGGCTTCCATCCCGGCGGTCGATATCTGCTCCGAAAGATCGGCGGCCGGCATCATGATCTCGGCCAGGCTGACATTGTAGTTCGGCACGAACACCACTTTGAGCAAGCCGCGAACGGCCGGGTCGCGGTTGATGACTTTGGCGACGTCGTTGGCGAGCTTGATGATCAGCTTGGCATTGTGATAGCTGGGCGCCGCCTTGCCGCCGAAGAACTTGACGCGCGGCATCCAATTTCGCTCGGGATGGGAGCGGATCTGGTCGTAGAGCGCGACTGTTTCGAGGATGTTCAGGAGCTGGCGCTTGTATTCGTGGATGCGCTTGATCTGGATGTCGAACAACGCCGAGGGATCAATCCTGATGCCGAGGCGGTCGGCGACGAGATTGGCAAGCTTGGCCTTGTTCGCCCGCTTGACTGCGGCGAACTTGTCGCGGAAGGCGGCGTCGTCAGCAAAGGCATCGAGCTCCTTGATCGCGTCTATATCGTCGAGGAAGCGGTCGCCGATCGCTTCGCGGGTAAGCGCGGTGAGACCGGGATTGCACTGGATCAGCCAGCGCCGCGGCGTGATGCCGTTGGTCTTGTTGTTGATGCGGTCGGGGTAGAGCCGGTGGAGCTCGGCAAACACCGTTTCCTTCATCAGCTCGGTGTGAAGGGCAGAGACGCCGTTGATCGAGTGCGAGCCGACAAAGGCCAGATTGCCCATGCGCACCCGGCGCTCGCCGTTTTCCTGTATCAGCGAGATCTGGCTGATCTGCTCGTCAGAAAACTGCTCGGAGGCGCGCGCCTCCAGCAGCACTTCGGCGTTGATGGCGTAGACGATCTGCATGTGGCGCGGCAACAGCCGCTCGAACAGCGGCACCGGCCAGCTTTCGAGCGCTTCGGGGAGCAGCGTATGATTGGTATAGCCGAAGGTCCGCTTGGTGATACTCCAGGCCTGGTCGAAATCCATGCCGTGGACATCCATCAACAGGCGCAGCAGCTCGGCCACCGCAATGGCCGGATGGGTATCGTTCAGATGGATCGCCGCTTTGTCGGGCAGCGACTGCAGGTCGCCATACTGGCTGAGATGACGCTGAATGATGTCCTGCAACGATGCGGTAGAAAAGAAATACTCTTGCCTGAGCCGCAGCTCCTGACCGGCCTTGTGGGAATCAGCAGGGTAAAGGACGCGCGACAAGGCATCGGCCTTGTTGCTTTCGGCGAGCGCACCGATGTGATCGCCGGCGTTGAACTTGTCGAGCAGTATCGGATCGATCGGCATGCCGGACCAGAGCCGCAGCGTGTTGACGCGGTTGGCCCGCCAGCCAACCACCGGCGTATCGTAGGCAACCGCCAAAACGTGTTCGATCGGTTTCCAGACGTGGCGCTCAAGCCTGCCGTCCTTTGAGGTGATCGAATCCACCGAGCCGCCGAAGCCGACCTCGAAGGCGCGTTCGCGCCGCTCGAACTCCCAGGGGTTGCCGTGATCGAGCCAGGTCTCGGGCAGCTCAACCTGCCAGCCGTCATGGATTTCCTGACGAAACATGCCGTTGGCGTAGCGAATGCCATAGCCATGCGCGGGGATGCCGACGGTTGCCATGCTTTCCATGAAGCAGGCGGCGAGCCGGCCGAGACCACCATTGCCAAGCGCTGCATCTGGTTCAAGGGCGGCGATGAGGTCAAGGTCGACGCCGAGAGACCGCAGCGCTTCGCGCATATTGTCCATCAGCCCGAGATTGGAGAAGGCGTCGCGCATCAGGCGACCGATGAGGAATTCCAGGGAGAGGTAATAGACGCGCTTTTCCTGATGGGCGTAGGCCTCTTGCGTCGCCTGCATCCAATGATCGACGATATGGTCGCGCACGACCTTGATCGAGGCGGTGAGCCAGTCGTATTGCGTCGCGACGCTGGTCCCCTTGCCGAGCCTGTATTTGAGGGCCTTCAAGACTTCCTCGGCAAGCGCCTTGGGATCGGAGTTTTCGAGAATGGGAGCTTCGGTCGTTATCGCGTGCGTCATGCTGCCTCTTGTGCGGTTGCCAAGATCATACCGGCTTTCACCATTCCTCCCAGCCATGCTAGCTCATATTGTTAAGCGTTCAATCGAGTTAGATTGCCGCGGGGAAGCTTACCCTGCGGCAGTTTAGCAACTTAAAGTGCGTCGCGTTTGGGCCTCTGCGAGGCACCTTGCTTTGGGCGACATGCATCAGGCCGCCAGTGCCGCCTCCGGCGGAAGCTTCGCTCCGGTCATGAAGGCGACGGCGTCGGACATCGTATATTGCTTGGGATCGATGACACAGAGCCGACGGCCCAGCCGATGGATGTGAATGCGGTCGGCCACCTCGAAGACATGCGGCATGTTGTGGGAAATTAGCACGATCGGCAGGCCGCGCTTCTTCACGTCGAGGATCAGTTCGAGCACGCGGCGGCTCTCCTTGACGCCTAACGCCGCCGTCGGCTCATCCATGATGACCATCTTCGAGCCGAAGGCGGCGGCGCGCGCCACCGCCACGCCCTGGCGTTGGCCGCCCGAGAGCGTTTCCACGGCCTGGCTGATGTTCTGGATGGTCATCAGGCCAAGTTCGGTGAGCTTGTCGCGGGCGCGCTTTTCCATTGCCGGGCGGTCGAGCATGCGCAGCCAGTCGCCCAGAAAACCCGGTTTGCGGATCTCGCGACCGAGGAACATGTTGTCGGCGATCGACAGCGCCGGCGACAGCGCCAGGTTCTGGTAGACGGTTTCGATGCCGGCTTCGCGGGCTTCGATGGGCGACTTGAAGAGCACCTGCTTGCCGTCCAACTCGATGATCCCTTCGTCCGGGACAACGGCGCCCGAGATCGCCTTGATCAGCGTCGACTTGCCGGCTCCATTGTCGCCGATCACGGCCAGGATCTCTCCCGGATAGAGATCGAAGTCGCAGCTGTTCAGTGCGGTGACGCGGCCGTAGCGCTTGACGAGGCCGCGCGCGGTGAGGATGGGCTCCTGGGTCATGGTTACACCGAAACCTTTCTGATCCACTGGTCGATCGCCACGGCGCCGATGATCAGCACACCGGTGAGCAGCACTTTCCATTGCGGATCGGCGCCCAGCATGTTGAGGCCCATCGAAACGACGCCGACGATCATCGCGCCGAACAGCGTGCCCAGAATAGAGCCGCGCCCGCCGAAGAGGGAAATGCCGCCGATCACCGTCGCGGTGATCGCCTGCAAATTGTAGTCGGTGACGGCAGCGGACGGCGAGATCGAGCCGTTGCGGCCGATGGAGACCCAGGCAGCGAAAGCGGCGATCAGCCCGGCAAGCGTGTAGACCGAGATCAGCACCTTCTTGGTCTGGATGCCCGACAGCTTCGCTGCCTCCGGATCGTCGCCGACAGCGTAGACATGACGGCCCCATGCCGTGTGATTGAGCACGTACCACAAGAACAGCACCAGCACGACCATGGCAATGACGCCGAACGTCAGCACCGCCGTGCCGACCTTGAAGTTCAGGCCAAACAGATGCAGCAGCGGGGCTTGGACGTCGACGTCGGCGTCACGGATCGTCTCATTGGCCGAATAGATGAAGTTCGTGGCCATGACGATGTTCCAGGTGCCGAGCGTGACGATGAAGGGCGGCAGCTTCATGTAGGCGACCAGCAGCCCGTTGAGCAGCCCGCAGGCCGCGCCGGCGGCAAGCCCGATCACCACGGCAAGCAAGGTCGGCAGGCCATAGGTGACCGCGCAATTGCCCATGATCACGGCCGAAATCACCATGATCACGCCGATTGACAGGTCGATGCCGGCTGTCAGGATGACCAGCGTCTGCGCGGCGCCGAGAATACCGACGATGGCGATCTGCTGCAGGATCAGCGTCAGCGTGTAGGACGAAAAGAACCGTCCTCCGATCGTGACGCCAAAGACAGCGATCGACAGGACCAGCACGATCAGCGGCACCGCAGCCGGAGTGGAATGCAGGAAATGCTGGATGCGCTTGACGAGCGACGTGCCATGCTCGTCAAAAGCAGCAACGCTTGTCTCGCTGTTCGCGAGAGCCTTTTCGAATTCCTGAACCTGAGACATGTTTCCTCCCATGAGGCTTCAGCCACGCGCCGACGCCCGTCCAACCGTTCCCGATCTGCCGCCGGAATTGTTCGCGCTTGCGATTTCCGCATCGTCCACCCGAAGCGGCCGGGGATCAAGCCCCTGGCCGCTTCGGTCTATTGCCTGTCAGACCGGCATCAGCCCCAGCACTTGGCGAGGCCTTCCTTGGTGTCGATGGACTTCACGCCCTCCGCAGGCTTGTCGGTCACGAGGTTGACGCCCGTGTCGAAGAAATCCTTACCTTCGGTCGGCTTGGGCTTCGTCCCGTCCTTGGCGTAAGCGGCGATCGCTTCGATGCCGAGTGCCGCCATCTGCAGCGGATATTGCTGTGAGGTCGCACCGATCACGCCCTCGGCGACCGACTTCACGCCGGGGCAGCCGCCATCGACCGACACGATCAGCACATTGCCTTCGAGACCCACGGCCTTGAGCGCCTGGTAGGCGCCGACGGCTGCCGGCTCGTTGATGGTGTGGATCACGTTGATGCCGGGATCCTTCTGGAGGAGGTTCTCCATCGCCTTGCGGCCACCTTCCTCGTTGCCGTTGGTAACGTCGTGGCCGACGATGCGCGGATCGTCCTCATCGCCGATCTTGTTGGGGTCCTTCACGTCGATGCCGTAGCCCATCATGAAGCCCTGGTCGCGCAGCACGTCGACCGTCGGCTGCGAGGGCGTCAGGTCGAGGAAGCCGATCCTGGCATCCTTCGCCTTGTCGCCGAGCGTCGCTGCGGCCCACGCGCCGATCAGCTTGCCGGCCTCCAGATTGTCGGTCGCAAAGGTCGCGTCGGCGGCGTCGAGCGGATCAAGCGGCGTGTCGAGCGCGATCACGAGCAGACCGGCGTCACGTGCCTTATTCACCGCCGGGACGATGCCCTTGGTGTCCGACGCGGTGATCAGGATGCCCTTGGCGCCGTCGGCGATACAGCTTTCGATCGCCGCCACCTGGCTTTCGCTGTCGCCGTCGATCTTGCCGGCATAGGCTTTGAGTTCGACGCCGAGTTCCTTGGCCTTGGCGCTCGCGCCTTCCTTCATCTTGACGAAGAACGGGTTGGTGTCGGTCTTGGTGATCAGGCAGGCGCCGACATCGGCGGCGGACGCAGCCGAGGTGAACGCCATCAGGCCCAGTCCGGCCGCGGCAAAAACGGTGGATCTTAGCAGTGCTGTCTTGGTCACGATATTCCTCCCAGTGGAACCAGTTCGGATGCCGGCCAACCGGCATCGCATGAGCATCCAGCGACTTCTCCCAGCGTGGACGCTTGCCCCAAGAGAATACCAGACTGAGGGTCCTGTCAATAATTAAATCACTCTTATTTATTATTGACAGCGTGGCGTCGGTCACTCATTCTGGCCAAAAGCATTAAGGGCAACGACGGGAGGAGAACGGGTGGAGACCGGCATACCGAGGCACGGTTCGCCCGAGGCAGCCAAAAGCCGCATTCACCGCGGCACCAACCAGAGCGGCATGCGGGACCACAATGAGCGGCTGGTGCTGTCGCTGGTGCGTCAGCACGGCAGCCTGGCGAAGTCCGACATTGCGCGCATGACCGGACTTTCGGCCCAGACCGTTTCGGTCATCATGCGCGAGCTCGAGGAGGACAACCTTCTTGTCCGCCAGGCGCCGCTGCGCGGCAAGATCGGCCAACCTTCCATTCCGATGGCGCTCAATCCCGATGGCGCCTATTTCATCGGCCTGAAGATCGGCCGCCGTAGCGCCGAACTCGTTCTGATCGATTTTCTCGGCAATGTGCGTTCGATGCTGCAGCATTCCTACCGCTATCCGGCACCGCGCGAGACGGTCGGGTTCGTCACCTCCGGCATGAAGACGATGCGCGGCGAACTCACCCCGGCGCAGGACAAGCGCATTGCCGGACTTGGCATCGCCATGCCGTTCGAATTGTGGAGCTGGGCCGATACGGCAGGTGCGCCGCGCGACGTCATGGACGAATGGCGCCACCGAGACATCCGCGCCGACATCCAGGCACAGTGCGAATTCCCCGTCTACCTGCAAAATGACGCCACCTCTGCCTGCGGCGCCGAACTGGTGTTCGGCAAAGCGGGCACGGCACGCGACTTCGTCTATTTCTACATCGGTGCCTTCGCCGGCGGCGGCATCGTGCTGAACGGTCACCTTTTCGGCGGACCGACCGGCAATGCCGGCGCGCTGGGTTCGATGCCGGTGCCTGGACCGGACGGCAAGCCGACCCAATTGATCGGCGTGGCGTCGATCGCCATGCTGGAAAAGGCACTCAACGCGCGCGGCGTCGAAGCCTCACATCTGTGGACGTCACCGGAGGATTGGGGCGAAATCGGTGTCGAGCTCGACGATTGGATCGCCTGCGCCTCGCAGGCGCTCGCCTATGCCATTGTGGCGGCGTCATCGGTTATCGATTTCGAGGCGGCGGTGATCGACGGATGGATGCCGAAGGCCGTGCGGCGCCGGCTCGTCGATGCCGTTATCGATGCTATCGGCAAGATCGACGGTGAAGGCCTGAAGCTTCCGGCCGTGCGCGAGGGGACTGTCGGCATTCATGCACGTGCCCTGGGCGGTGCCAGCCTGCCGCTTTCCGAACGCTTCCTCATCGGTTCGACCACGATTTCCAGGAGCACCTGAATGCTGATCGGAATCCCGGCCCTGCTCGGCCCGGAGCTTCTGGCGATGCTGCGTGCCATGGGCCATGGCGACGAGATCGCCCTTGTCGACGGAAACTACCCGGCGAAGGAACAGGCACACCGGCTCATCCGCGCCGACGGTCATCATCTTGCTCCGATGCTCGACGCCATCCTCAGCGTATTGCCCGTCGATGACGCAGTGCCGGAGGCGCTGTTTCGCGCCTCGGTCAAAGGTAATCCCCTGATTGCCGATCCCGTTCATCACGAGATGGAGGCGATCTGCGCCAGGCGTGCTCCGGGCCGCAAGGTGGTTGCGCTTGCCGGCACCGACTTCTATCAACGGGTCAGATCCGCGCACGCGATCGTTGCGACAAGCGAGCCGCGGCTCTACGCCAACATCATCATCCGCAAGGGTGTGATCTATCCGCCGGAGACCAGAAAATCATGATCCTCTGTTGCGGCGAAGCCCTGATCGACATGCTGCCACGCACCACGACTGAGGGCGAGCCGGCCTTTGCCCCCTATGTCGGCGGCGCGGTGTTCAACACGGCAATAGCGCTCGGCCGGCTGGGAGCGCCCGCCGGTTTCTTTTCCGGCCTGTCGACGGATCTGTTCGGCAACCAGTTCAAGGACGCGCTGAGGGCAAGCCAAGTCAGTTCCACCTATGCGCACACATCGCCCCGGCCGACCACGCTCGCCTTCGTGCGGCTGGACAACGGCCAGGCGACCTACACGTTCTACGATGAAAACACAGCCGGACGGATGCTGACCATCGACGATCTGCCGAAACTCGGCAGCGAGATCGAAGCCATGCTGTTCGGCGCCATCAGCCTGATCTCGGAGCCGGCCGGATCCGCCTACGAGGAATTCATGCGGCGAGAGCACAGCCGCCGCGTCATGATGCTCGACCCCAACATCCGGCCGAATTTCATAGCGGACAAGGCCAGGCATCTCAGGCGCATCCGCTCGATGATGGCCATGGCCGATATCGTGAAACTGTCGGACGAGGACCTCAACTGGTTCGGCGAAGCCGGCTCGCACGAGGACGTCGTCCGCAACTGGCTGGAGCGCGGCCCGACGCTGATCGTCGTCACCCATGGCAGCGAAGGCGCCATCGGCTACACCAGGGATCACAAGGTTACGGTCGTGCCGGACGAGGTCGAGGTGGTCGATACGGTAGGCGCCGGCGACACGTTCAACGCCGGCATCCTGGCCTCGCTGCACGAGCAAGGCCTGCTGTCGAAGGAGGCGATCGCCAATCTGTCGGACGACGCCATCCACAAGGCGCTGGCGCTTGGCGCCAAGGCTGCGGCGGTAACCGTGTCGCGGGCCGGCGCCAATCCGCCTTGGCGGCATGAAATCGCCTGATTGGACCGCGATGCGCTGAGGATGCGCTAACATCGATCACTTTATGTTTCGCCCAGCCGAGCGCGTGCGACACGAAGGCCGTGTCGTGCGCAACAAAGCCCCGGATTTCCGGCGTCTGATAGGGACCTGTCGGACTGAGAGGTAACAGGCTGCGACATTTGAGCAATTCGTCGATTGGTCCGTGCAGCTTTCTCGGCCGCGCCAAGTCTGATACCAGCGGCCGGTTATCTGGCTAGTCCCGTTTGAGGCCGACATGCAGTTCATCGATCTTGGCGCGCAGCGCGAACGAATCCGCGACAGACTGAAAGCTGCCATCGAACGCGTCGTCGACGAGGGTCGCTACATTCTCGGACCTGAGGTCACCGAATTCGAAAACAAGCTCGCCGCCTATGTCGGCACCAAGCATGTCGTAGCCTGCGCCAACGGCACTGACGCGCTGCTGCTGCCACTGTTTGCGGCCGACATCGGTCCAGGTGACGCGGTGTTCGTGCCGAGCTTCACCTTCGCCGCCACGGCGGAAGTGGTGGCGCTGGCCAAGGCCGAGCCGGTTTTCGTCGATGTCGATCCGCAGACCTACAATATCGACATCGCCAGCCTCGAAGCCGCCATCGCCATGATCAAGGCGGAAGGCCGGCTGAAGCCAAGGGCGATCATTCCCGTCGACCTGTTCGGGCTCGCCGCCGATTACGAGGCGATCATGGCCATCGCCAACCGCGAAGGGCTGATGGTGATCGAAGATGCCGCCCAGGCGATCGGCGGCTCGAGCGACGGCAAGATGCTGGGTTCGTTCGGCGCGGTCGGCTCGACCAGCTTCTACCCGGCAAAGCCGCTCGGCTGCTATGGCGACGGCGGCGCAATGTTCACCAATGACGATGCGCTGGCCGAACAGCTCCGCTCGTTCGCCTTCCACGGCAAGGGCGAAACCCAATATGACAACGTCCGCGTCGGCATCAATTCGCGGCTCGACACGCTGCAGGCGGCGATCCTGATCGAGAAGCTGGCCATTCTTGAAGACGAGATGGTTGCCCGGCAAGCGGTCGCCCACCGGTATGCCGAAGGCCTCGGCGACATCGTCAAGGCGGCGCGCAATCTGGACGGCGGCCGTTCAGCCTGGGCGCAATATGCCATCGAGACGCCGAAGCGCGACGGGCTGAAGGCGCATCTCGGGGAAAAAGGCATCCCGTCGGTGATCTATTATGTGAAGCCCTTGCACAGCCAGATCGCCTACCGCGACTATCCGCGCACGCCGACAGGTCTTACCGTTTCTGAGGAGTTGCCGAAGCGTATCCTGTGCCTGCCCATGCATCCCTATCTGAGCGAGGCCGACCAGGATCGGATCATCGAGACGATCCGCAACTATATCGGCTCGAATTCGGCGCAAATCGCCGCCGCGTAGGCGCGTAATCTCCCCCTTCGAGGGGGAGATGCCAAGTTTGGCAAAGAGGGCAGGCCAGAGGGTCGCCACGCGTGAAGCGCCGACTTTCCCTCTTTCGTTTCGATTCCATATGCGTCGCACCTGCTGAGGCGACCCCTTCTGTCGCCTTCGGCGACATCTCCCCCTCAAGGGGGGAGATTACTGGCCCGCGCTCTTCCCGCTGGCGATGAAATGCGGATTGGCAAAATCCACGTCATCGCTCTGGTTGCGCTTGCCGTAGGCCAGCGGCTGACCATCGAGCGAGCGCGTCATCCCGCCTGCGGCGCGCAGCACCGCGTCACCCGCCGCGGTGTCCCATTCCATGGTGCGGCCGAAGCGCGGATAGACGTCGGCCTCGGCGCTGGCGACAAGACAGAATTTCAGCGACGAGCCGACCGAGACGATCTCGGCAGCGCCCACCGTGCGGATATAGGCTTCGGTCTCGGGCGTATTGTGGGACCGGCTGGCGACGACGGTCAGTGGCGCCACGCCCGTTCTGGCCGAAATCGGCCGACGGCCGATGATCTGGTAATCGCCATTGACATCGATTGCTTCCGCCCTGCCCGGCCGGCCGGAAAAGAAGCGTCCGGTGCATGGCGAAAAGACCACACCGATCTCCGGCACGCCGTGGCGAACGAGCGCGATGTTGACGGTGAAGTCGGTCCTGCGGTTGACGAATTCCTTGGTGCCGTCCAGTGGGTCCACCAGGAAGAAGGCGCCCTCGAGGTCCGGCGGCACGATGCCGGCCGATGCCTCTTCCTCAGCCACGCAAGGGATATCAGGGAACGCCGCGCGCAGCCCGGCGAGAATGATCTTTTCGCTCTCGCGATCGGCTTCGGTCACTGGCGAGCTGTCAGATTTCTGGTCGACCGCGCAGCCGGCATCAAAAACACGCATCACCTCTCGCCCCGCCGCCAGGGCAAGGCGCTCGAACACGCCGAGCATCGCTTCGTCGTCAGATACCGCCGCCGCTGTCGTATTGGTTTTCGGCAATGTCGCGCTCGTTCAGCCAGAGTTCCAGGGCTTCTACCATCTCCTCGGCAGACTTGCCGAGTGTCTTGAGATGGATTTCGGGATTTTCCGGGGCTTCATACGGTGAATCGACGCCGGTGAAATTCTTGATTTCGCCATTCAACGCCCGCGCATAGAGGCCCTTCGGATCGCGTCTGGCGCATTCCTCAAAGGGTGTGTCGACAAACACCTCGACGAATTCACCGCTGGCCATCAATTCCCTGGCCATCCGCCTTTCGGCGCTGAATGGCGAAATGAACGAAACGATGACGATCAGCCCGGCATCGGCCATCAGGCGCGCCACTTCGGCCACGCGGCGAATGTTTTCGACGCGGTCGGCGTCGGTGAAGCCAAGATCGCGATTGAGCCCGTGGCGGACATTATCGCCGTCCAGGATGTAAGTGTGGCGGCCGGTGGCGAACAGCTTCTTCTCGAAAAGGTTGGCGATGGTCGACTTGCCCGACCCCGAGAGCCCGGTGAACCAGAACACAGCAGGCCGCTGGTTCTTCAGATCGGCGCGGCCATGCTTGCCGACATCGAGCGATTGCCAGTGGATGTTTTCGGCGCGGCGCAGCGAATGCAGGATCATGCCGGCGCCGACCGTGGCGTTGGTGATGCGGTCGATCAGGATGAAGGCGCCGGTCGTGCGGTTCTCGGCGAACGTATCGAAGACAATCGGCGCCCGCGTCGAGATGTTGCAAATGCCGACCTCGTTCATCTCCAGCGACTTGGCCGCCTCATGGGCAAAATCGTTGACGTTGACGCGGTATTTCAGGTCGGTGACGGTAGCGCTGGTCTGATCGGTCTCGGTCCGCAGGATATAGGAGCGGCCCGGCAGCAGCGCGTGCTCGTCGAACCAGACGATGTTGGCGGCGAACTGGTCGGCGACCTGCGGCCGCGCCGCCGGCGACACCAGCATGTTGCCGCGCGAGACCTCGACCTCGTCGTCGAGAACAAGGGTGATGGCCTGGCCGGCGACCGCCTGGCTCAGATCGCCGCCATGCGAGACGATGCGCCTGACATGAGCGGACTTGCCGGATTTGGCGACAACGACCTCGTCGCCTGGTGAGACGGAGCCGGACGCAATCGTGCCGGCAAAACCGCGAAAATCGAGATTGGGGCGATTCACATACTGCACCGGAAAACGGAACGGCAGTTCGACAACGGCTTCATCGACTGACACGGCTTCCAGATGTTCGATCAGCGTCGGGCCGGAATACCACGTCGTCTTATCCGAGCGGCTGGTGACGTTGTCGCCGTAACGGGCAGACATCGGGA
The DNA here is from genome assembly GCF_055811415.1 of Mesorhizobium sp. WSM4846. Classification (NCBI taxonomy): domain Bacteria; kingdom Pseudomonadati; phylum Pseudomonadota; class Alphaproteobacteria; order Hyphomicrobiales; family Phyllobacteriaceae; genus Mesorhizobium; species Mesorhizobium sp. WSM4846. The sequence continues at coordinate 337,603 of NZ_JBVVPZ010000002.1, forward strand.
TGGGCACGATCGTCTCGAAGCCAAGCTTGTGCGAAAATTGCCGATAGTCCTCGATAATCCGTTCGAACACCGCCTTGTCGAAGCCGACGAGATCGATCTTGTTGACGGCGAGCACAATGTGCCGGATGCCGAGCAGCGAGGCGATGATCGAGTGGCGCCTTGTCTGGCGCAGCACGCCTTGCCGGGCGTCGATCAGAACGATGGCCAGATCGGCGGTCGACGCGCCCGTCGCCATGTTGCGCGTGTATTGTTCGTGGCCAGGCGTATCGGCAACGATAAATTTGCGTTTTGGCGTGGCGAAAAAGCGATAGGCGACATCGATGGTGATGCCCTGCTCGCGCTCGGCCTCGAGGCCATCGACCAGCAGCGCAAAATCGACGTCGTCGCCTGTCGTCCCGTGCTTGCGCGAATCACGCTCGAGCGCAGCAAGCTGGTCCTCGAAAATCTGCTTGGTGTCCGAAAGCAGGCGCCCGATCAACGTCGACTTGCCGTCGTCGACGGAACCGCAGGTCAGGAAGCGCAGCAGCGATTTTTGTTCCTGCACCGCCAGATAGTCACGAATGCCGTCGGTGGTGGCAAGGTTTTTGGCCATGGTGTGGCGCATGCTCAGAAATACCCCTCGCGCTTCTTCTTTTCCATCGAGCCGGCTTCATCACGGTCGATCAGGCGGCCCTGCCGTTCGGAGGTGCGCGCCGTGAGCATTTCGCCGACAATGGCCTCCAGCGTGTCGGCGTCCGATTCGATCGCGCCGGTCAGCGGATAGCAGCCGAGCGTGCGGAACCGCACCAGCCGGTTCTCCACCGTCTCGCCGGGACGCAACTGCATGCGGTCGTCGTCCCTCAGAATGAGCATGCCGTCGCGTTCGACGACCGGTCGCTCCTTGGCGAAGTAGAGCGGCACGATCGGGATGTCTTCCTGGAGAATATACTGCCAGATATCGAGTTCGGTCCAGTTCGACAACGGAAAGACCCGGATCGATTCACCTGATGCAATGCGGGTGTTGAATATCCTCCACATCTCCGGCCGCTGGTTCTTCGGATCCCAGACGTGCTGGGCATTGCGGAAAGAGAAGATCCGCTCCTTGGCGCGCGATTTCTCCTCGTCGCGCCGCGCCCCACCGAAGGCTGCATCGAAGCCGTATTTGTCGAGCGCCTGGCGCAGCGCCACGGTCTTCATCACATGCGTATGGGTGTTCGAGCCATGGTCGAAGGGATTGATATTATCGCGCACACCATCGCCGTTGACATGGACCAGGAGATCGAAGCCAAGCTTTTGCGCCATCTGATCGCGAAAGGCGATCATCTCGCGGAATTTCCAGGTCGTGTCGACGTGGAGAAAGGGAAAGGGCGGCTTGGCCGGATAAAACGCCTTCATCGCCAGATGCATCAGCACGGAAGAATCCTTGCCGACCGAATAGAGCATGACCGGCTTGGCGAAGGTCGCCGCAACCTCGCGAAAGATATGGATGGATTCGGCTTCAAGCCGCTGCAGATGCGTTAGCGCGATGTTCATTGGCTTTAAGCGTTCTCTCGTGCCGCCCAGATCTTGCATCGATGCATCAGGCGCAATTTTGCAGCGGCCCGGTTCAAGCTTCACTTCTGGACGATGTTGTTTTCGTGCAGGCGTTCTAGCAGATCGCCATTATCTATAACAATGCAAGACAGGCCTGCGCTGGAGCGGTTCGCGAATGATTTTTCCACGCAGGGACCAGAACCCGGAAAATTCCTGCTCAGATCGCAGGCCATCGCCAGGCGGCGCTAGGACGGCGTACCGACGGGAACGAGCAATTTTTCCCCGTTGTGGTCGATCTCGATCAATTCACGCTTCTGGCGGGCTGCAAATCCTTTGTGGAAGATAATGGCGTTCATGAAGGCAAACGTCATTGCAAGCGCCTCGGTCCGCAACGGATAGTCGACGAGTGAATGAATGAGAAGAAACGACACGGAGAGAAACGCCGCCTTTTGAAGGGGATCGCGACGAACTCTCGCAAGCGCCATAAAAAGAACCACGAAATAAAGCGCCATCAACAGAACAGCAAGAACTCCGCCCTCGAAAGCTATTTCAAGATACTCGTTGTGAGCATGATTTACATACTGCCTGAAAATCATCTCTTGCTTTTCATATATCTGGTAGGCCCTTTGAAAATTCCCAAATCCAACGCCGGTGGCCCAATTCTCTTTGATCCCCTCAATGGTGGTGCGAGCAAACTCTCCTCGCCCGAAATCTCGGTCAATCGCTTCGGCCTCGATCTTCGTCCACGCGCCTATCGTAAACACCGAGAGTACTATGAAAACTGCAAGGATGCTGAGTCCACCCACCCTGGAACGCGTTGAAAGAAAGACTATGGATAGCACGGTGATCGCTAACCCGATCAGAACGCCGGCGCGCGAACCGACGGCCAAAAGGAGCAGCAAAAGCGTGGCCAGCCCGAGCGATCCCGACAAAAGATGTCCGCGGAACAAACCGTAATAAACGACGAAGGGAATAGATACAAAAAGTAACGCCGCAAAATGATTCTCGTTGGCAAAAAGCCCGGCGTTTATCGTGAACGGCAATAATCCCTTTATGGCAATGTCGTCCGAGAGCGAATATTGAATCGCGCCTGCCAAGCCGTTGCAGATTACACCCATAAAAAAGAACGGCAGAAGGGCCTGGACCTGCGCGACACGCAAACGCAAAACGCTCAAAAAAAACGCCGCCAACGCCACCAGATACAACAGACTTTCGATCGTCCGTCCAACGCCGACACTGACGAACCGAAATCGAGTTTCTCCAACCAGCCCGGAATCTGCGAGCAGCACTTCCGGTCGCAATCCGCTGAAAATCGCCGCAGGCAGCGGAACAATTTGCAAAACCACAAGCGCCCCAGCGAAGATAAGCAGCCACAGAACAGAATGGGGGGTTCTTTGGCCAGAGGCCTGTGAAAAGACCGCCGCAGCCGAGAAAATCGCCGCGACCTCGATCAGCGTGTCCGTGTAAAGGCCGCTCGCAGTGCCACCGCCGATCAGCAGCGATATAAACAGAACCGATCCGAGGAGATATTTATCCCATTCCGATGGCCGGTCGCTCAAGATGAAAGTCTCTCGATGCTCAATTTGTGCATTACCAGCGTGCCGACGTAGCGAAAGCGCCAGCTCTCGGCAATGGCGGCAGTTTCCAGCCTCAATAATTGCATGGGGCACCCGGTCGATCCCACCGAAAACTCCTGACCGAGCGCCTGGCGATTGTATGTACCCTCCGGAATATTGAACCGCCCTGTTTCGCTGGCTGCACCTACGCACCAGATCGACCAGAACAATTCCTTTGGAAGCTTCAGGTTTCTTGCAGAAGCAAGCAAGGAAATCTTGTACGAACCAGGAGGCAGTTCAATATACTGCGAAAGCGCCGCATGCTTAACCGGCGTATTCAAGAACCGCACCGTCGCCCCACCCTCGCCTTCGACGGAATCGTTCGATGTTGAAAACGCAATTTCCAGGCCCGACTGATCGTGGACTTGCCAATCGAAAGGCTTGCCGCTCCGCACCGGTTCAAAGGTACTGTTGAAAATATACCCGCCCAATTTCCGTTCCTGATCTGACAGACTGAAAAGGAACAAACGATACGCCCGTTCATATTCCTTTTGACCAATGTACCCTTTGATCACAGCAGACACTTCGTTCGAGTTTGGTGGCGCACTCGACCCAGCCAAATCGAGCAGCAGCCGATTTGCGAAATCAAGCCCTTCGGGGGTTTTGCCCAGCGTGACCAACAGATTGGACCTCCAGGGCGCCGCGGCCCTGATGGCTGCCAGCACAGCCTGGTATCCATCGGGGTTCGAGAGGATTGTCGGCAGCCCCTCGGCGATCGCCGGAAATTGATCTGGCCATCGCCGCAGCAAGATATCGATGTCGCGGACAGCCCCGGACAGATCGCCTATTCCGATCGAGCGGCCTATCGACCTCTGGAGCGCGTGGATTTCGGTCTTGGACAATTTTCGAGCCTGATCGAAAAACTCATAGGCCTGGTCTTTTTCACCCTTTCGGTACTTGATCTCGCCGATCAGGCTGTAGAGACGCGCGTCCGCAAGGTCAAAACGAAGCGCGCTTTCGGCCTTGGCAAGCAATGCGTCGAGATCGGGAACATTGCTTGTATCGTTCAGATCGTCGGTAATCTCGCCTATCAAGGCATTGACGTTCAGCGGATCCAGCGCGAGGGAAACGGTTGGAGTCGCGGCTTCAAGAAATCGACTTAACCCGATCGACGAAGCCGCCAACACCAGAACGGATGCGGCGAACCAAACGCCTGAACGTCGGAGATTTCGCATAAGCGGGCTGGTCTGCTCCATCATCGACTTTGCCCTCAATTTTCGGGGTACTCGTGCCGTAATCGTAATACTGGTAGTTCATATATTTGTAGGCGTAGTTGTAGTCGAACTTGTTCACTGCAAACTTCGACATCGCGGCTCCGACCACGTTCGCGCCGGCAGCCCGCAAGCGCTTCAACGCCGTCTTCGCCGACTTGCGCGTGACCTGATTGGTAGAGATGACCATCAATGTGCCCTCGGCGAGCCGGCTGAGGATGGGTGCATCTGAAAGGCCGACGACCGGCGGGGCATCGATTATGACAAGATCGAATCGCTTGCCGAGATTGGTGATGATCAGTGCCATCTTTGGCGAAGAGAGAAGATCCGCGGGGTTCGGCGGGATGGTTCCGGAAGTCAGGACGGTCACGTTGGGATATTTCGTCGCCCTAAAAATGGTTGCCAGATCCTCCTTGCGGACGGTGTTCGTCAGCAGATTGCTCAGTCCGATTGTATTGTCGAGGCCAAACAGCCGGTGAAGATTGGGCTTTCGAAGATCGCCGTCGACAATGAGAACCCTTGCGCCGAGCGCTGCAAAATCCTGCCCGAGCTTGAACGCCGTGGTCGACTTGCCTTCCGAGGGTTCCGAACTCGTGACCAACAGCGATCGCGGCGCACCTTCGGCGCCGGAGAACTGCAATGACGTTCGAAGCGAACGGTAGGCTTCGGACAGTCCTGATTTCGGATCGGTGATGCTGGCAATCAATTCCCGGTCATCGACATGCGGCAGGATGCCGAGCATCGCCAATCCAAGTTCCTTTTCGACCTGTTCGGGATTGGTAAAGGTGTTGTTCAACAACTCGATTATGTAAATTATTGACGAGCTGAGCGCCAGGAAAAGAGCCAGAGCGATCGCAAGATTTATGGTCAGTCGTGGAGAATAAGGGCGATTGGGCAGCGTCGCGAAATCGACGATTGCAGCGCTTTGTGTCTTGAGCTCCGAGCTCACGCCAACCTCGTTCAACTTGGCAATCAAATTGTCATATTGCGAGCGGTTCGAATCAACTTCTCGCTTCAAGATGGTGTATTTAATGTTCTTATCGTTGAAGATGACCTGCTGCGTCTCCATCTCGGCAAGTTTTGACTTAAGGTCGGCTTCCTTGTTTTGAGCCTCCTGGTATTTCTGTCGCAGTGAATCGGTGATCGTCAAAACGCCGTTGTCATAAAGCCGCTGCAGTTCCTTGATCTGCGCCTGAAGCTGCTGCATCTCTGGAAAACCGGGCTTCAATATGCCCAGCTTCTGCTGATACTGGCTGGTCAAATCCGACAGTTTCTCGGTGATCTTCTGCAGACCTTCGCTCTCCAGGACTGGGCCGAGGCTCGCCGCGCGGCCCTTGTCTATCTGGTCCACCATCCGTCCAGCATCGAGACGTTCCTGGATTGCTGTCGCGAGAGCGGTGTTGAGTGTCTCGATGTTCGACCCTATCAGCGATTTTTCTTCGCCGGTTATCGTGATGCCCGCATCCTTTGCATAGGCGACGAGTTCCTCTTCGGACTTCTGAAGCTTTTGCTTTACCTGCAAAACCTGTTCCTGGATGAATTGCCGTGCCAGGTCCGACGTCTCGCTGGTCTGATCGAGGCGCTGGTCGATAAAACTTTGCGCGACCTGATTGGCTATATCCGTTGCATATTTCGGTTTCTGATCGGCAAACGTAATCGACAGCAGGCTTGTGTTGGTGACCAGCGTGACCGTGAGGTCATCTAGGATGCGTTCGATCGCAATTTCCTCGCGTTCCTCCGGGGTTTTCTCCTCTATGGAAGGCGATTTGGAAATTCCGAACGCACGATAGAAAATATTGCTGGGCGAGAAGGTCGGGATCGGAAACAGGAAATCCGGCTTTTCGCTGAGCCCCAGTTGAAACACCACACGCTGCGCCAAAGCCCGGCTTTTCAGCTTTTCACTGGCGGTTTGAAAGGCCCGCAGGTCGCTGCTTTCAGAAACCACCTCAATGTCCTGGAACACCTTGGCGGAAGGAACCAGTACTTCCAATTGAGCAGTTGCCCGATATTTTGGCGTCTGCATCATGGTTACGACGACGCCGGCGACAAGCCCGCCCGCTACCATCATCAGTATCAGCCACCGATACTGGACAGCGTAAAACAACAGTTTGAGTGGATTGAAGCGGTCGTCCTGCTCCGAATAATCGCGACCATAGGAGCTATAGTTTTGCGCGCCATCATAATACAGGTCGGGGGACAATGCTTGGCCATGTCCTGGGCCTGCAATTTGATGCTGTCTGTTACGATCAAGCATGGGGCGTAGCAGTCCTAGGTTTGTCTATATCCTGAATTCTGACGGCCATAATTATATTCACGGGATCACCGCAAGTCGGGCTGCACTCGAGGCGACGCCGAGAGCGTCCTTGAGATTCTTCAGCGCAATTTTCGATTTCGAGGCGAAGACGACGATCTTGTCGCCACCATGGATGCGCGGGTTGCGGCTCTTGCCGGCGCGAATCTGCTCCACATTGTAATTTGCGACCAGAGTATTTTGGCCGACATTGCGATAGACAAAGACTTTTTTCGCATCGCCAACGGCATTGAACCCGCCAGCAAGGGCGATCGCATCGATGAGAGAAGAATTGCTCGACACCGGAAAAATACCGGCCCTGGTGACTTCGCCGTCGACGGTAATGCGCTGTCCGATCGATTCCTTGACGAAGACTGACACATCGGGCGACTGGAGATAGTTGGCGCCGTAAGCCGTTTCGATTTCCTGCTCCAACTGACGGACGGTCTTCCCTGCCGCGGTGACGGTTCCGATAAGTGGAAGCGAAATTTGCCCGCCGGCGTCGACTTGAACGGTTCTGTTCAGATTGTCGACCTGGAACACATTCACCTCCAGTACATCGTTGGGCGACAAGGGCTGCTCGTTGCCGTTCTGGCTGTTTTGCGGCGCAGGCAGTTCCTTTACGACCTGCAGGGCGCCGCCGCTGGAGAGCGGCGCCGACGATGACGTCAGTTGCAGCGCATCGACCGAAGTCGGCGAAGACGATGATGTCGTCGACGAGGTGCTCGTGCAGGCAGACATCGAGAGCGAAACGAGCAAGGCACATATCGCGCCCGTATAATCTTTTGCGAAATGAAAAACGCCCATCACGCAGCCCCACCCTTCAACAAGCGGCCCAATCCTGCAAAGCGACCGAAATTGCCGGGACTTGGCTTTTTCGAGTGAGCCTTTCCGACCGGCTCGAGAGGCCGGTTCGCCAATATCTCGCCTGGACGTTTCAACACCATATTGCGGGCCTCATCTTCCCCACATCGCTTCGCGGCAAGGGCAACCGCCTGCGAAAGCCCAGGGCGCCGGCGGGTGGCGCCATGGGTGTCCGATGCGATAATATCTACCCTACCCTCGTCAATCAGCTTTTCCGAATAGTAAAGCGCCGTGCGTCCAAAAGCACCAACAATCGAGTCTGCGGTAAGTTGAATCAGGCAACCCACTGCATTCAAATTCTCAACAACGTCGTAATTCGTCTTGATCCATGTCAGCCGCTCAGGATGGGTAAGAATCGGAACGAACCCGGCGTTTATGAGGCGCAGAGCGAAATCTTCCAGCCTTGGCGGCAAGACGTGATGCGGCGGCTCGAATAAAAAATAACGTGATCTGTTCAAGGTCGGCACGCTGCCGAGCGCCAATTGCTCCGGCAGATCCGGCGCTATATGCACGTCGGCGCCAACGTAAAGCGCAAGCGGTATTGCGGCACCGCGTAGCGCCTGTTCCAACTCATGAACCGCTCGGGCAATATTTGCCGATCCGTTTTCGTACATGCCTGGCACGATATGCGGCGTACACGCCAAATGGGTCGTTCCGTCGGCCACCGCCAACCGCGCCATTTCCAGCGATTCAGCAAGACTGGGCGAGCCGTCGTCAAGCCCGGGCAGGATGTGGGAATGCAGGTCGATCATAAGTGGCCGCGCTGAAGCAAACTGACGACTTCTCCCAACAAAAGGCAAATGCGCCACCCGCACCAGAGCGAATGACGCATTTGCCAAGGTTGTGCAAAACGGTAGAATTCAAGCTATTCGCTGACAGCATGCAAGCCAATGACCAGCACTGCCGCGCCACCCTTCACAGTGCCCCCGGGCGAGACGAATCCGCCCAGACGGAGCGCACTCAGCTTCAACTCAAGTGATAGAGCGGTATGGTTGACGAATTCCATCAATATCCCGACTCCAGCTGCCGCGCCAAAGGCTAAGGCACAACCCATACAATACTGAAAAGGCAGTCACATGCCTCTACTATATTGTCCTACTGGGCTTAAGGGCTGGCGGGTTTGCCGTCATCCTGCGTGGCAGCAAGAATACCAGCCGCACCAACCATGCCGCCAAAAATGAAGAGCGGAGTGTTGGACCGGTTGTTGTCGCCCGGGGGAATCTGACCCGTATGCTCGGAGCTAACGGCGGCAGCCGTCTGCTCGGAACCCACAACTTTCAGGCAGATATTGTTCTCGACACGGGAAATGTCGAGGCTTGAATTCGCAGGCACATCCAGGCTGCAGCCACCGACATTAACAGAGGCCGCCCCCTTGGCACCGACCACTATGCGGCTGCCGAAATCCAGCGCATTTCCCGCTTTTGCCGGGCCATAGCCCGCCGCTTGCGAAACCATTACGTCGCCATTGGCCTGCCCGATGGAACCAATCGAACTCGCCGCTCCCTGATAGGATGTCATGCAGGTGCAAGACGCATCCTGAGCGGACGCATCCTGAGCGAACGACGAAACCGGGCCGAAACCGATCGAGGCGGCAAATCCGGCCAACGCGACTTTTACAGTGAGGTTCATTCGTTTCGATCCTTTTTGTCCCGCCGCACCTCGGTCCCACCCGGGCACCAAGGTATTGAACAAGCGCCTAACAGCTTTTAACGTTGATTCCAACCTGCTTCGCAAATGCGAGATGATTTTTGGTTTCTCATGTGTTTCATTGGACACACTCGCTTGCATCTACCATTTTCGGGCCGGCCCCTGTGGAAATTGTTGGCAAAGGCAAGTTTATTTTGTGGCGTTTGAGGGTCATCGCGCCGATGCTTTGGTACAGGGATCGTGGTCGACTCTGTTTAACGTGGGGTGTTATCGCACATTCTGTCTTTCGTTTTATGACAGGCAGTCGGCGTGCACTACGAACCTGATAAGCAAGATTTGTAGGTCGAACCTGCCTGCGCCGGCTGTCCGCACAAGATGCCATTCTCGGCAAGCTTGGCGGCCAAATCCGCGCCATCGGACGTGAGGCATTGCACAACGATGGCATCACCAAACTTTGAGGCGACATTGCCGTCGCAAGGCGTCCCCATGCCGACCGGCTTGCAAGTCAGGGCGAGCCCCTGGTAGTCCCGGCGCGCCGCGTCCGTTACCATGGCACGCAGAGATTGAGGCTTGGTAAACGCCACGCCGCATAGCACAATCTTGCGGTTGCCGACGCGAAGATCATCGACCGCCTGGATGAAAAGCTTGCCATCAAACGGCTCGATGGCCGCTTGCGACTTTGGCGGCGGGGGACGACGAGGCGTCCCTTTTTCCACGATGATGGCAAAGAAGCCAACCGCAAACGCCAGGGCAAGGAGCGCCAGCAAGCTTATTTTCTTGAACGACAAAAATCCTCACTCCCGCCGCTGCCATGCATGTCTCTATCACCTCTGGCGGAGACGTCCGGACGACTTATCGTCGCCTGGCATCCAATTCAATCGAAGAAATTCCGTCAACTGCCCTATCGTGCTTCGCCGACGGTGCTGTCGAGATATTGCGTGAGCGCGCAAACCAGATGATAAAAAATGCTTGCCGGCACATCGGTCGCCAGCGAGCGGCCTCGCTCGTCGATCCGATCTATCCACAGGCCGAGCGGCGCCGGATTGATGTGCCAACGAAACAGGCGGCCGACACGCGCTTCGATCTCGGGCTTGAGGTCGGGGCCGCCTGAACCGTCCAGTGCAATCGCCGCCTTGATTGCCTCGGCCTGCGGCCAACTGCGCGAGACAAGGTCGAGCGGCAAGCCCTGCCGCGAGACTGCGCCATAGGCGAGGCCGGTGGCGCGATTGAGGCCGTTGGCGATGGCCGAGGCATAGAGCTTTCTGGCAAAGCCGGTCAGGTCACTCTGGCCGCTGCGCCCGGCGAAGTCGACCAGCAGCGAGGCCCATTCGAAATGGTGGCCGGGTTCCGTCCAGGCACCTTTCTCGCCCTCCGCCGGCCTCCACTCGGCATCGAAATACTCGCCCAGCGTCCAGCTTTCCGGATCGAAGAAATGGCTGCGAAACAGATCGACGATGCGCGCGGCGCGACGAAGATAGGCGAGTTCGCCGGTCGCCTGATGCCAGGCCAGGAAAGCCTCGAGCAGATGCATGTGCGGGTTGGAACGGCGTTCGCCCACGCCGCTCGACGTTTCGAGAAAGCCGGTCATGCGGTGGTCCTCGAGATGCGCGTCGAGGAACGAAAAGGTTTCTTCGGCAAGCCGCAATGCATCAGGGTTGCCGACCATATGGGCATGCGCCAGCGCCAGCAGCACGCAGGAATGATCATAGGCGTCCTCGGCTGCGTCGGCCACCGTGCCGTCGACATTGAGCGTGCGCACCCAGCCGCCATTGTCGGTGCGGCCGTTCCTGGCCATGAATTCGAGGCCGTAGCCGATCAACCGGTCCGCGGGCCCGTCCCAGCCGCGCGCCCTGGCGACAGCGAAGGCGTAGACTTGCCTGGCCATGGTGCGCATGCGCTTGGGCTTCTTCAGCGGAGTGGCGTCAAAACCAAGCGCCTCGTGAAAACCGCCATGGCGCTCATCGACCCCGACCGTGGACCACAGCGGCACCGTCTCTTCAAACAGCCAGTGATGCACTCGGCGCCGCCAGGCGCCGCTTTCGATGACGCGATCGCCGGCGGGCGTGAACCTGGTTTCCAGCCGGCCGCTCTTTTCGAGCTGCTCGACGATCTTCTTGACGTTCTGGCTGCGGCTGACCGGGGCGACGAAGGTTGCATCGGCGGTCGAGACGATGGCAACGTCCTTCAAGCCGATGGCCGAGAGCAGGCGACTGTCGCTGCGGATGTAGGAGTTCTCGCAGTCGATGGCGACAACATCGCCGACGATGACATTGCCGTCATTGTCTGAGGGGCCGACATCGAGCAGCGATTGCCAGGAACCGAGATCGTTCCAGCGGAAGCCGGCCGGCACCATGGCGATATGGCTGGCGCGCTCCATGATCGCATAGTCGATCGACGTCGACGGAATGGCGGCGTAGAGTTCCAGAGGCATATAGAGACCGGAAAGATCTGACGTCGCCGCCTGATAGGCATTTTCGGTGGCCTTCCAGATTTCGGGCTCGAAAGCCGTGAAGGCGTCGCGCATGGCGCTGGCGCGAAACAGGAAGATGCCGGTGTTCCAGTAGAAGTTGCCGGCCGCCAGATAGCTCCGCGCGGTCGCGAGGTCCGGTTTCTCGACGAAACGCGAGACATCGTAGATGCCATCCGTCTCGCCGGCGACCTCGATATAGCCGTAGCCGGTCTCCGGCTGGCCAGGCTTGATGCCGAACACCACCAGCCGGCCGGCACGCGCCGCCGCAGTGCCGTTTTCCACGCTTTGCCAGAATTGCTGCGCGGTCGTGATCTCATGATCGGACGGCACCACCAGCACCAGGCTGTCGCCAAATTCCGAGAGGGTGCGCAGCGTCGCCAGGGCGACGGCTGCGGCGGTGTTGCGGCCGGTCGGCTCGAACAAGGGGCCGCCACCGGAAAGGTCGAGGCCGGCGAAATCGGCGTGGACGCGATCGGCGTGCCGCTCCGAGGCAATCAGGAAGACCGGCGTTTCGCCGTCCGGCCGCGCCGTCAGCCGGTGCAAAGTTTTGACCAGCATCGAGCCATCGCCCGAAAAATCATGGAACTGCTTGGGATTGTCCTCGCGCGACAGCGGCCACAGCCGTGAGCCAATACCGCCACTCATAACAAAACTGACGATCCGCTCGGTCATTGGGCTCTCGCGCTCAAAAGGTCTGGGATGCCGATTTCAGTGCCGCGCAGCACCGCGTCGACGCTTTCGAAGCTCTGCCAGCGCTAGTCCCCAATACAAGCTCCTGTTTGTCCGATGACGCCAGCTTAAAAACCTGAGGCGCGCCGTTTTCCGCAACGATTCCCATACCGTTAACCGTGGTCAATGGGCGAAGCTTTCTAAAACGTTCAGTCTCAACAATGCAAGGAGTGCTGCCGCGTATCGCCGGCGCCCTTGCCACCGGCCTTGCATTTGCGCCATTCTCGTCCGTGGCGAAGCGTGGACGCCGCCCCGATTTCAAGAAGTCCACGGCGCCAAGCTGGCTGGCGGCGGTCAAGACGATGAGTGCTCGAACAAATAGTGACGAAGCGTCCCCGTCCTTGGCGGTTTCGCATTCTCTCTCTGGCGCCCCTCTGCTCGCCCATGGGGCCTGGAACCTCGCCGCACGATTTCTTTAGAGGCTGGCCTAAGCCTTGGCGTCGCCCGTTTAGATTGCGTCCAGCTTGAGGTGCGATGCTAATGTCTTCACCTCGCCTGGTGTCAGTCGATTAAGAGACATACGCAGCGCTTCGCACAGAAGGTCGAGGATTGGATCGCCGTCTTCGGAACCCGTGTGGCGATGCGCTCGATCCTGGAAAAAAAGCAGAGCCAAAGGTCCAGCGCGCTGCCTTCCCATTTGCCGGTCTTGCGGGCTTGCGCTGACATGGCGTTGGAAAGATCGGCGAGAGGGTTCACTCCTCCGGCGACCTCATACCCATTCAGGAAATGAGCGAAGCGGCCCGCTTGCACCATTCCGCACGAGAGAGTGGCGGGTCAGAGGCGTGGGGCTTTCTGGCAAGACGGAGAGGAGCAACGCGCTCATGCGGGGTTTGCGCTCCTAAAGGCTGTACGGATCATCTGTTCAAAGCTCCGGCTTGTCAGGGCCGTCATGTGGTCGGCATGAACTAGCCTTCATAAAAGATACAGTCCATGAAGCCGACTTCGTTCTCAACCTAAAATAACTAAGTCACACTTCGAGTATGAGCGATTCTTTGAAGCAGGCTATAGGCGCCCGAGTTCAGGCTGCGAGGCGTGGCGTGAAGCTAAGCCAGGAGATTCTGGCTGATCGCGTCGGCCGCACACCGGAGAGCATTTCCAACATTGAACGTGGCAAGCAGCTGCCAAGCATTGAAACGCTCGCTGAGCTCGCGCGCGTGCTCAACGTTTCTATGAGCGACTTTTTCGAGGGCCTCGATAGGAAGCGAACCGTTTCGCGCGAACGGGCTGAGCTCGAAGCCGAGCTCCAGGAAACCGTGCGACAATTAGCAACCCGGCTTGTTAGGGTGGCTCTAGAGCAAACGAGGGTGCTAAAGCGGTTGAGCTAACGCCCGTTGCGCTATTCGCAAAGCCTGCGTGTCTCGGCAAGTCGAACTTGAACAACATAAAGGGCGACCTGGGTCGCTCTTCGCCGACGTGGCGCGTTGTCAGTTCGGGGCCTGCGCAGGGAGAGGAACTAGGCGCACGGTGTGGCTGCATTGGCCCAGCCGCGACCAGCCCAATGTCCCTTCGGTGGACCGGGCGTGTGCCCGGCGGATCGTGACGAACGTCGCCTCCTTTGTAGTGATTCGTTTGCCCGCGTCTACGTCGTCGTATTTCTGTTCACCGACTTGGGCAGGGGTGGATAGCGGGGATGAAGGGGACCAGGCTGATTTCGCTTGACAGCCGTCAAGGTGATTCGAGCCGAGATCCCAGACCGTGCGCTTCGAGTGGATCCAGGGCCTGTAAGTAGCTTCCGCAGTTCTTCAAAAGTCCATCAAGGACAATTTCGTCGCCGCCCGATCCTGTGTGGCGAGCCAGCACGATGCTCGAAGAAAAGACAAAGCCATAAGTCCCGCGCTCGCACGCCATGGAGAGCGGCCGTCCATGAAATCTCTGAATCCTTTGGTGCAAGTTGGCAAGCTCATTAAAACCGCCGGCCTCTTTGTAGCCATTCATGAAGTGAGCGAAGCGGGCCGACGGTCGCCAAGGGGCGGCACTTGAGACAAATCGCCGGCTAGCGACCGCCGCTCCCATTTCTCCAACTCGTCGTCCAGAGATCTCGTCACCGCCGTGCTATGCTGAGCATGCCAAACGTGCTCTGGTAGGCACTTCAAGTCTTTTCCCTCCGGTTTTACTTCAGCCAACAGCCGGGAGAGCTTGGGTTACCAATGCTGCGACAGAGAATTAAAAAATGCGTCTCGATTGAATTTCAGTTTTGCGGGAAACTGACGGGTTTCGCCGAATTAATTGCTTGTTGCAATTCCCTGTTATGAAAAACGTCCTGTATTCCTGAAGGTGTTTTGCATAGGAATCCCGTTCCTTCGCTCACTCTTGATCGATGCCGGATTTTCCTGGCGTTGTAGAGGAGCCGCCAGAAGAACCCGAGAATGACGACGATGGCGCTGCCGACGACAGCGAAGCTGATCCCGCCGCCGGTGAAGAAGTTGAGGAGCGTGGTGATAAAATCCTCCGGCCAGTGGTCATGACGTATGCTGGCGAACAGGACGAAGCCGGCCATGCCGAAGCCGAGCCAGGCTGCGATGGCCGTAGCGAACCAGAACGCTCATCACAGATCCTCCGCCCGGCGGCGACGAAGGAACTCAGTCAGCAAAGCGTTGATGACGAGGAACCACGGGGAAATCTCGCTCGGGATAATTGGCGAAAGCACCTGCGGATCGACGTAGGTGACGGCTGCGGCAACGACACCGAGCGCCGCCTGAAGTCGCGCCCAGAAGATGGCGAAAAGCGGGGCCCAGAACAGATTGCGCTCCGGGTACTCGGGCGGCACAGGAGCCACGAGGCGGTTTTGGCGGCCGACGGCCGGACCGGCTTAGCGGGTGCTGGCGGGGCTGCTACGCCGTAGCCTTCCAACAGCAGCAGATCATCGAACTTCTGGGCATAGCCGGCGCTCAGGCTGGCCTTGTCCGTGCCGTTGATGATGCGCCTAGCACCGATGAAATCGGACTTGCTGAGCGTGATGTAATCTGCCAGCTTCTTGCCGGTGAACGTGCCGAGCTTCGACCCCTTGACGAGGATCTTGACGGCAATCTCGGGACGCTCTGCCAGTTGCGGCTCTTTCAGCAGATCGATGCCGAGGCGCTTTGACCAATCGGTATAATTCCGGCGGCCGGTGATTTGGACGAAGCCGCGCCCGATGAATTTCTTGCCGTCGCCGGCCACGGTGTTGCCGAGATCCTTGCGGCCTTCGTACCTGCGCAGCGGTCGGTCCCATATCTCGCGCATGTATTTATAAGCGCCAGTCTCATGCCATGCCGTGCCGAGGACATAGGCGCACTGGTTACGCAACAACCCTTCAGCCTTGCATTCGGACACGATTAGACGCGCTGAAGGGTGCTTCAGGTCCATGGGGTATTTGTTTGACGTTGTCCCCTTGTGAAGGGGAGGAAATTGCGGGAAGAAGGCCTAAACGAAATTGCTTCAAGCTGAGGGGTGCGGGATGGCTCGTAAATTGTTGTTGTCGGTCTATAAGGCGATGCCGCAAGCTATTCAGAAGCACGCAGCGCTTTACAGAGAGGCAATGCTGACAGCCAGACTTATGCGGTCGCGGTCGAGTGTCCGAGAGTGCAATGTCTGCGGCTACGTCGGGAACTTCAAAGCCTTCGGTTTTCCGTCTCGGCTCGATGCGCGGTGTCCTCAGTGCAACTCGCTAGAGCGTCACCGACTCCTAAAAATGTGGTTCGATGAGAACTTCGATGAGAACAAAGACCGCGTAGCGTCAAAGTCTGCTTTGCACTTCGCCCCCGAGACCGCCGTGACCAGCTTCGTTAAGCCACTGGTTTCGAAATACGTCACGGCCGACCTATACGCCTCGCTCGCCGAAATCGTGCTGAACATCGAAGCCATCGACCTGCCCGACAATTCATTCGACATGGTCATTTGCTCTCATGTTCTTGAGCATGTGGACGACCGGAAGGCTCTCCATGAGATGCACCGGATTCTCACGCCCGGCGGGATTGCCCTCCTGATGACCCCGGTTATCGAAGGATGGTCTGAGACCTATGAGAGCGGCGATATAACCAGCCCGCAGGACCGAGAATTGCACTACGGGCAGTTCGATCATGTACGCTATTTCGGTTCAGACATCCGGGCCCGGGTCAAGGCTGCCGGGTTTGCATTGAGCGAATATACGGCGGTCGAACCGCACGTTCACAAGCACGCGCTGACCCGCGGCGAGAAAATCTTCGTTGCGTCTAAGGCAGATTTGCCAGCGCTGTGAACACAGCCGTGACACCGACACAATTCCAGACGCAAGTCCCGTCCGCGATAGCTGCGCCAGTCCCGGTTGGCCCGGTGGCGCCTGCTGAAGTACCGGCCGTGACAAGTTGGTACGTCTTGCCGGCGTCGTTCGTGACGATGCGCCCTCCTACAATTGATGAAGCTGACTTCGTTGTCAACCCAAAATAACGAAGTCATGCTTCAAGTATGGGCGATTCTTTGAAGCAGGCTATCGCCCGAGTTAAAGACCAAGAAAATCAGATATTGTTCCCAATCAACGGGATAGTCTGGTGCTGCGAGAGAGGATTGAAACTCTCGTCTGCCGATAGAATTTCAGTTTTGCGGGAAACCCGGCGGGTTTCGCTGAATTAATTGCTTATTGCAATTCCGTGTTATGAAAACCGGCATCGGAAACTCTAACTAACTGAATTTTATAGTTAAACTGGCCTTTTCGACCCTTCGTCGTACTCAAGAACAGGTAGATTCGCTGTAAATTCCCTGTAAACAGCGGAGACTGGTTCGCTTAGTCCTGACGGCGACCCGACTGTCGACGGCATTTTCAGCCTGCCTGGCTAAGATCCCGCCAGAGCTCGCACTACGCTCCTGAAAGCTCAGAACCGGCTGGAGCGCTCTTCCGGTTGAGGCGACTTCAGACCTAGGCTAGAGCATTCCGGATTGGCCGGAAGTCGCGCGGCCAGCAACGCGGACTGGACATTGCCGAGGGCCGGAATTTCCATCAACAGCGTTCGAGATGCCATGGTTTTCCGGCGGGACGTTCAGCAACTCGTCACCGATCTCTATCTCGGCATTCGCGGCACCGGGGCCAATGTCAGCGTCGAGGGCGTCGAATGCAACGGCGCGTCCAGGGCAGGCATCTGGCTACAGGGATTGGCCGCCAATGTCGGTGGTGCAAACAATCACCGGAGGTCGAAATTGACAGATCACCACTTGCAAATCGGTCGCGGCTGTCTTTTGCTCGCGCGACACTTGTCCCATGACTGTTGAATGGGTTGGCGAACGGATGAACAAAATCGATCGGCGACGGCCGGAGTCCGAAACGGACGCCACCGTAAATGCCGCGCGGCTTGGAACGCGGTTGCGCCTCGCCCGCCAGACGCGGGGCATGACGCTGAAGACGCTGGCGACAGCTGCGCACTGCTCTGAAAGCCTTTTGTCCAAGATCGAGAACGGCAAGGCTTCGCCATCACTGCCCATGCTTCACCGCCTGGTCGAAGCTCTGGAGACCAATATCGGCTGGATGTTCGAACAGGTCGACGACGACGAGGCGATCGTGTTCCGCGCAGGCGCGCGGCCATTGATCTCGCTCGACGCGCTGAGGCGCGGCGAGGGCATCTCGCTCGAACGCATCATTCCATATTCGCCCGGACACCTGTTGCAGTGCAACATCCATCATATCGAGGCAGACGGCGAGAGCGAAGGTCCCATCCAGCATGTCGGCGAGGAAGTCGGCTATGTGCTGGCTGGCCGAATCAAGCTGATCGTCGACGGCAAGGGCCATGACCTCGCCACCGGCGATGCGTTCGTATTCAGGTCGGAGCTGCCGCACCATTACCGCAACATTGGCAAGGAGAGAGCCAGCATTTTCTGGGTCAACACGCCGGCGACCTTCTGACGGCGTTCAGAGATTCAAAGACGTTGACAAATATTCAAGTCTCTTGAATGTTTGCTCGTGCCTGTAGCACCAATGGGACCAGCCGAATAGGTTTGGCCCGCAAGCAAGGGGAACCCGTAAATGCGTCCGTTCAAACTTCTCGTCCGTTGCGCCGCCGTCGTCGCCATTTGCTCGACAGCGATGGGGTCGGCGTTCGCCGATACGTTCGCTCTCGTCAACATCAACCAGCAGGCCCTGTTCTTCAACCAGATCAACGAGGGCGCGCAGAAGGCGGCCGACGCCGCCGGCGCCAAGCTGGTCATCTTCAATGCCAACAACGTGCCGAGCGCGCAAAACGACGCGATCGAGAACTACATCACACAAAAAGTCGACGGCATCATTCTGGTCGCCATCGACGTCAATGGCGTCAAGCCTGCAATCACCGCCGCGAAGGCGGCCGGCATCCCCGTGATCGCCATCGACGCGCAGATCCCGGACGGCGACAACGTTGCGTTCATTGGCGTCGACAACGCCAAGGCCGGCGAGGATATCGGCAAATTCTATGCCGATCATGTGAAGTCGGAGATGGGCGGCACTGCCAAGATCGGCATTGTCGGCGCGCTCAATTCGTTCATCCAGAACCAGCGGCTCGACGGCTTCAAGAAGGCGGTCACCGACAGCGGCCTGGCGATCACCTTCCTCGACACGGTCGATGGCCAGAATGTCCAGGAGACCGCAATGAGCGCTTCGGAAAATTTGATGACCGCCAATCCGGACATGACGACGCTATATGCGACCGGCGAGCCGGCGTTGCTCGGCGCTGTTTCGGCCGTAACCAGCCAAGGCCGCACCGGCGACGTCAAGGTGTTCGGCTGGGACCTGACCAAGCAGGTCGTTCAGGGCATCGATGATGGTTGGGTGGTGGCGGTCGTCCAGCAGGACCCGGCCGGCGAAGGCAAGGCCGCTGTCGAAGCATTGGCCAAGCTCAAGAAGGGCGAAACGGTCGAGCCGATCATCAATATTCCGGTGACGATCGTGACCAAGGACAATGTCGAACAATACCGCGCGATGTTCCAGTAGACTGCCTCGATGACCCGTCCGCGGCGCCGCGAAGGGCTACGCCGCGGACGCTTTGCAATCCCGTGGGATCCAAAGATGAGCAGTGGCGAGACCTATCGGGTGCGGATGAGCGGCATCTCAAAGCGCTACAATGCCATTCAGACGCTCGATGACGTGTCGCTGGTGCTGAGGCCGGGCGAGGTCCTGGGGCTGGTCGGCGACAATGGCGCCGGGAAGTCGACGTTGAGCAAGGTGCTGTCGGGAGCCGTGGTTCCCGATGCCGGCACGATCGAGATCGATGGAACGCCGGTGACCTTCACTTCGCCGGCGGACGCGCGTGCGGCGCGCGTCGAGATGGTCTATCAGGATCTGTCGCTCTGCGACACGGTCGACGTCGCCGGCAATCTCTTTCTCGGCCGCGAGCCGCGCCGCCGCATCGCCGGCATTTCCTTTCTCGACAAGAAGCGCATGCACGAGCAAACGCGCCAGATGCTCGACCGTCTCGGCATAGTTATATCAGACACGCGGCTCAAGGTCGAAAACCTGTCCGGCGGACAGCGACAGTCGATCGCGATCGGCCGCGCCGCCTCGTTCGAGCCGTCCGTGCTGATTATGGATGAGCCGACGGCGGCGCTCGCCGTCGCCGAGGTCGAGGCTGTGCTGGACCTGATCCGCACCGTCAGCGCCCGCGGCGTCAGTGTCATCCTGATCACCCACCGGCTTCAGGATCTGTTCCTCGTATGCGACCGCATTCAGGTCATGTACGAAGGACGCAACGTCGCCGAGCGACTGATCGGCGAAACCAATATCGAGGATGTCGTCAACCTGATCGTGGGCCGCAAGTTCAACGCTCGTTCGGCCACCAACGCCTATCCCGATGGAGCGCCAGCATGAGCGAAGCGGCTTCGACTCGCTCCGCGCAGTCTCGAAGAGTCCGCGCAGGCACATGGCGAGATGCGGTGCTCGCCAACGGCAGCGTCGTGTCGATCGCGCTGTTCTTTCTTATCGTTAGCGTCATCTTTTCGGTGGCGACGGACGCCTTTCTGACGTCGCCCAATCTGCTGAACATCCTGCGGCAGTCGGCACCGCTGCTGATCGTCGCCGCGGCGATGACCTTCGTCATCACCACCGGCGGCATCGACCTTTCGGTCGGCTCCGTGCTGGCACTGGTGGCAACGTTGTCGGCGACATTGCTGCAACTGGGTTTGCCATGGCCGCTGGTCATCCTCGCCATGCTTGCGCTGGGCGCCTTGCTTGGCGCGGTGCAGGGCTATTTCGTCGCTTATGAGGGCATCCCGGCCTTCATCGTCACGCTTGCCGGGCTTTCGGTGATCCGCGGCGTGGCGCTGCTGATCACCGGCGGCTACTCGATCCCCATCGAGCCGGGCAGCCCTTTCACGGTGCTGGGCCGCGCCTGGCTGCTTGGCGTGCCGGCGCCGGCGCTGATCGCGCTGGCGATGCTGGCGATCGCCTATATCGCCTTCAACGAGACGCCGTTCGGCCGCTACGTGACCGGCATCGGCGCCAACACCGAAGCGGTCAGGCGCGCCGGCGTGAACACGCGGCTGACGACGCTTTTCGTTTACGTGATTTCCGCCGCCGCAGCAGCTCTTGCGGGGATCATCATTGCTGCCCGGCTCGGATCCGGATCGTCGAATGCCGGACAAGGATTTGAGCTCGAAGTCATCGCTGCCGTCGTGCTTGGCGGCACCAGCCTGTTCGGCGGCCGCGGAACGATCGTCGGCACCGTGCTCGGCGCGCTTACCGTGGCCGTCATCGGCAACGGTCTTATCCTGGCGCATCTGTCGCCATTCCTGACGCCGATCGTCACCGGAACGATCATCCTGATCGCCATCTGGCTGAACTTCCGCCTGTTCCGCGGCGCCGTGCGGAGCCGTTGAGCCCATGAGTGATCTTTTCGATGACGCGGCTCCCAGGCAGAGGCTGGCGATCGGAGTCGAAACCGGTCATGTGATGACCGTGCTCGGCCCCGTTCCGGTCGAAGAAATGGGCGTCACGCTGATGCACGAGCACATCTTGCTCGACGGTGCGCGCAGCTGGAAATGTCCCTGTCATCCCGACGACATGGCGCTCGCCGAGCAGCCGGTGAACATCGAGATCATCGGCGAATTGCGCATGAACCCTTACGTCAACCGCGACAATGTTTCGCTCGACGACAGTGACCTGGCGCTGTCTGAGCTGCAACGCTATCGCGCGCTCGGCGGCCACACCGTCGTCGATGCGACCAATACCGGCATCGGCCGCGAGCCGGAAAAGCTCGCCCGCATCAGCCGCATGTCCGGCCTGAAGATCGTCATGGGCACCGGCTTCTATCTGGAGCACACCCATCCCGAATGGCTGAAGGCGATGGATGTCGACGCGGTGACCGAGTTCATCGTCAACGACGTCGGCGGCGGCGAGACGCAGCCGCCGATCCTGGCCGGCCTGATCGGCGAGATCGGCGTCAGCAAGGATTTTACTTCGGAGGAACGAAAGTCGCTGCGAGCTTCGGCGCGGGCCTCGCGCATCACCGGCGTGCCGCTGTCGATCCACCTGCCCGGCTGGGAGCGGCTGGCGCACGATGTGCTCGATGTCGTGGAGGCCGAGGGCGCCGATCTT
Source organism: Mesorhizobium sp. WSM4846 (assembly GCF_055811415.1). Classification (NCBI taxonomy): domain Bacteria; kingdom Pseudomonadati; phylum Pseudomonadota; class Alphaproteobacteria; order Hyphomicrobiales; family Phyllobacteriaceae; genus Mesorhizobium; species Mesorhizobium sp. WSM4846. Next base: position 359,447 of record NZ_JBVVPZ010000002.1, read on the forward strand.
CGCCACACTGTGCTCTGCCACATGAACCCCAGTCACAACGATCTCGACTACCAGACAAGCCTCGCCCGGCGCGGCGCGTTCCTGGAATACGACATGATCGGCATGGACTATTATTATGCCGATCAGGACGCGCAATCGCCCTCCGACGAAGAGAACGCGCGGGCAATCGCGGCACTTGTCGAGGCCGGCTTCGGCGATCGCCTGCTCTTGTCGCAGGATGTGTTCCTCAAGATCATGCTGACCCGCTTCGGCGGTTTCGGCTACGGCTACATCCTCAAGCATTTCATACCGCGCCTGAAACGGCATGGCGTCGAGCAGCCAGCCATCGACCGCATGCTTATCGCCAATCCGAAAGCCGTGTTCTCGCGGCAGAATCAAGCCCAGACTTACGGCTGAGACTTACGACGGAGTTCAAATGTCCAAGAAAAAGATCCTGCTTGCCGGTGAATCCTGGGTGTCGACCGCCACCCATATCAAAGGCTTCGACCAGTTTCCGACGGTCACCTACCACACCGGGGCGGACGAATTGCTGACGGCGCTGAAAGCGACCGACTTCGACGTGACCTTCATGCCGGCGCATGAGGCACAGCGCAGCTTTCCGCAAACAATGGAGGCGCTTTCGGCCTATGACGCGGTGGTGCTCTCCGACATCGGCGCCAACACGCTGCTTCTGCATCCCGACACCTGGGTTCACTCCAAGCCGACGCCGAACCGCCTGCGGCTGCTGCGCGATTATGTGCGCGACGGCGGCGGGCTTTTGATGTTCGGCGGCTACTATAGCTTCCAGGGCATCAATGGCGGCGCGCGCTACCGCAAGACGCCGGTCGAGGAGGCGCTGCCGGTGAACTGCCTCGCCTTCGACGACCGCGTCGAGGTGCCGGAAGGGTTTTCGCCTGTCCTGAAAGCCTCCTCGGACCATCCGATCCTCAGGGGTCTCGGTTCGGATTGGCCAGTCCTGCTCGGCTTCAACGAGGTGACGCTGAAAGACGGGGCGGAAGTCCTGGCAACCGTGTCGTCGGATTATGACTCGCTGCCGCTGCTCGTCACCGGCCACTATGGCAAGGGCCGCACTGTGGCCTGGACGTCCGATGTCGGGCCGCATTGGCTGCCACCGGAGTTCATCGCCTGGAAAGGCTACAAAACCCTGTTCGAGCAGATGCTGAGCTGGGCGATCGGTGAGAGCTGAGCGATGCATGTCCATGTCGTCGGCAATGCCTGCGTCGACACGATTTTTCGCGTCGGCCGCTTCCCTGCCGCCGGCGAGACTTTGAACGCCAGCAGCTACGCCGACGGCCTCGGCGGCAAGGGAGCAAACCAGGCGGTTGCCGCCGCGCGCACGGGGGCTGCGGTAACGTTTTGGACGGCGCTCGGCAAGGACCGCGCAGGCGCATGGATCAGGAGCCGCCTCGACAGGGAGTTGTCTGACCTCGAGCCGATTGAATTCGACCTGCCAAGCGACCGCTCGACCATCGTCATTGGGGCCGGCGGCGAGAACTTCATCGTCAGCGGCGTCGCCTGCAGCGAGGCGTTCGATCCGATCGCACAAACTGCACTTGCGGGCCGAATCGCGTCTGGCGACATCGTTGTCTGCCAAGGAAACCTGCGAGGCGCCGCGATAGATGCCTGCCTGCGGGCAGCACAGGAAAATGGCGCGCGCACCGTCCTGAATGCCAGCCCTATCGATGCGGCGGCTCTGCCTGACTTCGGCCTGGCGCAGGTGTTGGTGGTGAATCAATCCGAGGCGAAAGCGCTGACCGGCCAGGATGACATGGCAGCCGCCGCCGACGCGCTGGCGGCCAAAGGCGCCGGGACAGTCGTGATCACGCTCGGTGCGGAAGGCTGTCTCGCCCTTGGTCCGGACCAGGGAGGATCGTTTCGTTTGCCGGCACCACGTGTCGAGGCGCTCGACACCAGCGGCGCCGGCGATGTGTTTTGCGGCTGCCTGGCCGGCGGGTTTGCCAAGGGAATGTCGGTTGCCCCAGCGCTGACGTTCGCGCTCGCGGCTGCCGCAATTGCGGTGACTCGCCCGGGCACATTGATATCCTGTCCTTCCGCGTCTGAAATGGCGGCGCTCATCGATCAAACGGAGCTCTCATGACCCAACTCGGTCAATCAGGCGGCGACGCGCTCGTAGACCTTTTCGGCCGCACCAAGGTGGTGATCGGCGTCGTTCACCTGTCGCCGCTTCCCGGCGCGCCGCGCTATGACGGCGAGGCGGTCGAGGCGATCTATCAGCGCGGTCTGGACGATGCGAGATCTTATCTCGATGGCGGATGCGACGGCGTGATCGTCGAGAACCATGGCGACATCCCGTTTGCCAAACCTGACGATATCGGACCGGAGACAGCGGCCTATATGGCGGTTATTTCCGACCGTATCCGCCGCGAGTTCGGCAAGCCGATCGGCATCAATGTGCTCGCTAACGCCGCGATCCCTGCCCTTGCGATCGCCAGCGCCTCCGGCGCGGGCTTCATCCGCGTCAATCAATGGGCGAATGCCTATGTCGCCAATGAGGGCTTTGTCGAGGGCGAGTCGGGTCGCGCAGCACGCTACCGCGCCAGGCTGCGCGCCAACGGCATCCGCGTTTTCGCCGATGCTCATGTCAAGCACGGCGCGCACGCGATCGTTGCCGACCGCCCGGTGGAGGAACTGGTCAAGGATCTGGTCTTCTTCGACGCCGACGCCATCATTGCGACCGGTCAACGCACCGGGCACGCTGCGGATCTGAGCTATATCAGCATGATCAAAGAGGCCGCCGGCCTGCCGACGCTGGTCGGCAGCGGCGTGACGCCCGACAATGCCAACGATATCCTTGGCATCGTCGACGGCGTCATCATCGCCAGTGCGCTGAAGCATGACGGCGTCTGGTGGAACCAGGTCGACCCTGCCCGAGTAAAGACCTTCATGGCCGGGCTGAGGCGATGACAGGCGGCGATTGGAGCGAAGTCGCGCCCCTCGGGCCGCAAACGCGGAGACCGCAGGCGATGACCCGCAGGGCGCAGTCACCTTGTCGTTGATCCAGCCCATTCCGACCGGTACCAGTCGACGAATTTTTTCAGCCCGTCTTCTGTCGAAACGCTCGGCTTGAAGCCGAAATCGCGCTCCAGCGCAGTCATGTCGGCATAGGTCCGCTCGACATCGCTGCTTTGCATCGGCTCGCTGTGGCGGATCGCTTTTACGCCGAGCAGTTTTTCCAGAGTGTCGATGAAATCGCCGAGCCGCACCGGCCGGTTGTTGCCGACATTGTAGAGCCTGCTCGGCGGAACTTCAGCCGATGGCGGCTTGTCGAGCACGGCAACGACAGCTCTCACCACATCCTCGACATAAGTGAAATCCCGCCACATCTCGCCATTGTTGAACACCCGGATCGGCTTGCCTTCGAGCATCGCCTTGGTGAATATCCAATAGGCCATGTCGGGCCGGCCCCAGGGACCGTAGACGGTGAAAAATCGCAAACCGGTCTGCGGCACCCCGAAGAGATGGGCGTAGGTGTGGCTCATCAATTCATCGGACTTCTTGGTGGCGGCGTAGAGCGAGACGGGCTTGTCGACCTGATCGGTCTCGCTGAACGGCACCTTCCGGTTGCCGCCATAGACCGAGCTCGACGAGGCATAGACCAGATGCTCGAATGCGGGCTGCGCGCGACAGAATTCGAGCACTTCGAGATGGCCGACAACATTGGAACGGACATAGAGCCTCGGATTGTCGAGTGAATAGCGCACACCCGCCTGAGCGGCGAGATGGACGATCCTGACTATGCCTTGCCCGGCCAAAGCGTCGGCAAGAGCGCCCTGTTCGGCGATGTCGATCTGGTGAAATGAAAAATCCTTGTAAGGCTGCAAGCGGGCGAGGCGCCCCTTTTTGAGCGCCAGGTCGTAGTAGTCGTTCATGTTGTCGACGCCGACGACCGCTTCCCCCCTGCTCAGGAGATGATGGCAAACATGGCTGCCGATGAATCCTGCGGCTCCCGTGACAAGTACAGGCAACAAGGTTCTCCACGCATATGCTGGCACATGATCGCGAAATCGAGATCGATTTCGGAGAGGATCATGCGCAACATCAAAACGCTCATCAGAATGAACGGAACCGACCCAGTCCAATTCGTGTTTTAGCCGAAAGCCCCAACAGGCGCTACCGACAAGCTGTGCGGTCGACGCGTCAGCTCGCCTCGCGCAGGGCCTCGGCCGCCTGCAGGTCGACCGACACGAGCTGGCTGACGCCCTGCTCGGCCATGGTCACCCCGAACAGCCGGTTCATGCGGGCCATGGTGATCGGGTTGTGCGTGATGATGACGAAGCGCGTCTCGGTGGTGGCCGCCATTTCGTCCATCAGATTGCAGAAACGCTCGACATTGTGATCGTCGAGCGGTGCGTCGACTTCGTCGAGGACGCAGATCGGCGCGGGATTGGTCAGGAACACGGCAAAAATAAGCGACATCGCCGTCAACGCCTGCTCGCCGCCGGAAAGCAGCGTCATCGTCTGCGGCTTCTTGCCGGGTGGCCGCGCAAGGATTTCGAGACCGGCCTCGAGCGGATCGTCGGACTCGATCAGTTGCAGTTCCGCGGTGCCGCCGCCGAACAGATGCGAAAACAGCCGCTGGAAATGGCCGTTGACCACGTCGAAGGCAGCCAGAAGCCGTTCGCGGCCTTCGCGGTTCAGGCTCTGGATCGCCTGCCGCAGCTTGCGGATGGCCTCGATGATGTCCTCACGTTCGGAAACGATGGTCTCCAGCCGGTCGGACAGTTCCTTCTGCTCTTCCTCGGCGCGCAGATTGACGGCGCCGAGCCGCTCGCGCTCGATCTTCAGCCGGTCGAGCTGACGCTCGATCTCAGTCATCTCCGGCATCGGGCTGTCGGCCTCCAGGCCGGTGTGGCGGATGACCAGATGCGGCGGCGTGTTCAGCGTTTCCTGGATGCGCGCCTCGACCTCCAGCCGTCTTTCATCGGCAGCGGTCAGCCGCTCTTCGGCGCGGACGCGGGTTTCGCGCGCCTCGGCCAGCGACTGGATCGCCGATGTCGCGGCCTTGTCCAGTTCGGACTGCTTGTTTTCCGCTTCCTGCAACCGGTCGCCGGCGGCCTGGCGCAGGCTTTCGGCCTCGGCAAGCTGCGACAGCAAGGCGCGCCGCTTGGCGTCGATCTCGTCGGGTGCGTCGGCCAGCCTTTCGCGTTCGGCTTCGGCCTCGGCCTTGCGTTCGCCGAGTGCGGCGATCTGCGTCGAGGCGTTTTCGGCGCGCTCCAGCCAGTTGCGGCGTTCCGCGCCTATGGCGTCGAGTCGGCGCGAGCGCGCTTCCGCTTCCCGCCTCAAGCCCTCGTGGACGGCGCGGGCATCGGCAAGGGTGGCGCGGTCGCGAGCGACGTTGGCGGCCGACTGATCGAGCTGCAACTGCAGGTCACCGAGATCGGGAGCGCTTTGCAGCAGCATCTCGGCCTCGACGAAAGCCGCGGCCGTCTCTTCATGGCTGTCGACGATGCGCGCGCGCGCCTCGTCAAGGGCGGCGCGCCGGCTCGACAGCTCGCCGCCGGCCTTCTCGGCCTCGGCCAGCGCGTTGCGGGCGGCGTCCAGCCCATGCTGGGCATCACGCCCGGCCTGACGGGCATTGCGCTCGGCCTCGCTCGCCTGGGCAAGCGCCTGCTCGGCATCGGCAAGGGCCTCTTCGGCCTGGCGCAGGATGCGGTTCGCGTGGACCGCCTCGGCGTCGAGTTCGGACAGCCGGTTTTTCTGCGCCAGCCGCTGCGCGGCGGCTGTCGGCGCGTCGGCGCTGGCGGTGAAACCATCCCAACGCCAGAGCGCCCCTTCGCGGCTGACCAGCCGCTGCCCGGGAGCAAGCTGCGCCTGCAGCCGTCTTCCCTCAGCAGCGTCGACGATGCCGATCTGCGCCAATCGGCGGGCCAGTTGCGCCGGCGCGCGGACGACGCTGGCAAGGCTCTTGATGCCTTCGGGCAGAGCGGGGTCGCCGGGCTGGGCCTCGCTTTGGCCCCAATGCACCGGCGCGCTGCGGTCGAGCGGCACGTCAAGATCTTCGCCAAGGGCCGCGCCCAGTGCCGTCTCGTAGCCGCGCTCGACGCTGATCTGCTCCAGCACGGACGGGAAGAGGTCGCCGCTCGCGGCATTCAGGATCTTGGCCAGCGTGCGGGCCTCGGTTTCGATTCGCGCCAGCTCGGCCTTTGCATCCTGAACCGGCGGGGGGGGGGGGGGGGGGGCGCCCCGCCCCCCGCCCCCCCCCCGCGCGCGCGGGGGCGGGGCCCCCCCCGCGGGCGGGCGGGGAG